>JAZUHO010000066.1:0-29637 GCA_045641745.1 Agathobacter sp. | reverse complement strand
TTGTTGTTGGATTTGCGTTGCTTCAATTTTTAGGCTTCGATTTGTTTGGAATCTATGGAGATTTGCATATGGATAACAAGCAGAATTTCTTGTCAACCATAGGCAATACCTCTTTGTACGGATTGTATGTAAATCTCGTGTTTCCAAGTGTATTGTTCCAAGGACTTTACGCGGAAAAGAAATGGATGAGATATTTGGTATATGTGGTTACGGCGCTAGAAGGAGCTGCAATTTTATCTTCCAACACAGATGCCACCTATTTAGGATTTGGAACGATTATGTGTTGTCTGATATTTTTGTGGTTTGGAAAACGAGAAGAACATGACAAATTCTGGCTGGTGTTGTCTGCCGCTTTATCGGGAATGGTTGTGTATTCGGCGATTTATAGAATGATGCCAGGTGCAAGAAGGATGTCTGCGATGGGGCGTTTCATCGCAAATCATTATGTTTGGCTACTTGTTGTAGTAGCTTTTTGCCTTGCACTTTCGTTTCTTCCATATTGGATAAAGCGAGATCGGTATTTTCGAGTTGTTGGAAATTTGGCACGTGTAATAGTAATAAGTACGGTTGTGTTTGTGATGGGAAGCTTCTTTTTCTTTTCTGTTATTGATACGAATCGAAAGCTGGGTGGCTTGGAGGCGGTACTTCGATTTACAGATTCATGGGGAACCGATCGTGGCTATGTTTGGTCAAGACTCTGGGAGTATTATAGCCATGCGCCATTTTATCGGAAAGCAATTGGCTTCGGACAGGGAAATGTGGGCGTAATTATGTTGAACCAATATTGGAATCGCATGATTGAAGAAATTGGCTATTATTTTAATAATGCGCACAACGTGTATCTGCACTATTTGATTTCTACAGGCTTAGTTGGATTGTTATGTTACTTGAATCTATTATGGAGTGCTGTGCACAGCGCTTTTTCAAAACGTAGTTATTCATGGATTGCAGGTGTGGGAGTCGGCATTGTAGCATATGCAGCGATGGATATGGTAAGCATTCAACAGACTTTAGTAACACCGATATTGTTTTTTATGTTAGCTATGGTAGGGGGAAGAGATGGACAACGAGCAGGAATACAATGAACGGAACTCAATACTTGAAAAGGTGAAAAAGTGGATTGATCTGCAGGATTTATTAGTATTAGGTTATCTTTTTTTGATGTTTGTAGCATTTCCGCTAGCCATGCATAACAAGTTGTTTGATATTACCGAGACAAAATACCTTTTTGCAAAAAATGTAACATCGGGAGCGGCCTTTCTCTATATCTGTATTCGCATTTTTAAAAAAGATAAATTAAATTTTATGAAATTGCGTTGGTTTGACTTCTTTGGAATTGGATTTTTAGTGTTTACGGTGATAAGCACAATGCAGTCGGACTATCGCTCGCAAGCATTAACGGGAATTAGTTCTCGAAATATTGGAATGTTAACCTCCTTTTTGTATGTGTATGCGTTATGGATGTTGATTTCCAATGCGAAGTGCTATCTGGTTGCCTTATATTGGTTTGAGATAGGGGGAGCTATCGTAGGTGCCCTCGCAATACTAAATCAGATGTGGATTGATCCACTCGGCGTTTACACGAATATGGCAGAGGAATCAAAATATATTATGAATGCAACCATTGGAAATATCGGGTTGCAATCGGTATATATGGGAATTCTGTTTGTACTGGCCGCAGGTATGAGTCTTTTTACAGAAGAAAAGGCGAAGCGTAGATTTCATATGATAGTTATGGGGATTTCGGGATATGCGGTAGTGACGAGTGGCGCGGACATGGGATACATAGCAATTCTTGTATATATTTTAGGTGGGTGGATTATTCTTACGAGCGTGGAACAGTGGAGTATATATTTTGGTTCGATTCTGATATTAGCACTGGAACACTATGTATTTCGGATAATGCCTCAGCTTTGGCCAAATCTAAAATATGTAACAGGAATTTGCGTTAAGATTGCGTATGCAAGCTGGTTGCTACCGGTAATTGGCTGTTTGGCGATTCTTACGGGAATCAGTATTCTAATGGGAAAGCGAAGCTGGAAATTACCTTCTAAGGTGCATGTGGTGTTGAAAAAGACTGCGCTGCTGGTTCTAATTTTCTCAATCACTGCAGGAATTATGTTGTGGATTTGGGTTAATTTTGTAGTGCATGGAAATGTGACCAATAGCTTATTGGCGAAACTATACATTACCCAGGACTGGGGAACCTTACGTGGAGCGGTATGGCAAGCGTGTCTGGAGGAATTTCAGAAGCTGTCATGGCAGAAGAAGCTTTTGGGGACAGGACCAGATACACTAGGATATGCAATGGCTGCAAATTGGAATTTACAGCTTTTTTTGGCTGGACGCCCTTCCTTTAATGTGGCACACAATACACTCCTTCAATTATTATTGACACATGGGGCTCTTGCCACGATTTGCTACTATATCTGGCTTATGGGAACGCTTGTTGCGATAGGGAGAAAAGGGGAACAGAATCCCGTGTATTATGTTCTCTTATTGGCAGTTCTAGCATATGAAGGAACTACACTGTTTAATATTAATACAGTATTTATTGATATACTTCCGCTTCTTATTATGGGACTAGCGAGAGGTGAGATTACACCTCTAAATGAAATTATTAAATCTTTATAAAAATAGTTACAAAATTAGTACCGTAATTCTATATTGGTTTATACAAAACGTTGAAATGTGATAAAAGCTAGTGCTTAAGATTGACAAAATGCAAGTGGGTGGTAGAATGGTACTAGATTCGTCAGGGGTGGCGAAGAAGAATAATAAAGAAGAGGAGAACACAAAATGAAGAGTAATGTATTGAAAAAAGCGCTTGCAATTCTTTTTGCAAGTACAATGATCATCGGATCATGCACAACAGCAATGGCTACCCAGTCACCTGAGGATGCACAGCAGACAGAGGGAAATGCGAAACCAGAAGGCGGTACTGGTGGATTTGATCAGGGAACACAGGTTCAAGGAACAAGTGTAGAAGCCCTTCAAAAAGAGGTGACTGCAGCAGTTGACAAGGCAATCAGCGATGCAACAGAAAAGGTTACAGTTGAAGTTGCAGAAAACACAGCAATTGAGAAGGATTCTCTTGCAAAAGCAAAAGAGAAAGGCTTACCAGTTGAAGTAAAATCTGGAAAGAATGTATGGAAATTCGATAAGATTACAGCAGCTGATAAAGACTTTGTTCCTGAGATTAAAGTTGGTATTAAAGATGAGAAAATGACAGAAGTTCTTAAAGTTGTTCCAGAGACAACAAAGACACTTCAGATTGCATTTACATATGATGGTGTACTTCCAGGAAAAGCAACTGTAGATATCGCTTTACCAGAGAATCATGGATTCAAAGAGGGTGAAGTATACTTCTACTACTTCAACGAGACAACAGAGAAATACGAGTTATCAGGAAAAGGCAAAATCAAAGATGATGTTTTGACAGTTGAAATGACACACTGTTCAGATTACGTAATTTCTGATAAGCCACTTCCAGCAGCAATCGTTACAGAAGCTAAAGCACCAACTACTGGTGATACAGCTCCAATCGCATCTATGGTAGTAATTCTTATTGCTGGTATGGGTGTTGCAGCAGTTGCACTTCGCAAAAAAGTGAAAGCATAAGATGCGCTTTCTCTCATAGTATGATTTATGTAAGGCGGTGAGGTTTGACCTCATCGCCTTTTTAATGCTATGATAGCAAGAGAATAAAGCAACAATTAGGAGCGATTATGAAGGAGCAAAGGAAAGAACACTTTGACAATATAGATTTACTTAAAGGAATTGCAATTCTTGCGGTGATTATGATACACACAGAGTTGTGGGACACGAATCTTATGCCGCAGGCTACAGTCGGAAATTATGTGCAATATGCCATGCGTCTGGCTTCAGAGGGCGTTCCGCTTTTTGTCATGATAAATGGATTTCTATTGTTCTCTAAAGAGGCTCAATTAGGAGCACATTTGCAGAAAATAGGGAAACTCATATTTTTGTTTTTGTTTTGGGCAACCGTGATGGCGACTGCCGGTATACTTGTAAATCATGGGGACATTAGTTTAGAAAATATTTTACATATAGTATTGCAAACCCACGTAGGAAGTCTCTATACGGGAGTGCTGTGGTTCTTACAAAACTTAACAGCGGTATACATACTGTTTCCCCTTTTGAAGCTAGCGTATGATAAAGCATATGAAATCTATCGGTTTGCATTTGGTGTAGTGGGCTTTTTCTTTCTAGGAAATGGAATATTGCAGATGCTGGTGGATTATTTTTCGTTATATGGAAGCGTGACACTGCTACAGGAATTGCAAGGGTTCCTGACACTTTATACTCCAATGACAAATCTATGCTATCTATTCTACTTTATGCTAGGAGGAATCCTGTATCGTAACAAAGATAAGGTGCAGCAGAACAGAGTGAGATGGAGTCTTATAGGCGTCGTGACATGGATATTTGCAATAGCATATGGCATTGGGATGAGCAAACGTTATCAGGTGACCTTCAATCCAGCATATAATTTTGAAAGCATTTTTATGGTAGGAATGGTAATTGGAGCGTATGCGTTCTCTTCTTATTATAGAAAAAGCGAAAATTGTATCGGCACATTAATTCGTCAAATTGGGCAAAGTACCATGGGAATCTATGTATTACATATGAATGTGATTGTTGTGGCTACAAAGCTATGGCGCGCACACAATTGGCTGGGGCGATTAGGGCTTACGGCTGTGGTGTTCGCACTCAGTTTTCTTTTGGCGAGCGTTCTCAAACGGTTACCGATAGTACATCACATGGTAGATATGGCTCCAATTATAAGAAAAAAGAATAAATCGATGAAATGAGCAAAAAGGCGGTGAAATGATATGCATCGCCTTTTCTAGGATAAAAATACAGTTGTATCTATGAAAAAAAGGCGGTAAAATCTAAGTACTAATAGAAAGTGAAATGTGGAGATAGACAAGAAATTGATGATATAGAAGGGACGGGGAAGGAATGAATAGGTGGAAAAGCCGGATTGGTATAATCATCATAATGGCACTTTGCCTACAATTAAGCGCAAAATGTACGACATTTGCGGCAAAACTTCCAGAACAGAATACGTTTCTTTCTTTTCGGATTTATAATTTTGATGGAGAACTTCCTATAGAGGAGAGAGAATATCAGGAGTTTTGTATTGTATCTGGACAGGTACAATCACGAGAGGGAACAGGTCTCTTAAAGGATTGTTATTTTGTGGGGCAGCAGGATGCATTAGAAGATACGGTACAAACGTTGGAAGCACAGGCGGAGGAGTTGGCAAGTATGCTAGCGACTTATCCAACGGTTGAGGGAGCTTCCGTCATAGGATGGGACGTATTTACAAGAGAAATTGAGGCAGAATTTGCAGAAGCGGAACAAGAGTATGCAAGTGGTATGCTGTCAGATGACGAATTGGAGCGTAGAGAGAGCGCGTTAGAACATACAACGTGGAAGCGCGAGGCTCCATTGGAAGAGTATCGTATGGATACGATAAGTGATGCAAAGGATGGGTATATAAAACAGATTACCCTTTTTCCAAGATTTAATCAGGCGGTATATCTGGTAACCATTTCCAATTTGGTGAATGAACAATTACGGGTACGTGAGCAATCTGCTTGGGAGGCACTTGATGCATGGGAGACACTTGCTGAGCAGGATAGAGAAGCATATATACGTGAGAAACTATTGGAGTATCAGCCATGTACGAATCAAACGTTACACTTGGAAGATTTTGAGGTGGTTTCGGATGGTTTGCGACTAGAATTGAAGGCTAGATATCAAAAGAATGCATTGATTCTGCATTATAAGTATGATTGCGAAGAGGCAGGTATTCCAGAAGAATGGGTGGTTTTCTATGATGCAAATCAACAGGTGGATGAGGCCTTTTTAAATACGATTTTTAAACAGAATGTCCCAGAACAATTGGAGGGAGACGACGACGCATTCTTTCAGTGGCAAATTATGCCAAAGCCTGGGATTACCGAACAACCATCAGCGGGACTGAACGATGAGGACAAGAGTATAAATGAGTTGTATTTGATGCCAGACTATAATAGTCGACAGGAAGTAACGTATATCTATCGAATTGCAGAGACCGGAGAGACATTCCAGAGAAACGTATTGTTTGCGAAAGATGCTTCACCAGAGACTATTGAGGCAAACGGAAGAACGTATTTGGGAAAGTTCGCAAAGGAACATGATGTTAAGGCTTGGAAATTTGTTAAAAAAACAAAAAATTACTATATTTTGGAAAATGTTACCTTAAAAGAGGCAGTATCCACAGAGAATACAGAAAGTACAGAAGAGAAGCGAAAAGAAAAGAGTGCTGTTGTGGTAACTCCAGATGAGAAAAATTATGGAGACCCAGCAGGACGAGCTTTTAAGCAGGAAGATAATGCTTCAAAGGAAACAAATTTGGGAAATATCACAGAAAATAGTGAGATGCTCGAAGCAGGTGGACAGCAGGAAGAACTTGAAAAGATAGTGAACGATACGTTAGAGGTACAAGCTACAAAGACAACGAAGAACTTTTGGAAACAGCTAAATACTGTGTATAAGGTTCTTGGCGGAATTGCAGTCATTGGAGTTGCTTCACTTATTGCGGGAACAATTGTTGTAAGAAAGAAGAAAAATCACATTTTATAATTGTATAGAGTCAGGTAAGAGAGAAAGAGAGAGAATGCCTTGTTATAATGGAAATTATAACGAGGCATTTTGTGTTCTGATAAGAAGAATTAGTGAGGTTGCGACGAACATGGAAAAGGCGTATGTTATTTCGCTACATTATAAGTTTGATTAGGGTACATAATGTATTGATAAAAATACATTAGTAGTACTTCAATTATTTATTACTTGGTACTAATGGCACATGTATGCAAGGGGAAACAATGCTAGAATGTTGCCGTTCTTCCCCTCAGGGGGGTACACAATCCAATACGGAAAAAAATAGAAGGGAGTAAACGATGAAAAAGTACTCAAAACGAATTGGTGCTTTGCTTATGGCATTGCTTACGGTGATGACCACCATTTTTGGTGATGTTTCTTCATTGAAGGCGATTGCAGCAGCTGCGCCAAGAACAATTGCAGAGTTTGTCTACAGTACAGACAAACCTGTGTCATCGTTGCCAGCACAGGCAACAACAGGAGAGGGAACCATTGAACTCAATGGTGCAACATTTGCAAATGTCTCAAGCATGGGACTAAATGTAAATGCAATTACGGATTTAGCGTGGACGGTTACCGTTGATGCAGCTGCATATGAAAATTTGACATTCGAAGCAGCAATTCGTTCATCAAAAACAGGAACCAGGCACTTTGGCGTGCGATGCAAAGCAGAAGCGGCTGAGGCTTGGAAGGTTTTGGATGAGAAGATTGAACTGACAGACACAAATCAGCAGAAGCTTACATTTTCGCTTCCAACAGAGATCAAAAACACCAAGGTATTGGTTCAAATCTATGCGAGAGACGATGTCAGCGTAAATAATGGAACTGTAGCCGTAGGTGGAACTACAAGCCTTAATAATGTGAAACTTTCAGGTACTGTTATCGATGGAATGACAGCACCTGAAATGAAAGCAAAATGTGAGACTGTAATTTCAAATGTTGATGCAAGTCAAGAGGTGGAGAAGGATACAGAAGTTATTCTTTCTACAGCCACTGAGGGCGCTAAGATCTACTATAGCGATGACAATACAACAAACTTCAAACCATATGAGGGTAAGATCGTAATCAATGCTTCTAAGAAGATTAAGGCATATGCAAGCAAAGATGGCTATTTAGATAGTGACGTGGTTACATTTGAGTATAAGCTTAAAGCTGCACAGGGACCAACAACACCAGAAACACCAGAGGTTGTAGCTAAGGTTGCTACTTTGGATAATACCTTGGTGGACGGCGACAAATTACTTGTGTATTGTCCAAATGCAAAGAAAGTACTTGGACTTACAGATGCAAATAACAAAAAGGTTGTAGATGGAACAGATGCAGCAGTACTTGAAGGAAAAATTACACTTGCTGAGGGGATGGCAGAGTTAAAGGCTGTTGCACATGGAGATGCGTTCTATTTGGTAGCAGATGGCAAGTTTTTAACAAGTGGAGCAACTGGAAGCACGCTTACGTTTGAAACTTCTGCTAATGAATATGCACTATGGAAACTAGGAGCTGCAACAACTGCAGACTGTGTATATCTTATCAATGCAAATGCAAAGTACAATGGTAACCCACAGTACTTAGAATATTATAAAGGCTTCAAACCCTATAGCTATCAGGAAAAAAATGAGGACAGTTATGCATTAAAGATTTTCAAAACAAAGCATGGCGCTCCTTCACTTCCGGTTGATTCTGATGTGACGAACGTAATCGCTCAGTGGGGTGGTAACGCAAATTATGATGAAGCTAATGTGAAGAATCAGCTTGGAATTTATGGAGATCTTTATTCTGTCAATGACTTAAAAGATACCAATGCTGAATTTACTGCAGTGGTAAATGGAAATAAGACAGTTCCATATGATAAAGCAACTTCTTCCAATACAGGATCTACGAATTACTATATGCTAGGAGCTGGATTAGGAACTGGAAATAACGACTACATGCAGTTCACATTCCCAACTAAGGGATATGGAAATATGAAGATGTCTTTCCGACTTCGTGCCACAAACACAGCACCTGGAAGCCTTCAGTTACAGTATTCAACCGATGGAACCAACTTCGACAATTTTGAAGAGGGAACCTACAAATATGCTTATACTGTATATAAGAATGAAACACCTAGTGAAGAGAGTGGCTCAGGCAAAATTACAGATGGTGTTGCAAGAACTTCCCTTGCACCTACTTACTATGTAAGCTTTAGCTTTGATGTTCCACGAGGAGCAGATAATGCAGAGAAATTATACGTTCGTATGATTCCAGGGAAAAAGGTTGCAACTTCTGAGAAGAATAAAGACGGTAGTGAGAAAGTAATTACAAAAGGGGCAACAATTCGTGTAGACAGCGTGAAGGTTATGGCGAACCCAATTGTTTCTGACAGCATTGTGGGTTATGTGAAATCTTCCATTGCAGCAGATGAGGAGACAAATCTTAGAACTGTTGCTAAAAATACAAAGCTTGAGTTATCGACAGCAACTGATGGTGCAACCATTAAATATACCGTAGATGGCGGTGAAGTGCAGACTTATGATGCTTCAAAGGGCATTGTATTATCGAAGCTTCCATGTGTGATTACTACCTATGCTACTAAGAGTGGACTTGCCGATAGCATTAAAATGATGTATCAGTTCGAGCAGAGTAAGTGCGAGACTGTAAAAGCAACTCCAAATGGTGGAGCTGTTGTAAAAGGTGCGAAGGTTACCTTAAAGACAAAAACAGAAGATGCAAAAATCTATTATGCATCTTATAAGGAAGGTCAGGAAGAAGCTACTCTTGAGTGGAAAGAGTATAGTGGTGTGCTTTCTTTGGATAAACTTCCAGTTTCCTACAAGGTGAAAGCAGTAAAAGAGGGATACGAAGATTCGGTTGTCTCAACACTCGCTTTTTCTGAGAAGGCAAATAGCAAATATGAAGTTCTCTTTGGACAGGTTCATGCACACACCAATTTCTCAGATGGTGCAGGTACCTGTGAGGAGGCTTTCCAGTATGCAAGAAAGGTAGACAATTTGGATTACCTTGTTGTAACGGACCATTCAAACTCTTTGGATAATGCAGCAGATTCTGTTATTTCCAAGAATGTAGATACAAAGGACACCGATGAGTGGACATATGGTCATGCACTTGCAAAGAAATATTCCGATGATAAATTTACTTGTCTATATGGCTATGAGATGACATGGTCAAATGGACTTGGACATATGAATACCTTCAATACAGCAGGATTCCAGAGCCGTACGCAGAAAGAGTATTCTACCTATGCAACAGCTCTTCAGAATTACTACAAAGCATTGAATACAGCTCCTGATTCTATCAGTATGTTTAATCACCCTGGTACAACCTTTGGTGACTTTAGTGATTTCGCATATTATACAGAAGCAAACGATTATCTGATTAACATGATTGAGGTAGGAAATGGCGAAGGAACTATCGGTTCAAGCGGATATTTCCCAAGCTATGAATACTACACAAGAGCATTGGATAAAGGATGGCATATTGCACCTACCAACAACCAGGATAACCATAAGGCTAAATGGGGAGATGCAAATACTGCTAGAACAGTTGCTCTTACGAACGACAATAGTCAGGATGCAATCTATGATGCGATGAGAAATCGTCGTATGTATGCAACAGAGGATAACAACTTATACATTTACTACACCTTAAATGATAACATTATGGGAACAATCCTTGAGAAGGATGCAGTAGGTGATACCGTATCTATCAAGGCTGAAATCAAGGACCCAGATGCAAAAGATATCATTGGTAACGTACAGGTAATCGTAAATGGTGGTTTATGTGTGGCATCAAAGAAGATTACAAGCAATCAGGCAACTGTAGAATTCGAAGTGCCAGCGAACTACTCTTATTACTATTTAAAAGTGACAGAGGGCGACAAAGATATCGCTGTAACAGCACCTGTATGGGTAGGCGAGGTAGAAGCTTGTGGAATTAACAAGACATCTACTACTACAGATCTCCCAGTAGCAGGTGAAAATGCTAACATTAAACTTGAATTATACAATAACGAGAAAAAAGATCTTGAGATTACTTCTATTACATACGCAACATATGAGGAAGTAATCAAAAAAATGACAGCAGAAGAACTTGCAGCTGCTGGCAAAAATAAAGTTGCACCAAATGATACACTTGTGTATGAGCTTGCACATACAGAGGAAAAAGCGGGAACCTACCGTATTAATGTAGAGGTTCATGCAACCTTAAATGGTGTGGACAAGATTTATAAAGACGTTCTTACCATTACCTATTCAGATCCAAGACTTGTTACAAACGTACTCGTGGATGGAACACATTATAACGATTATGTAACCGGATACTACGGTGGAAATATGGGTAACTTCACAAAGATTGCTGCGGAGCAAAACGTTCGTGTTACCATTGTAAAAGATGAGATTACACCGGAAATGCTCAAGAACTGTAGCGCACTTGTAGTATCTGCACCTGCAAAGAAGAGCGGAACTGCAAACGCTGGAGAATATAAGGTATCGCATTTTGAGGATTCTTTCATCAGCATGGTTGCAGAGTATGTTGCAAACGGAGGAACATTAATTGCCTGCGGTATTGCAGATTATCAGGATTCTACCGATTGTCAGACTGCAACAGAAATGAATAAGCTTTTGAAGGCTTGTGGTTCTACGATTAAGATGAACAGTGATGAGGCTTATGATGAAGTAAACAATGGTGGTCAGCAGTATCGTCTCTACTACAGCAAGTTGGATAAACAATCTCCATATTTAAAGGGCGCTGTTTTCAAAGAAGACAACGAAAGCAATTATTCAACCTATAGTGCATACAGTGGATGTACCGTTTCTATTACAAGCAAAGAAGGAAATGACAAAGTATATCCAGCAACTGCTTTGGTATCTGGACACGATACAACCTATTCTATCAACTGTAAGAACGACGATGGTTCTAAGGGGGATAGTGGTGTAGATGTGAAAAAAGGCGAAGTTATCGCATTAGCACATCAGAAGACAAAGGCAAATGGTAATATCTTCGTTGGTGGTACCGTATTTTTATCAGACTTTGAAGTAAAGGCTGAGAAGGACAACAATGACGACCTTCCATATGCAAACTACAACATTGCATGCAATCTATTAGATGAGATTAAAGTAGAACTTCCTGTTTCTTCTATCAAAGATGCAAGAGCAGGAGAGCATGGAGATATCTTCTCCGTAGAGGGATATGTTACAAGTGGTACAACAAATCCAAACACAACCTTCTTTGATACCATTTTCATTCAGGATGAGACAGCAGGTATTGATATCTTCCCATATGCAGAGGCAGGACTTGCTATTGGTACAAAGGTTCGTGTAACTGGTACGGTAGATGAATTTCAGGGAGACCGCGAGCTTCGTGTTATTTCAGTAGAAGTATTAAAGAATGCAGAAACAAAGGTTTATGCTCCTAAGGTAGTATCTACCAAGGATGCTATGGATTATGCAAAACTTGGAGGATCACTCCTCACAACAACAGGTGTTGTCTCACGTGTTGAGATGGCTTCTGACAACAAGACGGTTGCAGAGTTCTGGTTAAAGGATGAAACTGGTGTAGAAGCTGCTATCTTCATTGATGGTTACATTACATCAGCAACAACTGGCGTAAACAATTTAGCAGACTTTGTGAAAGTAGGAGCTAAGGTTACTGCAACAGGTATTCTTTACATGCATCCAGAAGGAGACAGTAACGTATTTGTTCCAGTATTCCGTGTAAGAAGCTGCGATGATATTACATTGGTAGAAGCAGGAACTGGAACGCAAGTTCCAACACCAGGTGTAACGGTGCTTCCATCAGGTAATGTTTCCGTTAATCTTGATGTTACAACTGCAACATCACAGGATGAAGTAAATGCTAACATGATGGGTGCAATTCAGGCAGCAGTAGACACTGCAGCAAGCAGTGGTAATGCAAATGCTAAGGTTGAGGTTAACTTTGCGGTAAACAATAGAACTTCTGAGATTGACAAGGCTGTTATCAAGGCTGCAATGGAGGCGAAAGCACAGATTCGAATCGAGAATAAGGAGTCGAATATTGTATGGAGCTTTGACGCAGTAAACAAAGAAGTATCTTTCTCAACGAAGGCTACAATTGGTACACAAATTGCGGGAGTTGATAAGGTGTTAAAGAGTGTAACACTTCCAACAACCATAAAGACAGTAGATGTTGCCTTTGAACATCATGGAGATCTTCCAGGAACTGCAGAAGTAACTATGAATCTTCTTTCACAGGGATTTAAGAATAACTCTAAGGTATACATGTACTACTTTAACCCAAGTAAGAATAAGTTTGAGCTTATCGATACAGCAATCTATGCAGATGGAGTTGCTACATTTACAATGACACATTGCTCAGACTATGTGATTACTTCTGAGCCACTTCCAGCTGCAATTGTTGCAACTACAAAGACAGGAGATAATAGTAACATTGCATTCTATGTATTGTTATTACTCGCTGGACTTGTTGCACTTGCGTATGTTGCAAAGGCTAAAAGAGTGAAAAGATAAAAAAGTGAAAAGAAAAAGATGCATTATCTGATTGTAATGCTATGAAGTTAACAAGCAGATAAAAAGGAAAGGACAGCCACCAGTGAAATGGTGAGCTGTCCTTTTGAGGTGTTACAAGGATGGTTAGTCAAAAATTTTTGGTTAAAATTCTGGTTAAGAATTCTAATTGAACGGTTTCAACTGCGGTTCCAACGGTCCAATTTTTACTGCTCTCTATGATATTAGACCATTTATATATAAAACAAAGTAAACAAGTCTTAATCTTGTAAGTAGAGTTCGCCCGAACCTCAATTTTTCTATTTATGAGACTAAAGATAGTGGAAGATTTTGTTAGAAGAACAAGTAATTAGTAACACGAAATGTCTAAATCATTGGTTTTACTTGTTTGTAGAGAGAAATGACGTTAAAATAGTAGAGCAGACAAAACTGTGAGAGTAGTTGAAAACGAAGTGATAGATTGAAAAAGTGCTGCAAAAGATTGAAAAAGCTAAGTGATAGACTGAAAAAGTGCTGCTATAGATTAAAAAAGCGATGCGAGGATGAAACACATATGATAAATAAAACGAATCTTACAAAAAAGGAATTGCTTACCAAAATAGTGGCTACTATTTTGTTTCTCGGAATTATGGTAGGTGTAATTGTATATGCAAATACCAATCGACCAGGCTATACCACCACAGAAGACTCAGGAGTGGAATATGAGACTGCCAAGGTATTGCAAATCACATCAGACAATACTACTGTGGATGAGACGGTAGAGGGTGTTCGTAAAGGAAATATGGAAATGAAGGTGGAGCTACTGACAGGACGTTATAAGGGAAATGTTTCCTTTGTGACAAATTATTTCAGCGCGCTCTATAACGTGAATGTTAAGGAAGGTGACAAGATTAGCGTTCGTGTAGATACGACAGGCGTGGATGAATACAGTGTGAGTGTTTACAACTACAATCGAATCCCCCTTATGATCGGACTTGTAATCCTATTCTTATTGGCGTTAGTGCTGGTGGGGGGAATGTCTGGAGTGAAGGCTTTTGTAGGTTTAGCATATACAGTGATTTGTATTGTGTTCATTCTTCTTCCTTTAAGCTTACGCGGATTTGATACAATTCCGCTGACTTGCGCAATTGTATTTGTTACAAGTGCATTTTGCTTTTTCTTAATTGGTGGCATGCAAAAAAAGACGATTGTAGCAGCACTTGGAAGCTTATGTGGAGTTGTGATTGCGGCAGTTTTTGCGCAGGCGGCAGCATCCATTGGAGGCGTTACAACGTTTCAAATGGAGGAGGCTGAGGCGCTTCTTTTGGTGAAATCAACCTTTGATTTGAAAATGCGTGGACTACTCATTAGCGGAATTCTTATCGCAGCTATGGGAGCCGTAATGGACGTGTCAATGACGATTTCTTCAGCATTAGAGGAAATCCATGCTGCAAACGCTAGACTAACAGTAAAAGAATTGTTCCAGTCAGGTATGAAAATCGGACGGGATGCTATGGGAACCATGGCTAATACATTGGTATTAGCTTTTGTGGGAAATTCATTGAATATGATGGTGTTAATCTATTCTTATGGAGTGTCCTTTACACAACTCATGAATACGGACTTTGTTGCGATTGAAATGATTCGTGCCATTGCAGGCAGTATAGGTATTATATTTACGGTTCCTTGCGTAGCACTGATGGCAGCCTATGCCTACAAGGGAAAACGAAAAGAGTAAGATCGAAAAGAATAAAATCGAAAAGAGAACGATAAAATAGAGAAAAAGAAAAAAGGAATCCCCGGTTACAGGAGCTTCACACTACGATAAAGCGTAGCGCGAAGACGGTAGCCGGGGATTGTTTTTTACTTTTTTTAACTTTGCGTCACATTTTTTTCACAGTTTCTGATTATGATGACAGAGTAAAAGAAAATACATCAGCATAGAACGTTTGCAAATGGCAGTAGATTTGATATGATAAATAAGCTGGAAAAGGAAAGGATGGTAACAATGAACGAAAATAATTATGGAAATCCATTTACACAACCAAATACATCAACAAATCCGTATGAAAATAACGGATACGGTCAGAATACTACAAACGAAAATACAACGTATACGAACGGAACAAATACAACGTACACGAATGGGACAAATACAACGTATGCAAATGGAACCAACATGAATGGAAATGCGAGTGGCTACACTTCGTATCAGCAGAGTACGCAAACTCCAAGAAAGAAGAGCGGCTTTGGAACGAAGCTTATGAAGGTGGTTGCAATTGCTCTTGTGTTTGGGCTGGTAAGCGGCACCGCATTTGTTGGAGTACAGTATTTTGCGGGAGACATGCTAGGAATTCGTTCTGCGGAAAAAATCGTAGATGGTACGCTTACGGTTGAGAAGGTGGAGCCAACTTCATCAGGAAGCGCAAAAGAATTAGTGGATGTTTCGGACATTGTGGATGAGGTTATGCCTGCAATTGTAGCAATTACGAATACCTCAACACAGCAGATACAGAGCTTTTTCGGACAGTCTGGAACAAGGGAAGTACAGTCGGCAGGATCCGGAATCATTGTGAAACAGGATGGCAACTATTTATATATTGCAACCAATAATCACGTGGTGGAAGGCTCTTCTGCACTTACGGTACAATTTGCGGACGAAACAACAGCGCCGGCAGAGATAAAAGGAACAGATGCCTCACATGACTTGGCAGTCATTAAAGTTGCACTTTCAAGTGTAAAAGAAGACACGATAAAAAATATTAAGGTTGCAACCATTAATGATGCGAAGAATATCAAGGTTGGAAGCGCTTGTATTGCAATCGGAAATGCTATGGGATATGGGCAGTCTGTCACAACAGGTGTGATTTCTGCATTGAATCGTACCATTACAACTTCAGATTCTTCAGGAGCAAGTTCTACCATTGATAATTTAATTCAGACAGATGCTGCTATTAACCCAGGAAACAGCGGAGGCGCACTTCTCAATGCCAGTGGTCAGGTAATTGCAATTAACTCTGCAAAGTATTCGGACACTAGTGTTGAGGGAATGGGATATGCAATCCCAATGTCAGATGCAATACCAATTATTGAACAGTTAATCTCTCGCGAAAAGGTGGAACAGGCAAAGACGGCATACCTTGGAATCCAGGGCTATGATGTCAGTGCAGATGTTGCGAAAGCATATAATCTTCCAGAAGGCGCCTATGTTTATAAGGTAGTATCTGGGGCTGCTGCGGATAATGCGGGAATTACGGAAGGCGATATTATTATGGAGATCGCTGGAAAGAAGATTAGCTCGATGGCAGAATTGAAGGAAGAACTTGCTTATCATTCTGCAGGAGAGAAGGTAACCATGAAGGTTGCGGTTCGTGCGGATCGATATGAAGAGAAGGAAATCGAGGTTACCTTAACCGGAAAGAACTAAATAACCTGTTTAAAATCGCTTCACATTTCTAGGGAAATGAAGTGATATGCAAAAACGGCGATAATACCTGAAAAGAAGTAATATTTGAGAAGATATGTTAACAATGGGCAGAAAAGGCGTAGAAAAAACGTTTTTTCTGCCCATTTTTTGTTGATTTATACAGACAGATAATGGATTGCACATGGAATTTTTTTGTGCTATAATAGGTAAACTAATGCTTAAAATAAGTGTTATCCTAGTGGTACTATTTTTTCAGGAGAGTGATATGAGCAAATTTAAAGAACTGTTCAAACAAGCTTTCCGGTTTGGCATGGTTGGTATAATTTGTTTCGCGGTAGACTATTTTGGGCTGATTTTACTTACAGAGATGCAGGTATGCAGCTATTTTGTTTCTAGCGGAATTTCCTATACAGCATCTGTAATTCTAAACTACATTCTACTTATGAAGTTTGTTTTTGTGCGAAGAGAGGATATGAGTAAGACGAAGGAATTCGTTGTGTTTGTACTTCTTAGCATGATTGGTTTGGGATTGACGCAGGTAATTATGTGGATTACCGTTGAGTATTTCCATATTTTTTATGCGATTGCAAAGGTGCTTTCGTCTATGATTGTTACAACCTATAATTTCATTTCCAAGAAGGCTTTCTTGGATGACAATCCGATAACGGATGAAGCATACGAAATGTAACAGATATTTTTAGAGACGGTGGCCAAGATACTGGAAGTGTAAGGGGGACGTATAATGCGGAAAACAGGCGAAGCACTCGTCAGATTCCAACATTTCATACGGCAAAACTGCAAGGAAGTATGGTATAATATAAGGGTGGCATGCAAGTGATATGCTACGCCATTTCTAAAAGAATAAAGGAATAGAATCCGAATATGTTAGGGTATATTTGGAGAAAATACAAGGAGGGTTAGACATGAAGAAGAAAAAGATTGTGATTGCGCTGGGGCATGAGGCGTTAGGAACAACTTTACCAGAGCAGCACGAGGCAACCGTTCGTACTGCCAAGGCAGTTGCGGATTTTATCCGCGATGATTACCAGGTGGTAATCACACATAGCAATGGACCACAGGTTGGTATGATACACACCGCTATGAGCGAATTCTGTCGTATCTACCCTGAATATACAGCTACTCCAATGTCCGTTTGTTCGGCTATGAGCCAGGGATACATTGGATATGATTTGCAGAACGCAATTCGTTCTGAACTTTTAAACCGTGGTATTTACAAATCTGTTTCTACGATTTTGACACAGGTTACGGTGGATCCTTACGATGAGGCTTTCTACAGCCCAAGTAAAGTGATTGGACGTGTGATGTCAAAGGAGGAAGCGGAAGAACAGGAGAGCAAAGGAAATCATGTCGTTGAGGTGGAAGGCGGATACCGTCGTATCGTTGCAGCGCCAAAGCCAATGGATGTGGTTGAAATTGACGCCATTCGTGCACTTTCTGATGCAGATCAGGTGGTTATCGCGTGTGGCGGAGGTGGAATTCCAGTTCTCCAACAGAATAATAAGCTCCAGGGCGCTAGCGCAGTGATTGAGAAGGACCTTGCGGCTGGCAAACTTGCAGAGCTTTTAGATGCAGATATGCTTGTGATTCTTACAAGCGTGGATAAGGTTTGCACAGGCTTTGGTACCGCTGATGAGTGTCAGCTGGATACATTAACATTGGAGGAAGCAAAGAGACTTCTTGCAGCTGGCGAATTCGAAGAGGGAACAATGAAGCCGAAAATTGAGGCAGCCATCGATTTTATTGGTGAGTCTGCGATTAAATCTGTTCTTATTACAAAGTTAAATAAGGACGGAACTACTATTTCTGGGGGCATGGGAACATTAATCAAGAAATAAGAGGTAAATCGTATGTATTACAGAAAAACAAAAATCATTTGTACACTTGGACCTTCTGTTGACGATGAAAATGTGATGCGTCAGCTTATCGAGGAGGGTATGAACGTTGCACGTTTTAACTTTTCGCACGGTCCACATGATGAACAACGCGGACGTCTTCGTATGTTAAAGAAGCTTCGTGAAGAGTTAAACCGCCCAGTTGCAGCACTTCTTGACACAAAGGGACCTGAGATTCGCTTGGGACTTTTTGAAGAGGGGAAAGTTATTCTTGAGGAAGGACAGACTTTCACACTGACAACACAGGATATTAAGGGTGATCAGACTCGCTGTAGTATTACTTATAAGGATCTTCCAAAAGATGTCACAGTTGGAACACAGATTCTAATTGACGATGGATTGATTGGACTTGAGGTTAAAGATGTCACAGATACCGACATTACATGTGTCGTAACAAATGGCGGAAAGATTTCCGACAAAAAGGGAGTTAACGTTCCTAATGTTGATTTGACAATGCCATACATTAGTCAGAAGGACTATGAGGACATCGTTTTTGGTATTGAGAATGATTATGACTTTATTGCAGCTTCTTTTGTTCGTTCGAAAGAGGATGTTATGGCAATTCGTGAAATCTTAAAAGAGAAAAAAGGCGACGGAATCAAGATTATCTCTAAGATTGAGAACATGCAGGGTGTAAAAAATATCGATGAGATTATTGAAGTCTCTGACGGAATCATGGTTGCACGTGGTGACATGGGAGTAGAGATTCCACTTGAGGATGTGCCAGTTATTCAGAAAATGATTATCAAGAAGGCTACAAATGCCGGAAAGATTGTTATTACAGCAACACAGATGTTGGATTCTATGATGAAAAATCCTAGACCAACAAGAGCTGAGGCAACCGACGTTGCGAATGCTATTTATGATGGAACTGCGGCAATTATGCTTTCTGGAGAGACTGCTGCCGGAGACTATCCAATTGAGGCAGTTCGTACAATGGCTAAGATTGCAGTTCGTACCGAGCAGGATATCAATTATCAGGCACGTTTCAAACAGAGAGAGAATGATAATACAGCTGACATTACAAACGCTATTTCTCATGCATCTTGTATGTTAGCAGATGATTTGTCTGCAGCAGCAATTGTTACGGTAACCAAATCAGGACGTACTGCATATATGATTTCTAAGTATCGTCCGGTTACTCCAATTATTGGTGGCTGCTTAACACGTAAGGTATGGCGTCAAATGAACCTTTCATGGGGCGTACTTCCAATTCTTCTTCAGGAGAAGGAAGAGGTGGATGACTTGTTTGCACATGCATTGAAGGAAGGTAAAAACACTGGATTATTCAGCAAGAACGATACCGTTGTGTTGACAGCTGGTGTGCCACTTGGCGTATCTGGAACAACAAATCTTGTTAAGGTACAGGTGGTTGACTAAAGTTAAAGAGCCCAAAGCATGACAGGCGCTTAAAAGGAATTCGTGCGATATCGATAGGATGTGCGTCTACAAAATGGGGAGTACAGAGCTCAGAGTTTATGGGGAGTTTGTTAAGACTGCTTTTCCCGGAAAACTCTGGGCTTTTTGTTAGGCAAATAGAGCAAAAACATTTTTCCCAAGTATTGTAAATATGCATAAATCGGAATATAATAGGTATGTTGCGCGTATAAAAAGTATGGATAGGGGTATAGCAGATAAATAGTTGATTTATCTGTGAAAAAAGACATACAAAGCTGCGCAAACGTTCTAAGAAAAAGAAAGAGAGGAATTGATTATGAGCAATTTAAAAGCTAGAAAACGTAGTGAGATTGCAGAAGAATACAAATGGAATCTTGAAGATATGTTTGCCACAGACGAATTGTGGGAAAAAGAATATAGCGAAATCATGGAGCTTGCCAAAGAAATCAGCAAGTTTCAGGGTAAGTTAGCAGAGAGTGCTAAGACAATGCTTGCTTTTTTTGAAAAAAGCGATGAAATCGGCTTCCATTTTGCACGTTTATACGTATATGCAAATGAGCGTTATCATCAGGATACTACTGTAAGCAAATATCAGGGATATGCATCGAAGGCAGATACGATGTCTGTTGCAGTATCGTCTTCTATGGCATTCTTAGAGCCAGAATTGCTTGCAATTCCAGAAGAGACTATCGCAAAATTTATGGAAGAGGAACCTAAGCTTGCACAGTATAAGCGTGCAATTGACGAAATCTTCCGTTCCAAAGAGCATACACTTTCCGTTGCAGAGGAGAATCTTCTTGCAGCAGCTAGAAGCCTTGCTATTGCGCCAGATAATATTTTTTCTATGTTTAACAATGCAGATTTAAAATTTGGTGTTATTAAGGATGAGGAAGGAAACGATATCCAAATTACACATGGAAACTTCATTGCACTTATGGAAAGCAAGAATCGCGAAGTACGTAAGGCGGCATTTGAATCTGTATATGACAGCTATTCAAAGATGGGAAATACAGTTTCCACTACATTTACCAGTCACCTTGCACAGGATAAATTCTATGCAAAGGCTCGTAAATATCAGGATTCAAGAGCTATGCACCTAGATGGAGGAAACATTCCAACAAGTGTATATGACAACTTGATTGAGACGGTTCACAAACACCTTCCAGCAATGTACAAATATGTAGAGCTTCGTAAGAAAGCACTTGGTGTAGATGAGCTTCACATGTATGATTTATATGTTCCACTTGTAAAGGATGTGGATAAGAAATATCCATTTGAAGAATCAAAGGAAATCGTTGAGAAGGCACTTGCACCAATGGGTGAGGAATATATTTCCATCTTGAAAGAAGGTTTTAACAATCGCTGGATTGATGCGTTTGAGAACGAGAACAAGAGAAGTGGTGCATACTCATGGTCCGCATATGGAACACATCCATACGTGCTTTTGAACCACTCTGAGACACTTGACAGTATGTTTACCTTAGCACATGAGATGGGACATGCAATTCACTCTTATTATTCAAATAAGACACAGCCAATCACATATGCAGATTACAGAATTTTTGTTGCTGAGGTTGCCTCTACTTGTAACGAAGCTCTTCTTGGAGAGTATTTATTACAGAATAGCAATGACAAAGCAGAAAAAATGGCAATTATCAATCAGAAATTAGAAGGATTTAGAGGAACGATTTTCCGTCAGACAATGTTTGCTGAGTTTGAGAAAATTGTACATGCGAAAGTGGACGCAGGGGAATCTCTTACCATGGAAGAACTCAATACCATCTATTATGATTTGGTTAAATTATACTTCGGGGAAGATATGGTCGTTGATGAAGCAATCAAATATGAGTGGATGAGAATTCCTCATTTCTATACTTCATTCTACGTATATCAGTATGCAACTGGATATTCCGCAGCAACCGCTTTTTCTAAGAAAATCTTAGAAGAAGGCCAGCCAGCAGTTGATCGCTATGTAAGTAACTTCTTATGTGGCGGATGCTCAAAAGATCCAATTGATTTGTTAAAGGATGCAGGGGTTGATATGAGCTCACCTGAACCAGTGGATGAGGCTCTTAAGGTATTTGAGGAATACCTTGCAATGTTTGAAGAATTAATGGATTAAGAATATATCAAATGAAGTTATTAGATGCATCTCAAATGGGGGGAGATAGTAGAACCATTTGAGGTGCATTTTCATTAATTTATAGGAAAATCCTATAAATAAAAAATGCATCAATATTCCTATACTTTGTTGAATTTGTGACGGTTCTGTGACAGTATATTAGATATAATAGAATTACATAGTGAGGTTGTAGTCAGAGGATTCGAGAACTAACAGAGTGTAGGATAGAAATAGCAAATGTTCATAAGCTACATCGCTAGGAGGATATAATATGAAGTTAGAAAAATTACAACTTAGGGACAAGAATCGTATCGCTTTTTGGTCAACAATAGCGATACTTGGATCGGTTTTGCTACTCAGTATGGCGGCACTTTCCGATATGCAGAACATAGGAATGATGTTACGATTTGGATATGCTTTGTTGGCAGTGATTGTGAATATTGTGTTATATCGTAAGTCTGCTAGTACTATGATTTACAGACATGTGGCATGTATCTCGTTGATTATTGCCTATGCACTCATCGTATTTACGGTGCATGTTATGTACATGTATGCTTATGTATTTCCAATTGCAATTATGGTTATGATCTACGCTGACAAACGTCTTTCGGCGATGGGAGCGATTATCGCTTTTGCAGGCGTTGTCATCTATTGTGTGAGAGCTGGATTGGAAGGATTCGCAAATGATTCCGAGATATTTATGGCTATTGTATTAGTTGGAATGGTTTGCGTTATGTGCATGTGCATTACAACTATGACATTGAGACATAATATACAGACAATGGATGAGGTGAAAAAAGGCGTAGATGCACAAAGTGCTATTGCTAGCAAAATTATTGAACTTTCCGATGAATTAGGAAAGAAATTTGTACAGGCGAAAACTGTATCGGATACCTTAAATGAAACAATGGATACGAACCACTCCGCTGTTTCTGAAATCGCAGAGAGTACTCATTTGAATGCCGAGGCAATCACAGAACAGACAAGCCAGACTGCAGATATTCAGGAGAGCATTGAGACAGTTGGAAGCGAAGCAAAACAGATGGGTGAGATATCAGAGAGAACCAATGCAACTGTAAAAGAGGGCGTAGAACTAATCGAGAGATTAAAAGAACAGGCAACAGAAGTTGCTAAAATCAATCTTGAGACAAAGACAACAACAGAAGCGTTGAATGAGAGTATTAAAGCCGTTGAAGCAATCACAGAGACAATTCTTGGAATTTCAAGCCAGACAAATTTGTTGGCGTTGAATGCTTCCATTGAGGCAGCACGTGCAGGAGAGGCTGGAAAAGGATTTGCCGTAGTTGCAGATGAAATTAGAAAGCTTTCTGAGGATACTCGTGTGGCAACGGAACAGATTAGCTCCATTATTAATCAGTTGACGGCAGATGCAAATAGTGCATCACAGAGCATGGCTCTTTCCGCAGAATATGCAGATAAGCAAAACGAGCTAATTGCCGAGACCGGAACAAAATTGTTTGACATCAAGGAAGATACAGATGCATTACATGAAGGTGTGGTTCAGGTAAATGGATCGGTAGAGAATATTATCACTGCAAACACCATGATTATGGATAGTATTTCCAATCTTTCTGCAACAGGAGAAGAAGTGGCTGCTTCTACAGATACGGCATTATCAATTAGCGAATCTTCTATGGATGCATTGAAAAATATGAATGAGGTATTAGCAGTTATCAATGATATCTCATCTGAAATGGAAAAAATTGCTAAAGGTGAGGATGAATAAAAAGCTGCAGGAAAGTGCATAAGATATGCAGTATGAGAAATTACATAGTAAGTGGGAAGGAAGCAAAAATGGAACGAATTAAGAGTTTTACAATCAACCATGATGTATTGGTGCCTGGTTTTTATATTTCAAGAGAAGACGACAACATCATTACCTACGATCTTAGAACGAGAAAACCAAATGCGGGTGACTACATGTCAAATGCAACCATGCATTCGGTAGAGCATATGTTTGCGACGTTGGTTCGTAACTCGGAGATTGCAGATGAGGTGATATATTTTGGCCCAATGGGATGCCAAACAGGATTCTATCTTGTGGTGAAGGATGTGGCTCCTCAGAAGGTGTTTGAGGTTACAAAGCAGGTTCTAAAGCAGACGATAGAGCATGAGGGACCAGTGTTTGGTGCATCTGCTGTAGAATGTGGACACTATGAAAACTTAGATATTGCATTAGCAAAGGAAGAATGCAAATTCTATTTGGAAGTATTAGAGAATCAAACCAATATGGAGTTTACCTATCCAGAATAGCGTAAAATGTCGATATAATGTATATAGCAAATAAGCAGTATATAGCAAATATACATATATAGCAGATATACAACAGTGTATAACGGATATACAGCAAATTTGGGTACAAGTTACCTGTGAGATTGTAGGTTCGCACAGCGGACGAAATGCTAAGTGAAAGGAGCAAACATATGAGAATTGGTGTAATTGGAGCTATGCAGATAGAAATCGATAACCTCAAGAAATCCTTGACCAATCAGAGTAGTGAAATCATTAGTGGAGTTGAGTATGTCAAAGGGGAAATCGATGGCGTTGAAGTGGTTGCAGCAGTAAGCGGTGTTGGCAAGGTTTTTGCCGCCATATGCGCAGAGGCGATGATTATTACCTATAAGGTTGATATGGTAATTAACATCGGCGTAGCGGGTACGCTTTGCAAAGAGCTTGGAATTATGGATGTTGCGGTGGCAAATCAGGTGGTACAGCATGATATGAATACATCAGCATTAGGTGATCCCGTAGGTTTATTGTCTGGTATTAATCAGGTTTTCCTTCCGGCAGATGAAAAAATGGTGAAAGTGCTAAGTGAATGCTTGGAGGAAAAGCAAATTCACTACCAGGTTGGTACAATTGCAACAGGTGATATCTTCCTTCATCGCCCAGAACAGAAGGCTCTTCTTCACGAACGTTTTGAAGCGATTGCAGGAGAGATGGAAGGCGGAAGTATTGGACATGTTTGCTTTGTAAATCAGGTGCCATTTGCAATTCTTCGTAGCATTTCCGACGGCGAAGGGGGAACTATGGATTATGAAACCTTTGCTGGAAAGGCCGCTCAGGTTGGGATTGAAATTGTGATTTCATTTATTAAAAAGATTGCACAATAAGAGAAAATGATAAATACATGTAAGGGTACAAGAAAGGCTCTTGCTGAGGATTGAGAAATCCTTAGCAAGAGCCTTTTTAATATCTAAATTGCTTATTTCCATTTTGCAAAGTACCATTTTGCAAAGTATCACTAGAAGTGGGGAATCCTAGTTAGAAGGGCTGTTGTCACCGCCACTTCCGGAACTTCCAGAAGGATTGTCATTACCTGAAGTAGTACCGCCGCTTGAAGGGGTGTCACCACTTGAAGCACTGCCACCACCAGAAGTACTGCCACCACTAGAAGCACCGCCACCATCAGAAGGATTGTCACCACCTGAAGTGTTGTCACTACCTGAAGTACTACCATTACCTGAAGTGTTGCCATTACTTGTAGTATTGCCATTACCAGTATTTCCAGTCGGCTTGGTATCTGTATCTGGATTCTTTGGTTTACTTGGTTCAGTAGGTTCCGAAGAAGGAGTATCTGGTGCCATTGGTTCGTCGTCCTCTGCCTGCGTAGTTGGAGCATCTTTTACAGTACTTACATAATCTACATATTTCTTATTACTTTCAAAAGGAATATCCGAATCAGTCAAGGTCTTACCTGACATGATTTTCTTAATCAAAGATTTTGCATGTTCTACAGAATCCGTATATGGAAGAAGGACATACTGATTACTATTTGGAATGGAATACGTATGCAATTTCTTACCATGTCCTTCAATGGTATAAGTCTTGAATTCCCAAGAGCCTCCCTTGGAAAGCTGCATGTTTACGAGGGAAGAAATCTCATCCGCTGTAAAGCTTGTGGCAATCATACCCTCTAAGCTATCCAATATCTTTGAATAATTCGTTAATAGAGTGGTACTTCCCGTGATTTTTTCCACGGTTGCGGCAATCATAGCCATCTGGTGTCTTCCACGAGCGGAATCACCATCTGCGAGATTATGACGATCACGAACGAAGGAGAGCGCTTCATCTCCATTTAAGTGGTTCATTCCTTTTACATAGTGGAAATCGTCGTCGGAAGTAAAGGTGGCATCCGAATATACATCTATTCCGCCCATTGCATCAATAAGTGTCATAAATCCGGTAAAGTTAATCTGACCATAGCGATCGATTGGATCCATGGAATAGAAGTTCGCTAATGTATCCATAGAACACTGAATACCAAAGTTACCGCAATGCGTTAACTTATCTTTATTTCCCTTGCTGACAGAGAGGTCAACATAGGTGTCACGTGGTGTGTTCAAGAGTAATACCTGACGAGTAGTTGGGTTTACAAATGCGAGAATGTTTACATCACTTCGGCTCTGGACTAAAGTGCGATTGTAGGTGTCGGAGCCACTGACATATACCACGAAAGGATCCTTGGTAAAGTCTTTGGTGGTGCGGGTTTCTTCTTTCTTTTCTGTTTTCTTAAACTCGTAGATAATCTTGGTTGTGGAACTGAAATCCTCGTATCCTTCAATATCCTGAAGAATATCCTCATAGGTTTCGCTAAGGATAAGGGATTGAATCTCACCGCTCTTTAACGCGTCAATCATATCTGTGACGGTTTTGTATTCTTTTGTTTTAATGCGCTTGTCCAGTTCTTCTTCTATCGCTTCTACGGCATCCTTTGCGTCGTCGTATTCATAAGCTTTGTTTATTCCGAAGGTGTAATTCGCAGCATCCTTTAGTTTCTCTGCTTTATCCTCTTTGAGCACGTAGACGCCGACGTTTGTTTCTACGATGTTATGACTGGTCAGATTGTTTAGCGTACTAAGCGCCTTGTGAAGTACAAAGGAACCATAGATACAGATTGCAATCATAAGCACTGAAATAAATGTGCCTAAGCCACGACGGAAGTAACGCATTTTCTTTGAAGTATGTCGATTTTGTTTATAGTACATAAGGAAAAAGGCGATTACTATAAAAAGAATTAAGCCTAAAATAACTGGTACCAAAAATTTTAACGGAAGCATCTTAGTAAGAATTACATATACGCAAAGTACGATGCTCGATATTGTCTGAATGGTCAACGCTGAAAGAGCGAACCATTGCCATTTGGTTTGCTGCTGAAAGAATTTTTTAATTCGCATTATTTTCTCCTCTGGTAGTTTATTGTTTTGTGTCAATAACCAATTTATTTTAATTAAAGTATATGAGACTGCTATTGAAATAGCGTAAAGAGCTTACCAAACTCGCTAGTAAGGCTAGAAACGCTATCTGTTATAGTGCTATTTCCTATTATACTAGCTTTTCAAAAGAAAGGAAATATGAATTATGGAGAATTCACATTATTCATAAAATTTTAAAATAGTGCTTTGAGTAAATTAAGAAATAGCATGATAATGGATAGTAAACATGATTTTTTTAAAATAAACAGTATATAACAGTTGACAACAGTTATATACTGTTATATAGTGTTTGTGGAGGAAAATCATATGCATATCATTTTAAACCACTCATCAATGGTACCAATATACGAGCAATTGATTGCTCAAATTAAGAAAGCAATTTTAGACGGAAAGCTTAAGGAGAATGAAATGCTCCCTTCGGTTCGAGGATTATCCAATGAACTGAAGATTAGTGCACTTACTGTAAAGAAAGCCTATGACTTTCTTGAGGAAGAAGGCTTTGTGTCAACGGTTCATGGAAAAGGAACCTTTGTCATGGCTACCGATATCGATATAGCAAAAGAAGCAAGGAGAAAATCGGTAGAAAATGAATTCTTTTCTGCGGTAGAGAAGGCGCGTGCAATCGGAATGAGCGAAGAAGAAATACGAGAAATACTTGAGATTGTATTGGAAAATTGAGCGACAATGCAAACTGTTTTATAAAAGATAGGTAATAACCTAAGGTGTATTGCAAAACTATGGGAGGAAACTATGGTAACAATTAATAATATATGTAAAAACTACGGAGATTTTCATTTGCAGATTTCTATGGAATTGCAGAATGGAATGGTAACTGGAATCGTAGGAAGAAATGGCGCAGGTAAGACCACTACCATCAAATCCATTTTGGGATTGGTGAAACCAGATAGTGGAAGTGTTCAAATATTTGACAAGAATGCCGTGGAGATGACGAAGGCGGAGAAGGAGAAGATAGGCGTCGCCTTTTCTGATTCCGGATTCAGTACGTATCTTTCGGTGGTTGACATCGCAAAGGTCATGGATAAAATGTATCCGCAATTCGATAAGAAGGCATTCCTCGCAACTTGTATGGAGCAGAATTTGCCACTAAACAAGAAAATCAAAGAGTTTTCGACAGGAATGAAGGCGAAGCTTAAGGTATTAATTGCCATTAGTCACGCGTCCGAGCTATTGGTTCTAGACGAGCCAACTGCTGGATTGGATGTTATTGCGAGAAATCAGGTGTTGGATTTGCTGCGTGATTTCATGGAGACAAATCCAGAATGTAGCGTACTCATTAGCTCGCATATATCCAGTGATTTGGAGGGAATATGTGACGACATCTACATGGTTCATGAGGGCCAAGTGGTGCTGCATGAAGATACGGATGTTTTGCTCAGTGAGTATGCGGTGCTTAAGGTAAGTCGGGAACGGTTTGCAACAATGGATCAGAAATATATTTTGCAAACCAAAGAGGAACCATATGGATATATTTGCCTTACCAATCAAAAGCAGTATTATCTGGAAAACTATCCGGATGTGGTAATTGAGAATGGCAATATTGATGATGTGATTATTATGATGTCAGGAGGAAAGTAAGATGTTGGGATTATTAGTTAAGGATATTTGTCTCATGCGTCAAAGAGCACAGTTTTTTATCGTGATGGCTATTATGGGAGTGGTGCTTGGATTCAATACGGAAAGCTATTTTACGGTAGCATACGTAACGCTAACCTTTTCCATGTTTGCGGTAAGCACCATCAGCTATGATGAATACGATAACTGCTATTCGTTTCTTATGACCCTTCCTACAACGCGCAAAATCTACGTTTGCGAGAAATATCTCTTAGGCGCAGGACTGGGATTACTATCGTGGCTCTTTTCTTTTGCAGTCACACTTTTGGCTGGGGGGGACAGAGGGATTCCGATTACGAATGCGGAAGATATTTGCGGAATGCTCATTTTCATTCCGGTGTTTATGATTGTGATTGCAGTTAGTATTCCTGTGCAGCTGAAATATGGAAGTGAGAAAAGTCGAACCGTGCTTCTTTTGATTGGCGGTGGAGCTTTTATGATTGGAGTTTTTGTGTCTAAACTATCCGATAAATTGGGCTTAACCATACCTGCTTGGGTGCAGAAATTAGGACAGCTAGAAGCAGGTCAGGTGTTTGCTGGGATGTTTGTTCTCATGCTTCTTTTCGTTGCTATTTCAATGACAATCAGCATTCGAATTATGCAGAAAAAGGAGTTTTAGAAGCTGCTTTTGCCGTCGTTAGACGATGTGAACAAACTGCATGGAAACTATTTGTGGGAAATTAATATAGAAAAAGCGTGCATGCGAAAAAGGTACTGTACAACATGCATGACTACAGCAAGGGCTTATTGAGCG
>JAZUHO010000065.1:0-3110 GCA_045641745.1 Agathobacter sp. | reverse complement strand
GTACTACTAATATGGGCTAAATGTCTTATTGATTTATCTGATACGACAAGTATAATCAGTGTAAACTATTAATTTGTAGAAGGAGAGCGTGTGTATGTATTCATTAGATGATATCAAGAAAGTTGATCCTGAAATCGCTGGCGCAATCTGTGATGAGTTTGATCGTCAGAACACACATATTGAGTTAATTGCCTCAGAGAACTGGGTGAGTCCAGCAGTAATGTCTGCAATGGGTAGTATTCTTACCAACAAATATGCGGAAGGATATCCAGGAAAGAGATATTATGGCGGATGTGATTGTGTGGATGTGGTAGAGGATCTTGCAAGAGATCGTGCAAAAGAATTATTCGGATGCGACTATGTAAATGTACAGCCACATTCAGGAGCACAGGCAAATATGGCAGTACAGTTCGCTGTTTTACAGCCGGGAGACACGGTTATGGGTATGAACCTTGATCACGGTGGACACCTTACACATGGATCTCCAGTCAACTTCTCTGGAACCTATTTTCACATTGTACCTTATGGTGTAAATGAGGAAGGCTTCATTGATTATGATGAGGTTCAGAGAATTGCTTTGGAGTGCAAACCAAAGATGATTATTGCTGGCGCTTCTGCTTATGCAAGAACCATTGATTTCAAGAGATTCCGTGAGATTGCAGATATGGTTGGTGCTTTCCTCATGGTGGATATGGCACATATCGCAGGTCTGGTTGCAGCAGGTCTTCATCCAAGCCCAATTCCATATGCAGACGTAGTAACAACGACAACACATAAAACACTTCGCGGACCACGTGGTGGAATGATAGTTTGCAATCAGGAGGTTGCGGATAAGTATAACTTTAATAAGGCAATTTTCCCAGGCGTGCAGGGTGGCCCATTGATGCATGTAATCGCTGGTAAAGCAGTGTGCTTCAAAGAGGCTCTTCAGCCAGAGTTTAAAGTATATCAGGAGCAGATTGTAAAGAATGCGCAGGCTCTTTGCAAAGGACTTATGAAGCGTGACATTAAGATTGTATCTGGCGGAACAGACAATCACCTTATGCTTGTTGATTTAACCCCATATGAACTTACCGGAAAAGAAGTAGAGAAGCTTCTTGACCGCGCACACATTACTGCAAATAAAAATACAATTCCAAATGATCCAAAGTCACCATTCGTAACAAGTGGTATTCGTCTTGGAACACCAGCTGCTACTTCGCGTGGACTTAAGGAAGATGATTTTGATCAGGTGGCAGAGGCAATCGCTCTTCTCATCAAGAATGGGGAAGCAGCCATTGAAGAGGCACAGGCAATTGTAAAGAAGCTTACAGATAAATATCCACTTAGTATGTAAATACTTACTTGGTATGTAATTTATCAAACGAATAAGGAGCTGCTAGAGCCTTTGGAAGGCTTGGTGGGGAAGTGTAGAAAAGTCTGTGGCTTTGAGGCCATGGGCTTTTCTTTTTGCTTACGAACTATTCTTGACAGGTGGGACGATGGGAAGCCTGACAGAGAGATTGCATCCACAGATAAATTCGCTATAATGAAAACGTAGGATGAAATTACAAAGGGGAAGAAGGGATAGATTATGACGACGAAAAAAAGGATTTCAAAGAAAAAGCGTAGAAGAATGCGCATGATACGATGGGGAATTAGTATCGTGGTTCTTGCTGTGGTGCTTGTTGCATTGGTTTGGATTATAAAGAAAAAGGATGCAGCACAAAGGAATGAGGCACCACCCCAGGTGACGACAGAGCCAGTGGTTTCTGTGGTGCCAGAGACGGAACCTGAGACACAGGAAAAGGAGCCTGAAATTATTGATATTACCATTCATGCGGTGGGAGATTGTACCTTGGGAAGCCATCAGAAGCAAGGGTATGAAGGTTCCTTCCATGAGATGTACGACAAACAAGGACCGGACTATTTCTTCCAGAATGTAAAAGGTGTCTTTGAAGGAGACGATTTTACCATTGCCAATTGTGAGGTAGTGCTTTCCAACAGTAAGGAGACGATGCGAACCACGAAGGAATGGAATCTTCTAGGAAGACCAGAATATGCCAGCCTATTTAAGAACGCCAGCATCGAAGCGGTATCATTGGCGAACAATCATATTATGGATTACAACGAAAAAGGCGCACAGGACACAAAGGACAATTTGACGGCAGCAGGCGTTGAATATGCCATTAGTAGTCAGTGGGGAGACCGCTATGGTATGTACACCACTGCAAAAGGAATTAAGATAGGCTTTGTCTCTGTAAATGAGTATTATGAAGAGAAGGCCACCTATAAGTTCTTAGAGGAGGGCTATAACCAGCTTCGAGAGCAGGGAGCGAATCTTATGATTGCTTGTACCCATTGGGGCGGAGATGGCGTGCATGAGCTAGAACAGGATCAAATTGATATGGGACACTGGTGCATTGACAAAGGATATGATGTAGTAGTGGGCTGTCATCCGCATGTAATTCAGGGCTTGGAGTGCTATAACGGAAAGTATATTGTATATAGCATGGGCAATTTCTGCTATGGCGGACATCGCAATCCAGCCGATAAGTCATCGATGATTTATGAGCAAACGTTCCGATTTGTGGACGGTGTGTTACAGACGGATACCAACGCCAAGGTATACCCATGCAGTTTGTCTTCTCGAACGGATAAAAATGACTTCTGCCCACGTATTCTGACTGGGGAAGAAGGACAAAAGGTAATCGGGGAATTGAATAGCTATTCGAAACAGTTCAATTTGCATATTAATGAGGATGGAACGATTGCGAAATAGGTAGGGACAAAGCGTAATATATAGTTGGTAAAACTAGGGATTGCGAAACCCACAAAAAAAGAGTATAATCAATACAGATTTTGGCGATGACGGAAGCTACGATTGGTATGCTTTTCAGAGAGTCGGCGGTTGGTGTGAGCCGATAAGAGGAACAATCTTTCCACTTCCAGAGCTGCAGGTAATGCTGCGAGGTTCGTAACCTTTATCTTACGTTGAAAGAGGTCTATTTTATGTTATTTGGAAGAATAGGCAACTTGGGTGGCACCGCGGAAGAATATTAGCCTTTCGTCCCAATGATATGGGATGGAAGGCTTTTTTTAATTTTATGAAGGAGGATCATAGGATGATC
>JAZUHO010000064.1:0-2030 GCA_045641745.1 Agathobacter sp. | reverse complement strand
CCGGTGAGGTCGGCTGTCTGGGCGACGTCACCAACTGTGCCATCCTCAAGTCGATGCTCTCTGTCGGCCTCCGCATCCCAGAGAAGAGCGTCCTCATTTCTTCGGGTAACGCCAAGCAGAAGGGTTCGCTCCTCACCCCTTGCAAGCAGCTCGTCGAGAAGGGTTACAAGCTCTACGCCACCGCCGGCACCTACCGCTACCTCATGGAGAACTTCATCCCTTGCCAGATCGTCTTCTGGCCAAGCGAAGAGGGTCAGCCTCAGGCACTTGACCTCATCCGTGAGAAGAAGATCGACATGGTAGTCAACATCCCGAAGAACCTCTCTTCTGGTGAGCTCACCAACGGCTACAAGATCCGCCGTGCCGCCATCGACTTCAACGTCCCTCTCATCACCAACGACCGCCTCGCCTCTGCCTTCATCAATGCATTCACCTCAATGAGTGTCGATGACATTGCGATCAAGGCGTGGGATGAGTATGGGCAGGAATAAGCTGTCATACAGACATTAACGACATAATAAAGGCATCCACTTTCGATATGATTGTGGATGCCTTTGCTGTATAAAGTCAAATCCTTTCGAGTTAACGTTAACGCTTAACAATTGTTGAATAAAAAAAGATTCTGAATTGTGAAATGGACAATGTGATCATATGATTTATAAGAATAAAAAAAAGGGATCCAACCGCCGAAATCCCTTTGTCATGATCCGTGACCATCGTGCGTTGCTATGTGTGTGAAATTGCTGACGGCTGTGCTCGGCACTTTTTTGAGTGTTATTTTCTCCTAGGCGTATACTTCCTGAGATATCTTTGCACTCAATTCTTTTGTAATGTCAACTTTTGTCCATTTGGTAAACATATATTTCTGCTTCTTCTGATACTTTAGCATCTTTGTTAACTGATTTCTATCTATATCCATAGGAGATGCAATCTTTCGCTTATCTTCATAATCAATATATGGACAGAAAATTAAATCAGTAAGAAGTATCGTATATTCAGCAGATTTTCGTACATGCTCTTTTGAAACAGACTTAAATTTGATTCTTAGGTTCTCAACTAACTGCTTCTTGAGTATAGCATACTTTTTCTCATTACCATAATAGTATAGTAATATAATAGCAGACAGAGCATTATATTTATCCGGAGAGTCGTCGCTCCCCAAATATGATTCGATTTCTTGCGCAGAAATATGATATTTGCTTCTCATTTGCTTCAAGAGTATCAAGAAATATAAAGTTTCCAATTGGGCACAGGAACTAAATTTCGAAGTTTTTAAAACCAATGAAATCTCGTCCTGGATCTTTTTGAAAACAATATCTCGTACTCCATCACTATACTTCTTTACAATAATATCCTTTACTTCATAATCGTTATCAAGGTGAATCACTACATTGTTCAAGATGTTAATAACCTTCAATGTCGTGTTTACTCGTTTATTTGAAGCATATAGGAAGAAAACGGCATCAAGCAATTCTACAAGAAATGAAGACATCATGTTCTCTTTGCGTGTCTTAGATTTCTCTATATCTCTACGAATATCTGCAAATGAATCGTCTCTAAGTGAACGAGAAAGTAACTTAAAAGAACGATCAAACTTTTTAATATCCGATTCCAGTTTAGAACAAATACGAGATAAAGTGTAGTTAACTACATCCTTTGACTCTACATTACATTCTTTTAGTATAGCCTTGAATTGCTGATTGAAGGAGCGCGCATTAAGATGCAAGTAGCTTTCATCAAAGACCGCAAGAACTACCTTCTCACGCTTAACAAAATCTTCTTGTAGCTGTTCTGTCTCAGATGTATCCTTACTTTCATCCAATTCTCCTGTTACGTTTTCAGAATCATCCTTGTGAAATTTTAATTTCTCTTCGATAAGCTGATCAATACGAATCTTAGCACGTGTTATGTCTGTAATAAACGGACGTTCATAAAGTTTCGTCTTTTCATTACTGATACTAAGTTTATATTCTTTCATATACCCCTCAAAGAGAGCAAGCGCCTTTTCCTTACATCTGTCATCATTGAAG
>JAZUHO010000063.1:0-24843 GCA_045641745.1 Agathobacter sp. | reverse complement strand
GGACAATGGAAAAGAAACCCTCTTTTATTAGGTAAAGCGATATGTCTAATAAAAGGGGGTTTTAATGCTAAATAATAGTAAGATTGTATATTTTTATACTAAATAGTGGTAAGAAAGTGTTGAAAGTGAACTAGTACTTTGGTATAATAATGGTAAGAATGTACTAGGAAAACACGACCGGAAAAGCTTTCTAGGAAAAAGAACAAGACTTCGTAGGCATGATGTGAAGACATTACAATCGTGATGGACAAAATAGGAGGAACTGGTATGAAACCCGAACAATATGCAAAAGCCAACAAAACAGTATTTGGATCATTGATGATTATTATGGGATATTTAACGGTGACTTTGTTTTTAGCCGCAATTACAACTGGGACAAATCCGAGGTTAACTCTGCAGGTTATTTTAGGATTTGGTTGTATTATTGTAAATATCTTTATGTATCGGAAAAAGAGAATGACACATCAAGGTTCTATTTTCTTACAGGCGTCTGTTACTATTTGCTTTAGTGTTATGCTGTTGTTAAACAGAGCGGAAAATACCTGGTTATATACCATGCCAATTCTTATTTTGTCGCTGGCATATATGGAGCTTAAAATTGTAAAAGTACAGAATGCAGTCCTTATTACCGTGAATGTTATTCGCCTTTTCACGCAAGGAGATTTGTCTTCACCAGAATATCAGTCACATATGTTTGTTGTATTCTTTTTACTTGTGCTTTTGGCAGTTGGAACCATCAACATTAGTAGAGTATTAATGGAATTCAACACAGAGAATGTGGCGTCCATTTCGCAAGCTATGGAAGAACATAAGCACAATAGCGAGATGATTTCGGAATCCGCAGATTCTTTGGCAGGATTCTTTACGAGTGCTATGGATGAAGTAAGAGAATTAGAGGAAAGCATTAACTCTGCGAATTTCTCCATGCAGAATATTTCAGAAAGCACCGAAAATACAGCGACGGCTGTTCTTTCACAGTCAGATTTATGCAATACCATTCAAAATAATACAGATGAGGCATTTGAACAGAGCTCAGAGATGCTACAGTCTTCCGAATCGGTTAGAAACTTGGTAAAAGATGGATCTGATATTATTGTTCGATTAGAGGAGCAGGCGCAGGATGTGGAGCGTGCTGGAAAATTTGCAGTATCCGTTATTGAACAGTTAACCGAGAAGGTGGCTGAGGTACAGGATTTCGTAGGAACGATTATTGATATCTCAGGAAAAACGAACCTTTTATCCTTGAATGCTTCTATTGAAGCTGCACGAGTTGGAGAAGCTGGAAAAGGCTTTGCAGTCGTTGCAAACCAGATTCGACAGTTGGCAGAGCAAACAAAGGACGCTTCTATTAGCATCACAAGCATCATTGATGTATTAAATGAAAATACAAAATTAGCAAATGAGAGTATTAATGAAGCTGTGGATGCACTCAGCAGACAGAATGAAAAGATTAGTGATACAGGTGAGTGCTTTAAGAAAATTGACGCAGAGACTTTACTGCTGTCCGAGGAAATTTCATCTACAAATAAGTTGATTGACGAGATTCATGATGCTGCGAAATCCATTGCGGATAGCATTACACAGCTTTCTGCAACATCGGAAGAGGTTGCATCGAGTGCAATGGAAGGTATGAAAAATACGGAAAATGCAGTAAGTAATATGACCGCCACGAAGGATTCGCTACAGGAGATTTATGAGGTATCACTTCGTATGACAACAAAGGAAAAAGCGGACAATGAATAAGTTAATCTAATGACTACCATTATTTTTTTCAATGTTAGGTAGAGATACTTGACAATTCTTATATATTTCTGTTTATTTATAAGTAGAAATAAAGAAAGCAGGGAAAAATAATGGGTGGATTCTTTGGCGTAGCATCACAACAGGATTGTGTATTTGATTTGTTTTTTGGTGTAGATTATCATTCGCACTTGGGGACAAGACGAGGAGGAATGACAGTATATGGAGAAGATGGATTTAATCGAGCAATCCACAACATAGAGAATTCTCCATTCCGTACTAAATTTGATAAAGATATGCAGAACATGAAGGGATACTATGGCATTGGTTGTATTTCAGACTATGAGCCACAGCCCCTTCTTGTGCGTTCACACCATGGAACCTATGCGATTACAACCGTAGGAAAAATTAACAACATGGAAGAACTAACACAGATGGTGTTTGATCAAGGGAATGTGCATTTTCAAGAGATGACGACCGGTGAGATAAATGCGACAGAGTTGGTTGCAGCATTAATTAATAGCAAAGGCAATCTGATTGAGGGCTTGCAACATGTGCAGGAAGTGATTGATGGATCCATGACAATCCTTTTGATGAATCAGGCAGGAATTTATGCTGCCAGAGACCGTTTTGGACGTACTCCAGTTGTAATCGGAAAGAAAAAGGATGGATTTTGTGTTTCCTTTGAAAATTTTGCATATAAGAATTTAGGGTATGCCGACTATAAAGAGCTTGGATCTGGTGAAATTGTAGTTGTTACAGAAAAGAATTGTGTGACATTGGTGGATCCAAGAAAAGAGATGAAGATTTGTACCTTCTTATGGGTTTATTATGGCTATCCAGCCAGCTCCTATGAGGGAATTAGCGTAGAGCAGATGCGCTATAATTGTGGAGCGATGATGGCGAAGCGCGACAGTGCGAAACCAGATATTGTTGCGGGGGTACCAGATTCTGGAACAGCACATGCGGTGGGATATGCAAATGAATCCGGAATTCCATTTTCTAGACCATTTATCAAATATACGCCAACCTGGCCACGTTCCTTTATGCCAACGGTGCAAAGCAAACGTAATTTGATTGCAAAAATGAAGCTACTTGCAGTGGATGATTTGATTAAGGATAAAAGTCTACTGTTAATTGATGATTCCATCGTACGTGGAACACAGATGCGCGAAACAACAGAATTCTTATATCAAAGTGGAGCAAAAGAGGTACATATTCGTCCTGCTTGTCCACCACTTTTGTATGGATGCAAATATTTGAATTTTTCACGTTCTTCTTCCGAAATGGACTTAATTACGAGAAGAGTTATTGAACGCTTAGAAAATGGAAATGTAACAGAGGAAGTACTCGAAGAATATGCGAATCCAGAAACTGAGAAATATGAAAGAATGGTAGAAGAGATTCGCAAAGAATTGAATTTTACTTCTCTTCAGTTTAATCGACTGGATGATATGCTTGCAGCAACAGGGCTTGATTCAGATAAACTATGTACCTATTGTTGGGATGGAAGAGAATAGTACATAATTAGTAAAATAGTAAATCGTGGACAAATTATAAAGGAAGTAATTGTGTTATGTGGATACAATTGCTTCCTTTTTGTGTGAAAATGGTTGATTTGATAAGGGGGAATTGATACAATGTTTTTATATATTAGGTGTAGTTTGTCTTGCTGAAGGGGGAAGCGGGATAATGTAAGAAGCATTGTGAGAGGCAACATGCTCAAGCAACTTCGATTTTTAAGAAATTTTAACAATGAAAGGGTAGTTCATTTTTTAAAGTATTGGGATTAGGAGAAGAAAATGGAAGGTTTATTGGCGGTAGCAGTCATCGTGTTGATAGTTATCGGATGTGGGATACTGGGAATCCTGATTTATCATATGGTGGCTGGCAGAAAGGAATTGGAGAAGGCACGAAGGGAAGCAGTAAATGCAAACTTGCAGATGGCGGAATTTATGTCAAAGGTTAGCCATGACATTCGAACACCACTTCAGGTAATCTTACAGATGATTGATGTGGCAAAAAAGAATGCGGATGATGTGGAGAAGCTTCAGAAGTGTCATGATAAGATTGAATTGTCTGCAAAGGAATTACTAGAGGCGATGGAGAGTATTCTGAATATGAATCGCGCACAGAGTGAGCAACTTGTATTTAGTGAGGATGTAATCGACATTCGTCGCTTTTTCGTGGAGAACAATAAAGAAGTTACCTTGAAAGCTGCGGATCAAGGAATTAAAATGCATGCAAGCATTCGTGGTAAAATTGATTATCCTTATGTTTCCGGAAGCTTGGTTCATCTTCGACAAATATATAATTGTCTTCTCAGTAATGCAATCAAATTTAATGTGGAAAACGGCGAAGTGGAATGCGAGCTTTGGGAGCAGAATGGAACGGATGAAAATGTGGAGGTTTGTTTCGCAATAACAGATACAGGAATTGGAATGAGCGAGGAGTTCTTGTCGAAGCACTTATATAAGCCGTTTATGCAAGAAAAATCAGGAAATGAGCGAACAGCCCAGGGAACGGGAATGGGGCTGGCAATTGTAAAGAGACTTGTGGATCAAATGAACGGAAAGATTCAGTGTGAGAGTCTCGTAAATGTTGGAACGAAATTTAAGGTTACAATTCCCATGAAAATATGTGAAGCTCCACATGAAGATTATGCGAAAGAGGTAATTTCCCTAGATAGTATGAAGATTCTTGTGGTAGAGGATCATAAACTGAACCGGGAGATTATGGTAAATGGTCTAGAGAAGGTTGGCGCATGTGTGGTGACTGCAAGTAATGGGGAACATGCCTTACAGATTTATGAGAATTCAGCACAGGATGAATTCCAGATGATTGTTATGGATATTGTGATGCCCGTTATGGATGGAATTAAAGCTACGAAGCTTATTCGTGGAATGGATAGGCTTGATGCGAAGCGAATTCCAATTATTGCAATATCGGCAAATGCTTTCGAGGAAGATAAGCGAAAGTGCAAAGAAGCGGGGATGAATGAATATCTTGCAAAACCGGTTCAAATGGAACAGTTAGTGGAAATAGCAGAGAAGTATCGCATTATGATGCGCAGAGAACGAAGGCTTGCAGTGAGCGAGGCAATGGAGAAGAAGATGGCAGACTTGCAATATCTTGCAGTGCATGATGCGTTTACGAATGTATATAACAAGAATTCTTTTTTTGATATTGTCGACAAGTATACGAATAAGTCAGCCCAGGAGGGGTATGTGATGATGGTATATGATTTGGACAATTTCAAGAAGGTGAACGATACGTTAGGTCACCACGTGGGAGATGAAGTGATTCTTGCATTAGCTGAGATTTTGAAAGCAAGTTTCAGAGGCGAAGATTATGTGGGAAGATTTGGTGGTGACGAGTTTATGGTGTTTATGCCACAGACGATAAATGGAGACATTGGCACAAAGCGTGCACATGTGCTACTAGCGGATATAGAATCCTATTTTCAGTCGAAGTATGATGGGTTTGGAATTACTGCTAGCGCAGGAGTGGTTCATGGCCGGAAACAGGTGAGTGCAAGTGAGCTTTTCCAAATTGCAGATGAGCAATTGTATCAGGCAAAGAAAAACGGAAAGAATTGTTACTCTTACATAGAAATATAGAAGCTGTTTGGTAAAAACTGGTATGATAAAGTATACCAAAGAATCACTTTTTATGTTTTATGTTAAAAGAAACAAAAATTAATGCAAAAAAGAATAAAAGTTGTTGCACTTTTGTTGCACTAGATATGATATTATGACGATGTCAAATAAATAAGAAATTATTTATTTGCTAGTAATCCTTTATTTTTCATAAATCAATTTCCCAAGAAGCAGACGGTAGTAATACCGTCTGTTTTCTTTTTTGCAAAGTCTTGCAATTACCCACAGCCTGCAACAAGCTCCAGACGTTCTTTTTTTTATACATAATTGCATTATTTTCTGGAAAGTGAGAAAATTAATGTGTATCAAAGGGAACAGATACAAATTCACTAGTAGGAGAGAAAAGTGAGTCAAATAGAATTAAGATATCTTGAGCAACTATCGGAGATGTATCCAACTATCGGTCAAGCATCTACCGAAATTATCAACTTACAATCCATTTTGAACCTGCCGAAGGGAACGGAGCACTTTATGTCAGATATTCATGGGGAGTTTGAAGCATTTTCCCATGTGTTGAAAAATGGCTCTGGGGCAGTGCAAAAGAAGATTGATGATGTGTTTGGTCATACATTAGGAGTTGCAGATAAGAAAGCATTAGCGATTTTAATTTATTATCCAAGAGAAAAAATGGAATTACTGAAGAAAACAGAAACCGATATGGATAACTGGTACAAGATTACATTGTATCGGTTGATTGAGGTGTGCAAAACGGTATCAAGTAAGTATACGAGATCTAAAGTGCGCAAATCCTTGCCATTGGATTATGCATATGTAATAGAGGAATTAATCACAGAGAAACCAGAGGTCTTGAACAAAGAGGCCTATTATGAATCCATTGTGGATTCCATTGTAGAATTAGGGTGTACAGAGGACTTCATTGTTGCACTTGCGGAGCTGATTCAGAGATTGGTTATTGATAGACTTCACATTTTGGGAGATATCTACGATAGAGGATCGGATCCTCATTTGATTATGGACTGTTTGTGCAAATATCACTCAGTGGATATTCAATGGGGGAATCATGATGTTGTGTGGATGGGCGCTGCCCGTGGACAGTTGGCGTGCATCGCAAGTGTAATTCGAAATAGTCTTCGATACGGACATATGGATTTGTTAGAGGAAGGGTATGGAATTAATATGCTTCCATTGGCAACTTTTGCAATGGAGACGTATCGCGGAGATCCATGTACCTGCTATGTGACAAAAGAATCGGAATGTCGCACAGAGATGGAGACTTCATTGTCCAAGAAAATGCATAAGGCGATTATGGTGATTAAGCTTAAACTAGAAGGTCAACTGGTGGAAAAATATCCAGAGTTTGGCATGATGAATCGCCGATTGCTAGATAAGATTAATTATGAGAAGAGGACGGTAACAATTGACGGAAAGACGGTTCCTATGAAGGATGTCTATTTCCCGACGATTGATCCGAATCATCCATATGAACTTACAGAGCAAGAAATGGATGTAATGAACCGTCTGAGAAGTTCATTTCGACATAGTGAGAAATTACAGAAACACATTCATTTTTTGGTGAAGAATGGAGGTATGTATTTAATTACCAACGGAAATCTTCTATATCATGGATGTGTGCCTATGGAAGCAGATGGCAGCTTTGCCAGCATGGTTGTAGATGGTGAAGAATATAGAGGAAAGGAACTTTTTGATATATTGGATGCTTCTGTGAGGAGAGCTTTTTTTGCGGCAGATTCAGAGGTGAGAGACTACAACAAAGATTTGCTTTGGTTTTTATGGTCAGCTCCAAATTCCCCTTTGTATGGAAGAAGCAAGATGGCATCATTTGAACGGTATTTTGTGGATGACAAAGAGCTGCAAAAGGAAGAAAAGAATTCCTATTATAATCGGCTGAACTGTCGTGAGACCGCAGATAAAATCCTAAAAGAGTTTGGGCTAGAGGGAGAGAAGGTTCATATTATTAACGGACATGTGCCAGTAAAATTAAAGAGTGGAGAAAGTCCAGTAAAATGTGATGGTAAAATGATAGTAATTGATGGTGGTTTTTCAAAAACCTATCGCGGAACTACTGGTATTGCTGGGTATACGCTGATTTCGAATTCCTATGGGTTGACGCTTACCGCGCATGAGCCATTTGAATCCAAGGAACTTGCAATCGAAGAAGAAATTGACATTGTCTCAAAACGAGAAATTGTTGTCTCGAATGAGCGCCGTACACTAGTTGGAGATACAGATAATGGTAAGAAAATGCGACAACGCATACAAGAATTGAAGGAATTAATTGACGCGTACCGAACCGGTTTGATTCCAGAAAATACAAATTAAGGAAAGAATGAGTGCACGCATGAAGAAAGAAGAATTACAAGAAATCCTTAAGCGGGTGCAGGCAGGAGAACTAAGCATTGAGGATGCTACCACGCAGATTAAGATGGAACCATTTCAAGATATTGGATTTGCGAAGATTGATACGCAAAGAGAATTGCGACAAGGGGTAGCAGAGGTTATATTTGGTGCTGGAAAGACGGCAAAACAAATTGAAGGAATTGTGGAAGCCATGCTTTCTGCCGGACAAGAGACGATTCTAATTACCCGGTTATCCCAAGAAAAGGCGGATGTATTGAAACAAAAATTCGACATTGACTACAAGGAGGATGCTGAAATTGCAATTATTGGCATAATCCCAGAAGCAAAATGTGAAGGAAAAATTGTCATTGCAACAGGGGGAACGAGTGATTGTAAGGTGGCAGAAGAGGCTGCTTATACGGCGGAGGCGCTGGGAAATCATGTTGTTCGCTTATATGATGTAGGTGTGGCTGGCGTGCATCGCCTTTTGGCAAACTCCAAGTATTTGATGGAAGCCAATGTTGTAATTGCGGTAGCAGGAATGGAAGGCGCACTTGCCAGTGTGGTAGGTGGTTTGGTAGATTGTCCAGTGATTGCTGTACCTACCAGTGTGGGATATGGAGCGGCTTTTCAAGGAGTAGCAGCGCTTTTGTCCATGCTAAATTCCTGCGCTAGCGGGGTAAGTGTCGTAAATATTGATAATGGATATGGAGCAGGATATTTGGCAAGTATGATTAACCAGCGTTCGAAGTAGAGGAGAATTTGCATGTTTGAGGTTGCGGGATATTATTTTGAAAAAGAAGAGGATGCGAAAATTGCACAAAAAGAGGTAGAAGGAGTTAAGTATATTCGATCTAATACGGATATGAATAATGCAAAGCTATTGATGAAGCTCTATCTACAGATGATAGAACAGGGTGTGTTTGTGTCTCCGGTGGGAATACAATTTATGAAGGAAGTGCAAAGTCTGTTATTACAGAGTGACGAAATTCCAAAGGAATCGATACCAGAGGTACCTTCACTAACTATAGTGTCAGCAACACAAGCACAGCTGCAAGCAGCAGTACAGAAAGAAAGAGAACTTCATTTCAAGGTTGAAACAACTGATGGAGTGCAAATAAATCAGGATGCGAAAAATAAGCAGACCATGGCGTCAGAGCGTTCACAGAATGGTAACAATCTTGATGTATTCTTAAGTGAAGCTGAGGAAGAGTACATTCAGAAGGAGCGAGACGCAAAAAGACGAGCAGAAGAGAAGGAATCGCAGGCGAGACAACTAGAGCTTACATATCGTAAAAGATTTCATGTGGCTACTTTTTTTGCGGCAGTATTTTTTGCTATAATCGTTGGTATGTTTGGAATTACCTATATGAATGGAAATAGCGTAACAATATACAATTATGAACAGAAAATCGTCGAAAAGTATGAGACTTGGGAAAAAGACTTGAATGAGCGTGAAGATAAATTAAAGGAGCGAGAGCTAAAGCTGAAGGAACAGGAAGAGCGCGCAGAAAAGAAGGATGCAAAGACCACAGGTGAGTAGACGACTGGAAATCGGTTCTAAAGGAGTAAAAGATGGATTCGTTGAAAATTCTTGTAGTAGATGATGAAGCGCGCATGCGTAAGCTTGTGAAGGATTTCCTGGTTAAGGAAGGTTTTACAGTATTAGAAGCAGCAGATGGAGAGGAAGCTCTCGACATATTCTATGAGGAAAAAGGCATTGCATTAATGATTCTGGATGTAATGATGCCAAGGATGAATGGATGGGAAGTATTAAAAGAAATTCGACAAACCTCAAAGGTGCCAGTGATTATGCTAACTGCAAAAAGCGGAGAAAATGACGAATTACAAGGATTTGAATTCGGTGTAGATGAATATATCACAAAGCCATTTTCACCTAAGATTCTTGTGGCGCGCGTGCAGGCAATTCTTAGACGCACGAATCACGAAACAAGAGAAGAACCACTTGTCCTTGGAGGAATCGTGGTGGACAAGATGGCTCACCAAGTAAGTGTGGATGGAAAAAATGTAGATTTGAGCTTTAAAGAATATGAACTGTTGAGTTATTTTATGGAAAATAGGGGGATTGCACTCTCGCGGGATCAGATTTTAAATCAGGTATGGGACTATGATTTTTTTGGTGATGCAAGGACCATTGATACCCATGTAAAAAAGCTGCGTAGCAAGCTTGGTGAGAAAGGCAGCTGTATTAAAACAGTGTGGGGACTGGGATATAAGATGGAATTAGACGATGCAAAGTAAGGGAAGGAACACGGGAGTAAGCAATTGAAGCGAAAGCAATCATTAACTATAAAACTTGTAATCACGATGGTAGGTATTGTATGTGGAACCATACTACTTTACTGGATTTTAAATAATATATTTTTGGAAAAGTACTACCTCAAGAATAAAAGGCTGGAGTTAACCCGGGCGTATGAGACCATAGACTATGCGGCAGAAGAGGGGAAACTGTTAGATGACAGATTTGGTATCACGATGAACGCGATGAGTGTAAATAACAATATCAATATGCTGATATTGGCGGCAGATCGGTCTACCATTGTGTCATCCTTGAATACAAGTCAATCCTTAGAGGCACAGTTGAAAGAGATTATGCAGAGCTTAACTGATAGTGCAGCAGATCCTTTGAAACAGACGAAGGATTATGTCATACAGAAGGAAAAGGATACTCGAATGAATTTGAACTATCTTATTCTGTGGGGAAGACTACAAGATGGAAGTGCAGTCTACATGCGTACACCAATCGAAAGCTTACAGGAAAGTGCGCAGATTACAAATCGGTTTATGATGTACTTAGGACTGATTTCCTTAGCGCTTAGCACATTGGTAATTGTGATATTAGCCAAAAGTATTTCCAAACCAATTCGTCAATTATCTACACTATCTAAACAGATGAGCAATCTGGATTTTGAAAGCAAGTATGAGCCGAGCAAGCACTCGGCAAAAGAAATCGATACACTTGGCGAACATATGAATGAATTAGCAAGTGCATTAGAGCTGACGATATCCGAATTGAAATCAGCAAATTTGGAATTAAAACAGGATATACAGAAGAAGGAAAAATTGGACGAAATGCGTAAGGAGTTTTTGTCCAATGTTTCCCATGAACTTAAGACACCACTTGCCTTAATACAGGGATATGCAGAGGGATTAGTGGAGAATGTTTCCTGCGATGAGGAAAGTCGTGATTTCTACTGCGAAGTGATTATGGATGAAGCGGGCAAAATGAACCATATGGTAAAGAAGCTTCTGACGCTTAATCAGTTGGAATTTGGAAATGAACAAGTAGATATTTCGCGTTTTGATATAACAGAATTGATTCAGGGCGTGGTGGATGCACAAGGTCTTATAGCGAAGCAGGAAAATGTACAGGTAGAATTTAACCAGCAGGAGCCGTGCTACGTTTGGAGTGATGAATTCAAAATAGAGGAAGTAATCACGAATTATCTGTCGAATGCAATTCACTATGCAAAAGGAGAGCGACTCATTCGTGTGACGATGGAAAAAAGCGAGCAGAAATTGCGAGTGAAGGTTTTTAACTCAGGAGATGCAATTCCAGAGGAGGAAATGCCACGCATTTGGGAGAAGTTCTACAAAATGGATAAGGCACGAACTCGAGAATATGGAGGAAATGGGATTGGATTGTCCATTGTTAAAGCAATTATGGAACAGTTAGGTGAAGGCTATGGGGTATCCAATTTGGAAAATGGGGTACAGTTTTGGTTTGAAGTAGATATAAATGCATAGAGAAAATGCGCATTTAGCACAAGATAAGGATTGCATAATCGCCTTTTTTGTGATAATATTACACTAGAATTAGGAAAAAAGTAACAAGGAGTTGGCATGAAAAACTCGAAAAGAAAACTACTAGCCCTGGCGATGGTGTCTGCATTGTTACTTAGTGGATGCGGGACTGCATTTTACGAGCTGACGGATGAGGAACAGGATTTTGTGGCTCACTACGCAGCTTATGCTGTAGCAAAGCATAATAAGTATCAAAAGGATGGAATGAACGCAAAGAGCAAGAGTGCATTACTGGAGAATGAAGCTAAGGTACAAGAACACTTAAATCGGGTGCAAGACACATTGAATGGACAGAGTGGAGCTTCCACATCAGAGCCCAATCCGGGTGCAGGAAATAGCGTACAGCAGAGCCAAGGAGGTGCAGAAACAAATGCACAGGTACAGTCTGGTGTATTGTTAAAGGATGTGCTAGGGTATGGGGATGCTGTTCAGGTATCTTATGAAGGATACGAACTGAATAAGAATTATGACGAAGGTGGTTATTTGTCAATTGGCGCAAATTCTGGAAAAACATTTGTCATTATGAAGTTTTCACTTAAGAATGTTTCTGCACAGAATGTGAATGTGGATGCGCTAGCAAAGAAAATTACCTTTTCCATGAACGATGGAGACACGATTAAGGCGAATGCTCTTACAACAATGTCACTTGTGGATTTGGCAACGTATCAGGGAACCATACCAGCTGGGCAGGCTGTTACGAATGTGCTACTGTTTGAAGTAGAAGATGCTGTGGCACAGGGAATTAACAATCCACAGTTAAAGGTAAAGAGTGGAACCAATATATCCAATGTTAAACTTTAACAGGGAATGGAATAACGAATAGAACTTAATTAAAATGCACAATAAATAAAGTTATGCTATACTAGCATGGAAAGACTATTCTAGAAATACATAAGCTTGGGAGGACAAATTAATGGATACTAATATTCTTTTAGAATCAGGGACGAATGAGTTAGAAATATTGGAATTCACACTAGGTGATAACCATTATGGTATTAACGTTGCAAAGATTCGCGAAATTCTTCAGTTTCAGCCGGTAACACCAGTGCCAAATGCACATCCAAGTGTAGAAGGAATTTTTATGCCACGTGATACGATGATTACGGTTATTAACTTGAAATCATGCCTGGGACTTCCTCCTACCGATGATCAGGGCTTATTTATCATCACAAACTTTAATAAACTAAATATTGCATTCCATGTGGACCAGGTAATCGGAATTCACCGTGTATCTTGGGATGCAATTATTAAGCCGGATTCAACCATCAATTCACAGGAATTGAGTACCTCAACTGGTGTAATCAAGTTATCGGATAAGTTGGTTGTTATTCTTGACTTTGAGTCAATTGTTTCAGGAATCAGCCCAGAGACAGGACTTCGCACGAATGATATCGAGCAGATGACAGAGAGAGCTCGTTGCGATTCTCCAATTCTTATCGCAGAGGATTCACCACTTCTTAGCAAGCTTATTACAGAGTGCTTAAAGAAGGCTGGATATACGAATTTGATTATCAATGCAGATGGTCAGGACGCATGGGACAAGCTTTGTGAATTCAAAGAGCATGGCGATGTTACAGAAAAAGTTCATTGTATCATTACAGATATCGAGATGCCTCGTATGGATGGACATAGATTAACAAAGCTTGTGAAATCAGACGATTATATGAAGCAGATTCCATTGATTATCTTCTCATCACTTGTAAACGAGGAAATGAAGCGCAAAGGTGAGAGCCTTGGAGCAGATGCACAGTTGACCAAACCTGAAATTGGTCAGTTGGTAGATGCAATTGACAAATTGATTGAGAATGCACGCGGAAAATAAATGAAATGTTGCATTGCAAGGGATGTGGTGATTCATCACGTCCCTTTTAGGCATTATTTGGAGGACAAATGAGTAACCGAGAAGAAGACTACCTAGATAAATTACTGAATTCAGTTTCTACTCAAAACAAGAATAAGGAAGGCAAGAAGCAACGAAGCGGACGTCTTAATTTTGATGCTTCAGCGATTTTTGATGCATTCGACGATGACTGGGACAGCTATAGTACGAGAAAAAGCATGTCAGGTCGTTTCTCTGAATTTGCACCAGAGGAAGACGAATTCCTACGGGCATTTGACGCAGAACTTAATGAGGCAGATTCCAATGGCTATTTAGCTGACTTTGATGCAGAGTTGGCAGATGCAATTGAGGGCGATTCAGAATTGGCAGAAATGCTTATCAATACCCCGAAAAATCCGGAAACAGCGGTGGAGCCGGCGCGTGTGAGCGAAGCTTTAGAACCCGCTGCTGTGGAAGCACAAATACCTGTAGAAAAGGCACCAGAACCAACAGTGGAGAAGCTCGTAGAACCGGTATCGGCGGAAGTGCCAGAACCAGTACCGCTTGAGGGTGCAGATATGTCAGGAATGAACCCTGCGGATATTTTAGCGGGGGCAATTAGTCAAATGGAGGGAAGCGCTGTAGAAGCAGAGGAAGATACATCCGTTGAAGAAGCCTTGGCTGAACTAAATGCAGCGGATGCCTCATTTGAAGGAGTAGAAGGTGAGGAACCAAATCTTTCTGGGGAAGAACAGGATTTGCTGAGCTTACTTAATAGTACAGAAGAATTGGGAGATTTAAGCGAGTTATTATCAGAGAATCCAGAAATCGTGGAGATGGATGGTGAAGGTCAGATTGAAGAATTTGCTGCACAGGAAATGAAGGCACAGGAGGTGGCTTCTGGTGTGTCGACAGAAGAGGAGGAAGAGGTGGCTCCAAAAAAAGGATTTCTGGCAAAGATACTAAGCCTTTTCAAAAAGGATAAGAACGCTGCAGAAGAGGAAGCAGTTGATATCACTCCAAATAATGAGATTGATATGGAAGGGCTTTCCGAAGAAAATCTTGCAATTTTAAAACAGCTAGAAGGCTCCGAGAATGCTGAGGAAGCACCAGCAGAGGAAGCGAAGGGCAAGAAAGGTAAAAAGGGCAAGAAAGAAAAGAAAGAGAAGAAGCCTAAGGAAAAGAAACCTAAGAAAGAAAAACCAAAGAAAGAAAAGAAACCTAAGGAGAAGAAGCCTAAGGAGGTAGATAACACGCCTCCACTTCCAAAGGTTCCAGTTATCTTGATTTTTGTTATGGTGATAAGCTTAGGGGCTATGATTATGGTTGGAACCAATTTGCTTTCTTATGGTCAGATGCTTAGTAAAGCGGAGACCGCTTATCAGGACGGAAGATATTCTGTTGCACTTCAAACAATAAAGGGCGCTGACGTGAAGGAAAAGGACGAAGCGATGTATAACAAAATTCTTGTTTTAGCTTCGGTATCCGGTGAGTATGATGCCTATCGCTCTTTTAAGGAATATGCGAAGGAAGACATGGCATTGGACTCTTTGGTATGTGCAGCTGGACGTGTGGAAGTGAATGAGAAAGCAGCGGAACAACTGGAGTGTACGGGGGAGTTGGCTGCATTAAAAGGTCAGATTGAGACTTCTCTTCAGGAATATGGCATGAGCTACAAGGAAGCTGTGGACATGTATGGTTTGCGCAAGCGTGATGACTATACACTTGCCATTTATCGCAAGTTGGATAGCCTTGGTTTAAGCACTTCTTCTAAGAGATAAGTCTCTTGGTGTGGATGGAATCTTACAAAAATAGACCATGGCTGATAGAAAACTGCTAATCAGTTTAGATAATCATTTTCTGCAAAGATATGGTTTGCTAATTCGTGCATTTGTGGTACAATTTTTGGAAATATAGGTAAAGGAATTGTATTAGAATGATAGCAATTATTGACTACAATGCAGGAAATTTGAAAAGTGTTGAAAATGCACTTGCTGTGTTAGGACAAGAGTGTGTTGTAACACGAGATTATAAGGAAATAATGAAAGCGGATCGTGTGATTCTCCCAGGAGTGGGAGCATTCGGTCAGGCAATGGAGCAGATTAAGAAATATGAGCTTGATAAGGTGATACATGAGATTGCCTATACAAAGAAGCCGTTTCTTGGAATCTGTCTTGGACTACAGCTTTTGTTTGAAGGAAGCGACGAGAGTCAAGGCGTGGAAGGTCTGCATCTATTGGATGGTAAGATTAAAAGAATTCCAGACAAGGAAGGGCTTAAAATCCCTCACATTGGATGGAATTCTTTAAATTTATGTAATAATGGACGCCTTTTTGAAGGAGTAAAAGAGGAGGCTTACGTTTATTTTGTGCATTCCTATTACTTAGAGGCGGCAGACCCTCAAATAGTGAAAGCGACTGCGGATTATGGGGTTACGATACATGCTTCGGTAGAGAAAGATAATATTTTCGCATGTCAATTTCACCCGGAGAAAAGTAGTGCGGTAGGATTCCAAATTTTAAAGAATTTTGCTGCAATGGAAGAAGTGGCCTATCGGTATGAGGGAGGAAGCAGATAATGTTTACAAAGAGAATTATCCCATGCCTGGATGTGAACAATGGACGTGTGGTAAAAGGCGTAAATTTTGTTAATTTGCGTGATGCGGGTGATCCAGTAGAAATTGCTGCGGCTTATGATAAAGCTGGAGCTGACGAAGTAGTATTTTTAGATATCACAGCATCGTCGGATCAAAGAAATACTGTGGTGGATATGGTTCGAAAAGTCGCTCAGAATGTCTTTATTCCATTTACTGTGGGAGGTGGAATTCGAACTGTCGAAGATTTTAAGGCATTGCTTCGAGAAGGTGCAGATAAGATTTCTATCAATTCTGCAGCTATTAATAATCCACAATTAATTCGTGATGCAGCAGAGCGTTTTGGAAGCCAATGCGTTGTGGTTGCAATCGACGCGAGACGTCGTGAGGATGGCAGTGGTTGGAATGTATACAAAAATGGAGGCCGTATTGATACGGGATTAGATGCAGTCGCATGGGCTAAGAAGGCCGATGAACTGGGAGCAGGAGAGATTCTACTGACGAGCATGGACTGCGATGGAACAAAGGCCGGTTATGACCTTGAATTAACAAGACAGATTGCAGAGTCAGTGAGCATTCCTGTTATAGCATCTGGCGGTGCAGGAACCATGGAACATTTTTATGATGCACTTACGGAAGGCAAAGCAGACGCAGCTTTAGCAGCTTCTCTTTTTCATTATAAGGAGTTGGAAATTGGAGAACTAAAAGATTATCTTGCAAATAGAGGCGTAGCAGTTCGTAGAGACTAAAATAGTTTTCAATGTATTGACTCATAGAGTACACAAAAAGAAAAAACAAAGAGGCAAAAACACATGGCAATGATAGAAAATGATTGGCTTGCTGCGGTAAATGAAGAGTTTCGCAAGCCATACTATAAAGAATTGTATCAATTTGTACGAGAAGAGTACGGAAAGGGAACGGTCTATCCACCAGCAGAAGACATCTTTAATGCGTTTCACTTTACTCCGCTTAGCAAGGTGAAGGTAGTTTTATTGGGACAGGATCCTTATCACAATGTGAATCAGGCACATGGACTAAGCTTTTCAGTACTTCCATCGCAAAAGGATATTCCACCTTCTTTACAGAATATATACAAGGAACTTCAAACAGATTTGGGGTGCGACATTCCAAACAATGGCTACTTGAAAAAGTGGGCAGATCAAGGGGTGCTTTTGTTAAACACGGTGCTTACGGTGCGAGCACACCAAGCCAATTCCCATCAGGGCAAAGGCTGGGAGCAGTTTACAGATGCAATTATCGAGGCAGTAAACAAAGAAGATCGTCCCATTGTGTTTTTCCTATGGGGGAAACCGGCACAAAGCAAAATGAAGATGCTTAACAATCCAAACCATCTCATTTTGACAGCCCCGCATCCAAGTCCACTATCTGCATACAGAGGCTTCTTTGGATGCAAGCATTTCAGTCAGGCTAACGAGTTCTTGGTTGCACACGGGGAAACCCCAATAGACTGGCAAATTGAAAACATTGAAACACAGCAATAGATGATTGGCTCTACCACACATGTGGTGGAGCCTTTTTTCGCCCTCAAATTACTGAAAAAGGATTCCCCTGCCAAGCACTCCCCCATCGTATCTCGGGACGCTTGATTTCATGTTTCCAAGCGCTTGTATCTTGCCCCAAAAGCATTGCCGGTTCGACTACGTCTGGACTTGCGCCGTCCACTGTGCGCCAAATCGTTGGACGTAAAGCGAACCGTGTCAGCGCTTAACAGATGCTTGAAGATAATGCAAGGCGGCGAAGAACTGTTTGAGTTCGCTTCGGTATCTTATGACAATAGGCATAAGATACCGAAGTGGACGAGTTTTCGCAGCCGCCTTATAATAAGCATTCTGAAAGCATCTGTTTAGCGATGCTAGGTGCAGCGTCCCGTCCAACATTGGCGGACAGCGGACGGCACAAGTCCAGAGCGGAGTCGGACAGGCAATTGGGACAAGATACAAGTGCGGAAACATGTAAATCCGCTTTACTCGATACGATGGCGGAGTGCTTGGCAGGGGAATCCTAGCTTTAGAAAAAAGGGCGAAAAAAAGCCCCCACCACATGTGTGGTAGGGGACGGAACTAGGCTGTGTGCCCAGTGTATAGCTGATAGTATTTTCCTTTGGCGGCGATGAGTTCGTCGTGGTTTCCACGTTCGATGACACGACCCTGTTCTAGTACAATGATACAGTCACTGTTCTTGACGGTTGAAAGACGGTGTGCAATCACGAAGGTGGTTCGTCCTGCCATGAGCTTATCCATACCCTCCTGTACGATACGTTCGGTTCGCGTATCGATGGAACTTGTTGCTTCGTCCAGAATAAGTACTGGTGGATCAGCGATAGCAGCTCTGGCAATGGCAATGAGCTGTCGTTGTCCCTGGCTTAGGTTCGCGCCGTCACCGTGGAGGATGGTATTGTAGCCATCTGGCAATTGATGGATGAAGGTGTCTGCGTTGGCAAGTCTTGCTGCTGCATAAACCTCTTCGTCAGTGGCATCTAGTTTACCATAACGGATATTGTCCATAACGGAAGCGGTAAATAGATGCGTATCCTGAAGAACGATTCCCAGAGAATGACGTAAATCATCCTTCTTGATTTTGTTGATATTAATACCATCGTAGCGAATCTTTCCATCCTGAATGTCGTAGAAACGGTTAATCAGGTTAGTGATTGTTGTTTTACCAGCACCGGTAGAACCAACGAAAGCAATCTTTTGACCAGGGGTAGCATATAAATCTACGTTGTGAAGAACAACTTTTTCTTCCGTATAGCCGAAGTCTACATCATCAAAGACCACGTCGCCTTTTAACTGTACGTAATCAACGGAACCGTCAGCCTGATGAACGTGCTTCCAAGCCCAAAGACCGGTGTGCTCTGTAGTTTCTACTAACGAATTGTTCTCGTTCTTGACGTTTACAAGTGTTACATAGCCTTCGTCATCTTCGGGAACCTCATCGAGAAGTGCAAAGATTCGCTCGCATCCGGCAAGGGCCATAACGATGGCATTGAGCTGCATGGAAATCTGGTTGATTGGCATGGAGAAGCTCTTATTGTAGGTTAGGAAGCTGGCTAACATTCCCAAGGTAAAGCCGTGGAAATTGCCGAGAGCAAGAAGTCCACCTACCATTGCACAAACAACGTAGCTTAAATTTCCAATCTGTGCATTGACTGGACCAAGAAAATTGGAATAACGGTTGGCATTGAATGCACTGTGGAAGAGTTCGTCATTCAGCTTACGGAAATCTTCTATATTCTCTTCTTCATGATTAAATACTTTAACGACCTTCTGACCATTCATCATTTCCTCAATGAAGCCATTTACAGCACCAAGATTTTTCTGCTGGGCAAGGAAGTGCTGGCTGGAGAAGCTTGCAAATTTTTTCGTGACTACAAGTGTGATTCCAACCATGAGTAAAGTTACTGCAGTAAGCGGAAGGCTAAGTGTTAACATAGCAATGAACACTGCAATAACGGTAATGGCACTCTGAATCATCTGTGGCAAACTTTGACTGATTAACTGACGGAGTGTATCGATGTCGTTGGTATAGGTTGACATGATGTCACCATGTGAGTGGGTATCAAAGTAGCGAATTGGAAGGTCTTGCATATGGAGAAAAAGCTCCGTACGCATATTGTGCATAGTTCCCTGTCCAATGTTGATGAGTAAGCGTGCCTGAATATAAGCAGCTAAAATACCACATCCATAGAAACCGCCCACGCGGGCAATTGCATGAAGCAAAGGTGTAAAGTCTGGCTCTTTTTGATTTAAAAGTGGAAGAATGTAGTCGTCAATCAAGGTTTGTAGGAAACGGGTTCCCTGTACACTTGCAAGAACGTTGATTACAATACAAATTACTACCACGATGCAAGATACACCATAATTTTTGAATACGAAGTGCATCAGGCGTTTAAAAAGCTTTCCAGGATTTTTGATTTTTGGTTTTGGTCCTCTAGGTCCTCTTGGTCCTGCCATTATTCTGCACCTCCTTCATCGAAATCACCACTTCCGTTGGTCTGTGATTCATAGACGTCACGGTAAATAGCATTGGTTGCTAAAAGCTCTTCATGTGTTCCGAAGCCATCGAGTTTACCATCGGATAATACAATAATGCGGTCTGCGTCCATAACGGAAGAAACACGCTGGGCAATGATTAGCTTCGTGGTTCCTGGAATTGCAGTTCGCAAAGCAGCACGGATTTTGGAATCCGTTGCCGTATCTACAGCCGAAGTGCTATCGTCGAGAATTAGAACTTTTGGTTTCTTTAAGAGAGCACGTGCAATACAAAGACGTTGCTTTTGACCACCGGAAACATTGGTTCCACCCTGCTCTATATGGGTTTCATATCCATCTGGGAAGGTTTGAATGAATTCGTCGGCACATGCCATCTTACACGCTTCGATACATTCTTCCTTTGTAGCCTCTTTATTTCCCCAACGAAGATTGTCAAGAATGCTTCCAGAAAACAGCACGTTGTTTTGCAATACAACGGAAACCTGATCACGGAGAGCTTTCATATCATAATCCCGCACGTCATGACCACCGACAGACACTGACCCTTCATTGACGTCGTATAAGCGGCTAATCATGTTTACAAGACTTGATTTCGAACTTCCTGTACCACCGATAATACCGATAGTTTCTCCTGATGTAATATGCAAATTGATATTATCAAGGATTGGAGTTTCGGAGGTAGAAGAATAGCTAAAGGTAACATGGTTAAAATCAATGGAACCATCACCAACTTCATAAATTGGATTACTTGGATTCTGGAGCGTGCTTTCTTCATTTAGTACTTCACAGATACGTTGTGCGCTGGCAACACTCATGGAAACCATAACGAATACCATGGAGAGCATCATAAGGCTCATAAGGATATTCATGCAGTATGTAAGAAGTGCCATGAGTTCTCCTGTTTGCAAGCTTCCTCCAACGACCATCTTTGCACCAATCCAGCTGATAAGAAGAATGCAACCGTATACAGTTAACTGCATTAAAGGAGAGTTCCACATTACAACCTTTTCTGCACGTGTGAGAAGTGACTTGATATTATTACTGGCACGTTCAAATTTGTCTTTCTCAAAATCTTCACGAACATAAGCCTTTACCACACGAATAGCTGATACATTTTCCTGGACACTTTCATTTAAATCATCATACTTGCGGAATGCTTCGCGGAAAAAGTGCATGGCATTCTTAGTTATTAAAAATAAGAAAAAGCCGAGGAAAATGACTGCGAGCAAATATATGCTGGCAATGCGGGCATTGATAAAGAATGCCATTGCCATGGCGCAGATTAAAGAAGCTGGTGCGCGCATACACATGCGAAGAATCATTTGATACGCATTTTGTATATTGGTGACGTCTGTGGTTAATCGAGTTACAAGACCTGCAGTTGCATATTTGTCAATATTGGCAAAGGAATAGGTTTGGATATTTTCAAACATTGCCATGCGCAGGTTGCGTCCAAATCCCATGGATGCTTTGGCGCCAAAATGAGCACCGAGACAACCGAAGGAAAGGGAAAAAAGCGCCACCAGAATCATAAGTCCACCAGTAAGGTAGATGTGGCGAGTATCTCCCACGTTCACACCTTTATCAATAATAGAGGCCATGAGTAGGGGGATGATGGTCTCCATAAGCACCTCAAGAATCATAAAGATTGGAGTTGCGATGGAAGCCTTCTTGAATTCTTTAATATGAGAACCAAGAGTTTTCAGCATAAAATGTCCCTTCTTTCTACTATTTTTATATGGATGAGCACAATATGGAAAAATGTGCTATTCACAGGGTTAGCAAAAATAACTTGCAAAAAAATAGTTAGTGTGCTAACAATATAGTTATAGTACGTTTACAGATGAATGTCAAGATGACAGGGGTGCAAAAAGCAGCGGAGATGAAAGATAAGAAAGCCCCAAAGGTTTTAGCTGTAGGGAGGAATACAGATGAACAGAGAGCTGGGTGTGAATACGGTTGAAACGCAGGATACCATAGGCCATCAAATCCGTATGATACATAATTCAATAGGAAAGTATATGGAGAATTGCAAACGGAAAAGTGGTGTTGGTTTGACAGGGGCACAGTTTGCAACCATACATTATTTGATTATGCATCAGGACAGAATTACAGTACAAAAGGATATCGAGCGTGCCTTTTCCATATCCGCGGCTACTGCAACGAATCTTTTGCAGGTATTGGAACGTGAAAAAATCGTAGAACGTGTTGCGATTGAGGGGGATGCAAGGAAGAAGAAGATTGTGCTATTGGATCGAGCCTATGAACTGGATGCTTGCTCGAGAAAAAGTATCATGGAAGTGGAGACTGCCATGACACAGGGGATGTCTGCGGAAGATGTCGCAATATTTAGAGATAATTTGCATAAAGTGGCACAAAATATTGTGGAATTGTGTAATAAATCTATGTAGTAAAAAATGCAGAATATTTTTGCCGAAATTTGGTGATTCTGTATAGTGAAGGAAAAAAGCGCCGAAATATCAAGGGTTCGGCGCTTTTTTTATAGGAAAAACCGGAAAAAAACGACCACACAATATAGAAAAGCACATTGACAAGGATACTATATCTTGTATAATTAGACTTGCAGAACATAAGAAGAAAGATATGGATATGTGCTGAGAGAAAAGACGTCTGAGGACGCCTTTTCCTATGTAAGTATGTCTAGGAGGATAAGGTGAGTAATGAAGATCATTAAGAGAAGCGGTTGTGAAGTGATATTTGATCCAGATAAGATTGCATCTGCAATTACAAGAGCAAATGAGTCTGTTATCGATTATGAGAAGCTTACAGTAGAGCAGATTCAGGAAATTGTGGATAATGTTGAGACTGCATGTGAGAATATGAAGCGTTCTCCAAGCGTGGAAGAAATTCAGGATATGGTGGAGAATCAGTTGATGAACCATCGTGCTTTTACCGTGGCTCGTAACTACATTACTTATCGATATAAGAGAGCACTTGTACGTAAGTCAAACTCTACAGACGAGCAGATTTTGAGCTTATTAGAGTGCAACAATGAAGAAGTAAAGCAGGAGAATTCAAATAAGAATCCAACAGTTAACTCTGTACAGCGTGACTATATGGCTGGTGAAGTAAGTAAAGATATTACAAAGCGTTTCTTGCTTCCAGAGGATATTGTCGAGGCACATGAGAAAGGCTTGATTCACTTCCATGATGCGGATTACTTTGCACAGCATATGCATAACTGTTGTCTTGTAAATCTTGAGGATATGCTTCAGAATGGTACGGTTATCAGTGAGACCATGATTGATCGTCCAAAGAGCTTCTCGACAGCATGTAATATTGCAACGCAGGCAATTGCACAGATTGCAAGTAGCCAGTATGGTGGACAGAGTATTTCATTGGCACACCTTGCACCTTTCGTACAGGTGAGTCGTGAAAAATTCAGAAAAAATGTGCGCGCAGAGTTTGAGGCAGTTGGAATTGCTATCTCAGACGAAAAGGTAAATGAGATTGCAGAGCTTCGAGTAAAAGAGGAAATTAACCGTGGTGTACAGATGATTCAGTACCAGGTAATTACGCTTATGACAACAAATGGCCAGGCGCCTTTTATTACAGTATTTATGTATTTAAATGAGGTGGAGGAAGGACAGACCAAGGAAGACTTGGCTGCTATTATTGAAGAGATGCTTCACCAGAGAATTCAAGGCGTTAAGAATGAAAAGGGTGTATATATTACACCAGCATTTCCAAAGCTTATCTATGTGTTAGAGGAGGACAATATTAGAGAGGGCTCTAAATATTGGGAACTTACTAAGCTTGCAGCGCAGTGCTCTGCAAAACGTCTGGTGCCAGATTATATTTCAGAGAAAAAGATGAAGGAACTTAAGGTGGATGCTAACGGGGATGGTCATTGCTATACCTGTATGGGATGCCGTAGCTTCCTTACTACTTATATTGATCCAGAAACTAAGAAACCAAAATACTATGGTCGTTTCAATCAAGGGGTTGTAACCATTAACTTGGTAGATATTGCATGTTCTTCTGGTAAAGATATGGATAAATTCTGGGAGATTTTTGATGAGCGATTAGAGCTATGCTATCGCGCTTTGATGTGCCGTCACAAGAGATTGCTGGGTACCCCTTCTGATGTGGCACCAATCTTATGGCAGAATGGCGCTTTGGCGCGTCTGAAGAAAGGTGAAACAATCGATAAGCTTTTATTTGGTGGTTATTCTACCATTTCACTTGGATATGCAGGTTTGTGCGAGTGTACACGTTATATGAAGGGCGTAAGCCACACAGATCCAGACGGAACTCCATTTGCACTTGCTGTTATGCAGAAACTAAATGATGCCTGCGCAGCTTGGAAAGCAAAAGAGAATATGGATTTCAGTTTATATGGAACGCCACTTGAGTCCACCACATACAAATTTGCAAAATGCTTACAGAAGCGCTTTGGTGTAATTGAAGGGGTTACAGACCGCAACTACATTACCAATAGTTACCATGTGCATGTAACAGAGGAAATTAATGCTTTTGATAAATTGAAGTTTGAATCACAGTTCCAGGCACTTTCACCAGGTGGAGCTATCAGTTATGTGGAAGTTCCTAACATGCAGCAGAATATTGAGGCAGTTCTTTCTGTTATGCAGTACATTTATGACAACATTATGTATGCAGAGCTTAATACAAAGAGCGATTACTGTATGAAGTGCGGTTTTGATGGTGAAATTGTAATTAAGGAAGAAGGCTCTAAGCTTATTTGGGAATGCCCATGTTGTGGTAACCGTGACCAGGATCAGATGAGTGTAGCTCGTCGTACTTGCGGATACATTGGTACACAGTTCTGGAATCAGGGACGTACACAGGAAATCAAAGAACGTGTGCTACATTTATAATAGCTTTCTTGTATAG
>JAZUHO010000062.1:0-1861 GCA_045641745.1 Agathobacter sp. | reverse complement strand
TATTTTCTATGGAGACAGGAGGATGCACACAGAAACTCTTTGAACTCACACTGTTATTGGATGCTTCGTAAAGAAGGTAAAAGTGTGCAGGAGGCTACTGCTATGTTGGAAGGACAATCTGTTTCTTATAAAAATGAACTACTGTTTTCGAGAGGAATCAATTTTGATAAATTGCCCGCATGGGAAAAACGAGGTATAGGTATCTGGAAAGAACAGTATGAAAAAGAAGGTTTTAATCCGGTAACTCAGGAAACGGAGAAAGCAATTAGGAATAGAACTCATGTGGAATACGAATTACCTTTAGGACAGGAATATGCAGACTTGGTAGTTTCATTTATTGAATAACATTAGGAAATTGGGCTGACGTTTTTAACGAACAGCTCAATTTTTATTATGGGGGTATATAATTCCGTGAGGCAGAATTATATGAAAAAATCCAAGAAGCAATAGTGAAAGAGGTTAGTAAGAGTAAGACTCTCGTGTCTCCTATACGGTGGGAAAATGCCGCATGGATTGTACAGGCAAGACGAGAAGCATAATGTTACGATTTTATGTAAAAAAAACGCCGCCGGCATTTGCCGACGGCGTTTTTGCTTGTCTATCGTTTGTTTCTTCACTAACTCGTTCTTACTTAAACTTTCTCAATGATTTTTCTGGCTACATATACGCCGCTTGCGGATGCGTGTGACAAGGAATGAGTAACACCGCTTCCGTCCCCGATCACGTATAATCCCTTATACATACTCTCCAGATTTTCATCCAGCGCAACTTCCATATTGTAGAACTTAACCTCTACACCATAAAGAAGCGTGTCATCATTTGCGGTTCCCGGTGCAATCTTATCCAGCGCATAGATCATTTCAATGATTCCATCCAGAATACGCTTTGGAAGTACAAGGCTTAAATCGCCTGGTGTTGCAGCCAGAGTCGGAGTAACCATACCTTCTTCGATACGTTTTGCATTACTGCGTCTTCCGCGGACCAAATCGCCAAAACGCTGGACGATTACACCACCACCAAGCATATTTGATAATTTTGCGATGCTTTCGCCATACCCATTGCTGTCCTTAAATGGTTCTGAGAAATGCTTTGCAACTAAAAGAGCGAAGTTTGTATTTTCTGTTCTCTTTGTCGGATCTTCAAAACTGTGGCCATTTACAGTTACGATTCCGTTTGTGTTTTCATTTACAACACTTCCATACGGATTCATACAGAAGGTTCTGACATTATCTTCAAATTTCTCCGTGCGGTATACAATCTTGCTTTCGTAAAGCTCATCAGTCAGATCCGAAAAGATGACCGCCGGTAATTCAACACGAACACCAATGTCAACGCGGTTCGATTTTGTAGGAATTCCCAATTCATTACATACACGTTCCATCCATTTACTTCCGCTTCTTCCTACGGAAATAATACATTTCTTGCAAGTATATTCCTTGTCTTTTACGATGATACTATATCCATCATCCAACACCTTTACCGTCTCTACAGGTGTCTGGAAATAAAAGTCTATGTGGTCTTTCATTTCCGAATACATATTTTCAAGAACGACATAATTAATATCCGTTCCAAGATGGCGAACAGAAGCATCCAGGAGCTTTAGTTTGTTCTGCATGCAGACTTTCTTCAAATGTGTGCCGGCAGTGGAATACATTTTCGTTCCTTCACCGCCGTGGCTGACATTGATATCGTCAACGTATTTCATCAGATCCATTGCTTCTTTTCGACCAATGTATTCAAATAATGTTCCACCGAAATCATTTGTAATGTTGTATTTTCCATCTGAAAACGCACCTGCACCACCAAAACCGCTCATGATTGCACATGTTTTGCATTTGATACAACTCTTAACCTTAACTCC
>JAZUHO010000061.1:0-10450 GCA_045641745.1 Agathobacter sp. | reverse complement strand
TCAATTGGAATATTTGCTTCTTTTATACTCTGGCATTTGAGACAAATAATGTTCTTGTTGCCTTTCTGTGTACAGCTTGGCTCTACGGTAATCTCTTCTTTTTCCATTTCCTGTGGATGATCACATTCACTTCGCTGAATGGTGATGGAAAGAGTTACATTCTCATAATTGGTGGTTGTAATTAATACCTGGAAGGATAAGCTCGTATTCGCTACATAATGCTCCATTTTTGCCAGTTTAAATTGGGCTTTTCCATTGGTAACGGAAATCAATTTTATAGCATCGTTTGCTCCGCTTGCTACTAAGGATTCTTCAACGAGTGTGTAGGTTGCCGTACCAGAATCAGTTGGTAAAACCTTTGATAAGTCAATTAACTCGGCATCTTTTTCTTCAAAGAAGTAATATGATTTTTCAATTGGATTTACTGTTGTTGTCGCTTTGGCTACTGTGATAGGCACGCTACATGTTTTTTGTGTTACATCCGTATACGACAAGGTAACACTTGTTTGTCCAACGCTAAGTGTAGAATTATAAACAACATTTTGTGTAATGTCATAGGAACTTCCGTCTAAATAATTTGCTTTTACGGTTAGTCCATTAAGTGAGAAGGTTTCCCCATACACATAAGAAGCTTTTGCTAAAGTTCCCGTATAAGAGATGGAAGCTAATGCGTTTTGTACAACGGTAAGTGAAATGTTTGCGGTTACACTGGAGTAATTATTGGCATCACTTGGTGTAAAAATTGCCTCGTAATTTTTAGTTCCAACAACTAAATTTTTCGTTGGATTCTTTAATACGAAGGTTCCAGGAATCGTTGTTTTACCAACTTTTGCGGTGCAAGAAATAGCCACATCACCTTCTTTCATTGTGTGGTATAAAGTGTCAGAATTCGTTCTTGCAATATCAGTAAGTACAGGTGTCGCCTTTGCTACCTGTGGTGTTACCGAGATATTTACAGCATCATATGCACTGTTCGTTGGTGTAAATGTGACTTGTACCGCCTCACTACTTCCTGCGCCTAAAATGGTTGTAGCGTTTTCTACGGTCCAAGTTCCCTCTACGCTAACACCTCCCACACTTGCAATACCTGGCTTTAACATTTCTTCCAAGGTCATACCATATGTTCCGTTGATGGTTGGATTCTTCGTAATGGTAGGAAGTGTTTTTTTCGTTGCAAATGTTCCTTTCTTTACGGAAGATAAATTACCAACTTTATCTCTTACGACTACGGCATAATAGTAGGTTGTACTTGGAGAAAGACCTGAAATACTTAATTTTCCGCTAGAAACGGTTTTGGCATTTGTTGAGACAGCAATTTCGGTATTGGTCTTTGCAGATAAATCGCTGGTTGCACACAGTACATAGTATTGATCTACTCCGCTTGCTGCATCAGAGGCTGAAACAGAAACTTTTGCAGAAACATCAAGGATATCCGCTTCCAAAACAGCTACACTACTAAGAGTTGGCGCGGTTTTATCCATTTTGACGGTAATACTCTTAACGCTCGATACATTTCCTGCATTATCCTTCGCTGTTATTTTGTAGGTATGTGTTCCCTCTTGTAAAGTAATGGATACGGTCTGGGTGGTCTTAAATTCAGATGCGGATAATAATTCATTTGCGGTCGCATTTGCATCTACTGTGTAACTAATAGAACTGATTCCACTTTCGGAATCGTCTACTTTTACTGATAGAGTATCTGCTTTCACCCAGTCTGTACCCAAATTACTCATATCTGTAATTGTTGGGGCATTATTCTCAACAATTACCATCTGCGATGCTTTGGTTGAAGTAAGACCGGCTTTATCTACAGCTGTAACATATACCGTATCTTTTGTGTTTAATGGAAGTGTGAACTCCGCGATTCCATTAGAAACAGCGACGCTTTTTTCCGTACCAGTGGTTCCAATTTTATAAGAAATAGCGGAAATTCCTGATTTTACCGTTCCACTATTGTCATTACATGATACTTTCACTTTTACTGTTTGATGATGCAAAATCTTCTCAAATAGTTTTACCAATTCGTTGGATGAAGAATTGTCATAAAAATGTACTTCTGTAATGGATGGCGCTGTTACGTCTTCGATTGTGTTAGTACAGATTTTACAAGCTTGCTTGTGGGTGGTTGTATTCCATGGTTGGTTAGTGAAATCGTGTGACTCGGTTTCGGTACATCGAGAACATTTGTGAGATGCTTCATCTACATAAACGGTAAAATTGTGTCCGAGTGCTTCTCCAACTTCAAAGGTATCACTTGCGGAGGTGCTTATAGCATCGCATTTTGCACAGCTTTTATGCAATTTTGCCTTGGAAGTACAGGTCGCTGCAATAGCATTTGGATCTGTAGTGGTAGCATCCTGACGTGTAAAAGAATGTGCCACTGCTGTAATTGTTACTGTTGATTCGGTGTTGTCATAGCGGTTTTTATCTCTTCCTGTATAAATTGCAGTTGCTGTAATGGTATCTCCTGTAGTAGCAGGAACTGTCTTGGTTTTGTCAGATTCTTTCCAAACCCAATTCTCATAGTCACTGAGCATAGTGTCAGATAAACTAGATGCGATACAAGCAGATACTGCGGTTGGCACATTTTCCAAATGTTGTTGACGATAGACATAATCGGCATCTGCAATCGTAAGTTCGTCTGTTGAATAGGTAGCTGTAGTTTCGGCTTCATATTTGTAGGTTATGGTAGTTGCTTCATAGTAACCGCCACCCAATGCATCTCGACGAGGAATGTCAATGGTATATCCAAGCTCACCATTGGAATTGATTACCGTATTATATCCTTGTAAAAATAGATAATTTGGTGCGCCAGAAGAGCTGCCGTCACAATTTGTAACGTCAACGAGGTAATTCTTATCATCATCCATATGAATGACATTCCACATATGATTACCGCCATTCATCTTTCCCGTTACAGTATAGGCATAAATGCTATCAGAATCGAATGTTGTTAATTCACATAAATAGGCAAATGCTTTGGAATATCCTTCGCATACAACGTTAGTGGAAGGATCTTTGTCAAATACATTAATTAGTTGCCAAGGTGCAATGCTTCCTAAAGTGTCCGGCGAGCTTGCGGCAGCTGCATCATCATAGCTAACCAGGTCACAAATTTGTTCTCTATAATAATTGAGCTTCCCAAAATCGTTTTTATCGGTAGCTGCAGTAACAATTTCATTGGCATTTGCGGCAGCATTTTTAGCAGCACCGGTTTTGGTTGTATTAATTGCATAGGTATCTTCACCACTTGCTTTAAATGTTGGGGCCACAGCAAATTTAAAGGAGTATTTTACCCCATCCATAAATGAAATGGTGTCGCCAGAGATACTTAATCGGTAAGATGGTCCTCCTGTCATTCCTACGGTCTTGATATGCCAGTATAATTCATAGGAACAATCTGCTAAAAGTGCATGATAGATACTTGCAGTATTGATGTTTACTATGTCGTGCATGGCAGTTTGTGCAGCTGTACTAATCGAATTGTTTTCGCGTATACTATCAACACCAAGTTCTGCCGCGGTATATTCTAACTTTCCAATTATAGCGTCTCCGGGTATTTCAATATCTCCACTTGCTCGTTCTCCATCTGCAATTTCTTTAATGATAGGCTTTAGAGCATCGTAGAGTTGTTTTTCCTTTCCTGTTAAGTGCGCACCTGCTGTGGTGGTACTAAACATGCGAATACCAGAAAACAGTCCGAATGTTTGAGCAGTATACATTTCAAACAGGTCATCATTGTCATCATATAAGCCCTCAACTACAATGTTTTCTGACGTAAAAATGTTTTCTGAAGTAATTTCTTCTGAGACGTCTTTGGCGTAGGTTTCAATTGCGAGTTCCGACATATTTATGGTTGTCAGAATCATTGCAAAACTTAAAAACCATGCAAAAAAGCGCCTTTTCCCTTTGCTTAATGTGGTTTTCATTTGATTCCTCCTCATATTATTTGTCAATACTGTGAGACTAATGCACTAATTTAATGCTATCACATATGCAGAGATAGGTAAATAGTACTTGATACAAAATTTTGTAGACAACTTGGAATTGAAATTATATTCAAAGAAGATGTGAGATGTTTGTTGCATAATAAAAACAATGTGATATGTTCGTTTAAATGTAAACGTTTCATAGCTTAAGTTTAAATATTGTAATATTATTTCGAAAGGGGAACGAGAAAATGTGTTGTCATATAAACAGAGAATATCATCCATTTTGGATGTAAAAATCCCTCGAAGCTTTGATAGGTACTCTTCTAGACGACAAGTTTAGAGTGTTTTACAGGTCTATCTAGAAGAGTACCTATTTGTTTTTTTCGAGGATTAGAGTTTTTGATTTGATTTATGTTTGATTTTCCTTTTTACGGTATACCGTAACTTTGTTTCGCCCTGTTTGCTTTGATTGATACAAGGCTTCATCCGCTTCTTTTAGGTATTGTTCATATTCGTGATAGGCTTGAAAACTTTGATAAGATACCCCTATACTCACGGTAACACTTTCACTTTTTACCGTGTCAGGTGCTTTTATACCGCATTTTTCAGTCTTTGAACGAATTTCTTCTGCAATATCTAGAACTTTTGTATACGGTGTTGACCCAGAACAAATGACAACAAATTCTTCACCACCGTGTCGAATTGGTAATGCATTATATTTTAGCGCAATATCTCGAATCAGGTTTCCGACTGTTTTTAAGCAGATATCTCCAGCATCATGTCCCATAGTGTCGTTGTATTTTTTAAAATAATCAATGTCAAGCATGATAACACCACATGGTGTTACTGAATGGGAATAGAATCGCTCAAAATGTAACTGTGCGCCTTTTCGATTGTAGCAGTTTGTCAAGTTGTCGAGATTGGCCAAATAGTATACATACATATTTACCTCAAAACGATGATATTGAGATTTTTGCGCAAAGGCGCATACTGTGATAATAAACAGCGATATATATAACATCGAAATTTGTATTTCTATAGGTGAATTAACAAAATGAAGATGGTTTTTTGCTGAATAAGCTACAATCAATACGTAAACAACTATGCTTCCAACAATCCTTCGAATTAGATTTATACTATCGCTGATTGGGACAATAAAAACAATTAAACAAGTTAATACAAGTAGAATACCATGTTGATGATTTCCAAGTTCAAGAAAGCCCAATAAAATAAGTGATAAAGTCAATGTCCACCAATATGTAATGTATGTCTTTTTAATAATCTTTATGTGACTATTTAGTTTTTGCCAGTCATATTTCCACGATTTTATGCAAAAGTAGTTGCTTACTATTGTAAGTGCGTATAATAACAAAATGAGAACAGTCACTTTAACTTGTGTCTCAAAGCTATTATTTTTATAAGAAATCCATTCTAAAATTAAAATTAGATATAGAAAAGGAAATAGCGCAAGCAACCTTTTGAGGTTTGTACATAATAGAAATTCTCCGTTGATATAGGGGCGAATTTTTTTGAGTTCTTCCTTTGTAATGCCATCGGTGGGGCTATACGCGCTTTTTATATCTAAAAGTAGTTTTTTCCAGTTCATTCGTTCACCTCAATTACATAGCGGGTACTTTGGAACTATTTTAACGTGTTATATGACGATAGTCAAATAATGCTTTCAAAAAATGTGATGAGTGTATTTTAATTATACCCAAAAGACCTATCGTGCTTTTTCTGTAAATTCATTTATTGCAGAAAGTTTTGAAAAGGCGTCTTTTCTACCTAGTTCATATAATTGTCGCATTTTCGCAGGATTCTTTTCCAGTTTTGATATAGCAATATGCATGGATGGACAAATAATAAGAGTATCTCCCTTTCTTTCTGATTCTCTTAGATCGGCAAGTTGTTTGTTGTACATAATATGCCTATTATCAATTTTTTCTTTTAGTTTTGGATATTTAGATTGGTACATTGTTTTTACCAATAATCTTGGAATAGGCTTTTTGATGTAATCATGTGGTTTTGTAAGGACTACAATATTTCTCTTATACCCCATTTCTCTAAATTTTTTGTAGGGGATACTGTCTGTTATCGCGCCATCTAAATATTCATGTTCGCCAATTTTTACTGGTTTTGATACAAATGGCATGGAGGCAGATGCACGTAAATAATCCATTTGCTTAAATACACTTTTAATGCGAATATATTCGGGCTTTCCTGTATGTATATCTGTTACGACACAATAGAACGGAATATTTGAGTCCATAAACTTTGAATCATCAAAGGGATCCAATTTTTGAGGAACATACTCGTATGCATAGTGTGTATCAATAATATTTCCTGTTTTTAATAGAGGAATTATACCCATATAGTTTCTATCCTTATTATACTTTGAATTATATCGCAGTACTCTGCCTGTTTGGTTAGAAAGGTAATTTACTCCAAACACTGCTCCTGCTGAGACACCAATTATTCCATCAACATTTATTCCCTGTTCTATTAATACATCTAGTACACCTGCAGTGTATATTCCTCTCATGGCGCCGCCTTCTAATACTAATCCAGTCATTTCTTCTCCTTTGCGGTTATTCTTCATTCTCTTTTCATTGTTTATATATGTTGCTAATTGTATATTTCAATATATAAATGCACAAAAAATAGAATATATAAATATAAATTTAAACAGTAACATTTACACCAATGCATATTTTATATATTACATTTATTCTGTGTGTTTTGTATGGTTTGTATAAAATAGTATTTTATCATTTACGTGGAAAATAGCAGACGTCCTCTGTAACATATTACGGAGGACGTTTGTTTTGCATATTAAAATATACTCTTGAATCTCACATTTTTTAAAGATACATGCGAATTAGAATGTAGATTTTTGAAGCAAAGTTTTTCCAACTTTCTATCGAGTAACAAAACTCTGCATATATAAATCACTCTCAGTTAAGTTTTCTAATGAATTCTTTTCGTAGTAAGTTTCACTTACCATAAATACTTTTGCTTGCATTTTTTTTGCAAAATCTTCAGCTGGTTGATAATGATTAAAGACTTTGACCCCGTTATTAGTTTTAATTATATATACCATACATTTCACCTCTCCTTGTATATATTTTATTACATGTGTAGGAAAAATGATATATGTTTCTATCATTTCTTTTATGTTTTTTACTTTGTGCGTTGAGGTATTCCGTTTAAGTGTTTTGTGTCTTTACAATATTTTATTTCCAAAAACTATGACGTCATATGACAAATTGTACCACATTTCTCATGTGCGCTTTCTCACTTTTTTTACACTATTTTTCTTTTCACTCTTTCCAATTCTTCCAGTATTCATTTCACCAAAGTAAGCGCACAACAACATAATCAGCGTATACTTCTTTTGCGGTTTCCATTATCATATGTCGACATATTTCATCTTTTCGTGTACAATAACTTTTACAAAACAAAGGAGAATACTATGCACTATCTTGACGAACCAATTTGGAATGAATTTGAATCTACACTACAAACTACTCAGGCAAAAAAGGAATATAAACGTGAAATACTTGCAATCTGCCAGTACTCTAAAAAAAAATATATTTTACTTTCACGTCTTGAAATACAGGCCTATTTTAACTTTTTACTTGCATCGCATCTCAAACCCTCTACTATTTTGTCAAAACAAGCAAAACTACGGTCCTTTTCTAACTATCTATGTGACAATGCGGCAAGATTTCATATAGAATATAAAACTAATCCTTTCATTTCTATCAACTTCATGCCTGATAGTTCCTTTTATATTGCGGCAGACCATGTTCCTAGTGTTTCAGAAATAGACAATATATTCTCCGAAGCCTCATCTTGCCCTGAGGTATATCTTATCCTCTCTCTCTTGGTTAAATGCACCATTTCCCCAGGAGAACTCTGTCGTATCCGCCTTTCCGACTTCTATCTAGACGAAACTGGATATCCTTACTTAAAAATTGTTTCAAAAGGAAATACTCGATCAATCAAAATTACATCGGATATTGTTGATATCATCAATTCCTATGTTTCTCTTGCCACACCTACTACATACCTATTCGAAAATCGAAATGGAAATCAGTTACGATTACGCGATATGGAACGCCACTTCCGCAAGCTATTACCTACCTGTACTTATACCCTATCCGATATTCGCAATAGCGGTATTGCAATTATGTTGGCTCAAGGAATTCCTCATATTCAAGTAGCTGCATATGCTGGTATTACCCCTCTTTGGCTTCGTCGATTTGAAAAACAACTCCCTCAGCTCGGTGTACAAGCTATTGATTTGTCTTCTTTACAAATAAAGAATTTAATTGTTAACCCCTAATTCTCATTGGTTTACTTTATTTTCTTTACTTGACGACAATTTGGTATTTATATTTCACTCAACGACGATTTGGTAGGTCATTTTACTTTTTTAAACGACAATTTAGTAGTTATATTTCCCTTGTTTTCTACATTTTTTTACTTACCGACACTTTGGTATTTTAGTACATACAATTCTGTACCATTTGTTAACCTTTCTTTTTCTTCCATGTTAACAATCTCGTTTTTACTCTTTTTTTCCTTTTATTTATATCCTTTTTTCCACCTTTTTGTAACAGTCTTTCCTCTTTTTTCAGGAATTCCACTTCTATCTGGTTTATTATATAATCAGTTTTTGTCCTTTCTCCAATTCTGCGTTTTCTTACTCCACTTTTTTTACATACCGACAATTTAGTAGTTTGCAACTCCGTTTTTGCGTTTTCTTACTCCATTTTGTACTTCACTATATTGAATGTTCTTCCTTTTCTTTGGTTCAACTCCAATTTTGCGTTTTCTTCATCCATACAATCCAACAAATTTAACATAACGACAATTTGGTGATTTCCATACTCCATTTTTGCGTTTTCTTTTGCCATTTTTTCTTGTCTCTCATTACTTAACTACAATTTAGTACATTTCCCACTCCATTTTCGCGTTTTCTTGCTCTACTTTTTTGCCATCTTTACTGCTGTATGCTAACTCCCATTTCTATTACGCAGCTCTCAGTTATTTCATTCATCATTCTCTCTCTACTTCTTTCTCCCCTATATATTTTCCTTTATTCTATCTTTTATCATTCTTTCTTTTGAATTTATTATTGGACAATCATGCTCTCCATTATTTAATTATTAACTATATGTTTCCAGTTGCAGTTAACAATAAAAAAGCAGATTGCAAAATTACTTTTGCAATCTGTCTTTATCCGCACATTCACTCTTTTCATTTATCCTATTTATTTTGATTTCTAGCCTTTAACCAATCTCCATAGACTTTCAATTTTTCACTTGGTGTTTCATATGTTGCATTGAATAGTATTTCATCAAATCCAAGATCCTCCATGTAAGCCAGGAATTCAGGGAATTCTTCCTTCTTGGTATGTTTTATCCAAGCTTTCTCCTGAATTTCTAGAGAAGCCTGATTATTACGTATTTTATTGAGTATTTCTGCTTTCTGGGCGCTCCCCTCTGCTACCTCAATATTGCTGGTATCCGCATAATGATTTTTTATTGCATTTCTCATATAACCCATAAAATTATCTATATGTTCAATCTTACTGCAATATTCATATGCTTTTTTTACTTCCTCTATGTCTCCGTTTGCATCATTAATTAAAATTTCCGCCTGAGGTGCAGTTAGCTCGACGTTTTCACATATATTTAGCACAGCAACTACTTCTTCTGGTTTTGCTACTCTACCTCTTTCCATAATTTCTATGCCGTTGGCTGCTGAAACAATTCGAGTATGGTTTTCAGTGTCAATTCCACCTTCATTGAAGTACTTAACATTGTATTGTACATAAAATTTGATTTGTGTTATTTTACCACCTTTTCCTGTTTTAACTGGCTTAATATCACATATATAGATGTCAGATTTTTCGTTAATTTCTTTTACGCCTGGCTTAATAACCCTTTCGTTAAAATCGGACCAGCGCTTGTATTTTGGAGTTTTATCAAGATTATCTATCTTTTCCCAATTTGGTCTTGCTTTCTTTGCTTCACTACGAATCTCATCTTGATCTAAATCTACAAAGCCTAAATCTATACGCAATTCACTTAATTTATAGTCTTTTACAATGCAATCCTGGTCTTCTTGCTTTTCTCCAGCTTTTGGAGTCATGTCTATGTTATACATATAGCTCCTTAGGTGCGTGTATAGCTGGAATGCACCATTTGTCTTAAATGACCATAATATCGGCAATGAAAGATTTGTGTAATTAGCGCTTATCTCTTTTAAATACGGCTGCATTCCATTTTCAAAAACTACTCTAAATCTTCCGTTAGAATATGTAACTTCATGATAATAGTGTTTAAACGAAAATTGCTTTGTTTCAGGATCCTCTATTGCAACATAGCGCTGTATCATACGATCTGCAGCTTCTTTCAAATTATTATAGAAACTACCTCCACTTCGTCCCATAAGAAGTCGGATCGTAGCCATGTCGTTCTGTGAGCCAAGGAGTTGATAGCCCCAGT
>JAZUHO010000060.1:0-29694 GCA_045641745.1 Agathobacter sp. | reverse complement strand
TAGTTGATTTTATGGGATTAAAGTACTATAATTATATTCTACAGTATCCATGGGGGTGAAGTATGAAGTCGATACAGTCCAAGTTTATTTTGCTAATTTCATCTGCGCTTTTAACGTTGGCATTGCTAATCGGAGGATTCTCTGTATGGAATACCAATGCAATTTCTATCCATGACTCTGAACTTATGATGGATGCCGTCTGCAATGAGCAGGCTTTAAAATTGGATATGCAACTGCAAAGCATCGAGCAAGCTGTCATGACGATATACAATTGTGCGAAGGCAGAGCTTGTGGAAAGCGGGAATGTGCAAAGTGAGGAAACCTTCGTGGAGAATGTGAAAAGAGTGCAGGGGATTGCCTTAGACATTGCACAAAACACGAAAGGTGCAAGAACGGTATATTTTAAGGTGAATTCTGATTTTTCGCAAAGCACGGATGGATTCTTTTTGGTGAAAAAAACCGAAGAGAGTCAGTTTATGGAGAATTATATTACGGACGTGTCCTTATACGATGAAAATGATGTGGAGCATGTAGGCTGGTATTATGAGCCAATAAAGGCTGGCAAAGCAATTTGGATGCATCCCTATTACAATAAAAATATAGATATTGAAATGATTTCGTATGTTGTTCCTTTGTTGAAAGATGGAACGGTTATTGGCGTAATCGGTATGGATATTGACTTTACTTTGTTTGTGGATTTGGCACAGGAAGCGGCAGTGTATGAGGGCGGAAGAGCGAACCTGATTGATATGGGCACAAAGCAAATATTCTATCGGGAAAAGGGGGATGACGAGAAAACCGTTCGAGTGGCAGAAATCACGGTTCCTTTATTTGAAAACCTCTCTAAGCAGAAGGAAAGTGGCGCGAATCTGACATTCTACAAGTCCCATGATAATGACTATTTACTGGCGTTTCAGACAGTGCAAAATGGAATGAAGTATATTTTATACTCACCAATTGACGAGATAAATCGAAAAAGAAACTCTCTATTTGCGGGAATACTCTGGATTACCTTTGGAAGTTTACTCCTTTTTATTGTTTATACCATCTATATGACAAGAAAAATTATTCGTCCATTGGAGCTGCTTACGGAAGCAACCACGGAAATCGCAGATGGCAACTGGGATGTGCACATTGAATGCCATACGAAGGATGAGGTGAAAACCTTAGCAGATAGCATTCAGGCTATGGCGGACAATTTGCGGCATTATGTATCGGAAATTAATAAGCTAGCTTATAAGGATGGTTTGACAGGGGTAAAGAATAAAACCTGTTACAACGACTATGTAAAAGTTATTACCCAGGATGCAGATGCGACCATGAAACCGTATGCGGTAATGGTATTTGATGTGAACAATTTAAAGCTGATTAACGATAATTATGGCCATGAGACAGGGGATAAGCTTCTTATCAGTGCTTGCCAATGTATCTGTAGGGTTTATGCACATAGCCCGGTCTTTCGAATTGGTGGCGATGAGTTTGTAGCAATATTAGAAGGGGAAGATTATAACAATCGAATGGAGCTACAAAGCTATTTTGAGAGAGAGTTGGAAAAGAGTAAATTAGAAGTTCCGCCATATTGTGCCATCCAGGTTGCGTATGGAATGGGGGAACACTCTGAGGAAAATAGTGACTATGATATGGTATTCCGCTGTGCGGATCACAGAATGTATGAGAAAAAGCGTAAAATGAAAAAGGAATACATTATCTAAAAAATAAATATTATATTAATTGTTAGCACTCGTCGTTGACGAGTGCTAATTTTAGTGTTATAGTCAAAACACAGGGAAAGGCGAATAGGATAATCAAATTCATACCATCCTTGATAATGAAAAGTGGAGGTAAGTATATGAATATTCAAAAATTCACACAAAAGTCCATTGAAGCTATCAATTATTGTGAGAAGCTTGCCTTGGACTATGGAAATCAAGAGATTGAACAGGAACATTTATTGGTTGCACTTATGGAACAGGTGGAAGGCCTGATTCCCAAACTGATAGAGAAAATGGAGATAAACGTTCCCCACTTTATGGAGAATGCAAAGAAGCATCTTGCTGCCAGAGTGAAGGTGTATGGCGGAGAGCTTCGCATGGGGAAGAACTTGAATCAGGTGCTGATACACGCGGAGGATGAGGCGAAAGCAATGGGAGATGAATATGTGTCCGTAGAACACTTATTCCTTTCACTTTTAAGATATCCAAATGCTGCAATGAAGGACTTGATTAAGGAATATGGAATTACACGGGATCGATTTCTTAGTGCGCTATCTACGGTACGTGGAAATCAGCGTGTGACCAGTGACAATCCGGAAGCGACCTATGATACCTTGGAAAAATATGGATATGACATGGTGGAGAGAGCGAGTCAGCAAAAGCTGGATCCCGTCATTGGGCGAGACGAAGAGATTCGTAACGTGGTTCGCATCCTTTCCCGTAAGACCAAAAATAATCCGGTATTAATTGGAGAGCCTGGTGTTGGTAAGACAGCAGTGGTAGAAGGGCTTGCGCAACGTATTGTAAAAGGCGATGTACCAGAAGGCTTGAAGGATAAACGCCTTTTCGCATTGGATATGGGAGCACTCATTGCTGGTGCCAAGTACAGAGGAGAATTCGAAGAGCGTTTGAAGGCAGTTCTCGATGAAGTGAAGGCGTCGAATGGACAGATTATTCTTTTTATTGACGAGCTTCATACCATTGTGGGAGCCGGTAAAACGGATGGCGCAATGGATGCAGGGCAGCTTCTAAAGCCAATGCTTGCCAGAGGCGAATTGCATTGTATTGGTGCGACTACCTTGGACGAGTATCGAGAATACATTGAAAAAGATGCGGCATTAGAGCGCCGTTTCCAGCCGGTAATGGTGGATGAACCAACGGTACAGGATACCATATCCATTCTGCGAGGTTTGAAGGAGCGTTATGAGGTATTCCATGGAGTAAAGATTACCGATAGTGCGCTAGTATCGGCAGCGGTTCTTTCCCACCGCTATATTTCAGACCGATTCCTTCCAGATAAGGCAATTGATTTGGTGGATGAGGCGTGTGCGTTAATTAAGACAGAGTTGGATTCTATGCCAACAGAGCTGGACGAGATGAACCGTCGTATCATGCAGTTGCAGATTGAAGAGACGGCGTTAAAGAAAGAGACGGACCGTTTAAGCCAGGACCGTTTAAGCAATTTGCAGAAAGAGCTTGCCGAGCTCCGCGACACCTTCAACACGAGAAAGGCGCAGTGGGATAATGAAAAAGGCGTAGTGGAGCGTGTGCAGAAGCTACGTGAATCCATTGAGGATACCAAGAATCAAATCAAAGCGGCACAGCAGAATTATGATTTGGAGAAGGCAGCAGAATTGCAGTATGGTGCCCTTCCTGCAATGGAAAAACAGCTGGAAATTGAGGAAGAGAAGGCAAAGGAGCGGGAGCTATCCTTGGTGCATGAGAGTGTAAGTGAGGAAGAAATTGCCAAAATCATTTCGCGTTGGACACAAATTCCTGTTGCAAAACTGACGGAGTCAGAACGCAATAAAACCTTACATCTCGATGAAGAGCTGCATCGACGTGTAATCGGACAAGACGATGGAGTTACATTAGTTACAGAGGCAATTATCCGTTCTAAGGCAGGAATCAAAGATCCGGATAAGCCAATTGGTTCCTTCCTTTTCTTAGGACCAACGGGTGTGGGCAAAACCGAACTTGCCAAGGCACTTGCTGCAAGCCTTTTTGATGATGAAGCAAATATGGTTCGTCTTGACATGAGTGAATATATGGAGAAGTATTCAGTCTCTCGTTTGATCGGAGCACCTCCAGGATATGTAGGATACGATGAGGGGGGCCAGCTTACAGAGGCAGTACGCAGAAAGCCATATTCGGTTGTACTAGTTGATGAGGTGGAAAAGGCACATCCGGACGTATTTAATGTGTTACTTCAGGTGCTGGATGATGGTCGTATTACAGATTCCCAGGGAAGAACGGTGGATTTTAAGAATACGATTATCATTATGACGAGTAATCTGGGCTCCGGAGAGCTTCTAGAGGGAATCGAAAGTGATGGAAGCATATCGAAGGAAGCAGAAGCCAATGTAAGAGAAGAGCTAAGACTGCATTTCCGTCCAGAGTTTTTGAATCGTTTGGATGAGATTATTATGTTCAAACCATTGACGAAGGAAAACATTGGAGGCATTATCCATCTTTTGATGGAGGAACTCAATATGCGCTTGGAGGACAGAGAACTTCGCGTAGAACTGACCGATGCAGCAAGAACCCATATTATGGACGAGGGATACGACCCAATCTATGGGGCGAGACCTTTGAAGCGATTCTTACAGAAGCATGTGGAGACTTTGACAGCCAGATTGATTCTTGCAGATCAGGTGAAGACAGGAGATGTCATTGAAATAGATTGCGTGGATGGAACGCTTGTTGCGCGCACGAAATAGACAGAAGACCTGCATTTATAGCGATAGCAATAGAGGGAAACAAAAAGGGAAATTGTGCTATGCACAATTTCCCTTTTCCTTTCATTTGTAGTATATTTTATGTGCATATTGTAGAAAAAAAGCTTTACTCTTGTAAAGTAAGAAAAATGTGAGTAAAATGAAGGATGTGAGTGTAAATTATTCATTTTTAAAACAAATACGTAGTAAAACACGTTGAAAAGTGAAGAAATTTGCAAGTTGAACTTCATTTTCCGTCAGAAATGGAGAAATGAATTATGGATATGGACCTTTTCTCATACATGAGAGAACAGAATCAGGAGAAGGAATCTCCACTCGCGTCTCGACTTCGTCCGAGAACCTTAGATGAAGTGGTGGGACAACAGCACATTATTGGAAAAGACAAATTATTATATCGTGCGATTAAGGCGGATAAATTGAGCTCTATTATCTTTTATGGACCGCCAGGAACTGGTAAAACAACGCTTGCAAAGGTAATTGCCAATACGACAAGTGCTACGTTTATGCAGATTAATGCTACCAGCGCAGGCAAAAAGGATATGGAAGAGGTTATCGCGCAAGCAAAGGATAATCAGGGCATGTATGGAAAGAAAACCATCCTGTTTATTGATGAGATTCACCGTTTTAACAAAGGGCAGCAGGATTATTTGCTTCCGTTTGTAGAGGACGGAACCATTGTTTTGATTGGTGCGACTACGGAGAATCCATACTTTGAGGTGAATGGCGCTTTGATTTCCCGTTCTATCGTGTTCGAATTGAAGAAATTGAACAAAGAGGATATTCGCGCACTGCTTCTTCGAGCAATTGAAGACACGGAAAGAGGAATGGGAAGCTATCATGCCAGCATCGATGAGGATGCGTTGGAATTCTTATCGGATGTATCAAACGGAGATGCAAGAGCCGCGTTGACAGCAATCGAGTTAGGTGTGCTGACGACAGAGCGAAGCGAGGATGGCATCATTCATATTACCATTGATGTAGCAAGTGAATGTATTCAAAAGCGCGTTATTTCCTATGATAAGACAGGGGATAATCACTATGATACAATTTCTGCATTCATCAAAAGCTTGCGAGGATCGGATCCGGATGCTGCCGTGTATTATTTGGCGCGTATGCTATATGCTGGGGAAGATATCAAATTTATTGCGCGAAGACTTATGATTTCTGCTGCGGAGGATGTGGGACTCGCAGATCCGAACGCGTTAACCGTCGCTGTTTCTGCGGCACAGGCAGTAGAGCGAATTGGAATGCCGGAGTCCATGATTATACTTGCAGAGGCAACCAATTATATTGCCAGTGCACCAAAGAGCAATGCAAGCTATCTTTCCATCGGAAGGGCGATGGAAATCGTGAAAAATACAAAGACACCACAGGTTCCGGTTCATCTTCAGGATGCGCACTACAAGGGCGCTGCGAAGCTTGGACACGGCCTTGGATATAAATACGCACATGATTATCCCAATCATTACGTAAAACAACAATATCTGCCAGACGGGTTGACGGAGGAAGTGTTCTATCAGCCGACAGATATTGGCTATGAGGAACAGATTCGTGCCCACATGGAACGAATCCGTAGGGAAGCAACATAGGATAGTAGTAATAAGGATAAAAGGAGAACAGAATGAAATCGTATCTGGAAATGACAAAGGAAGAACTGTTAGAAGAAAAGGCGAGCTTAGAGAAGGAATATGCGAAAATCAAGGAGCTTGGACTGAAGCTTGATATGTCGCGTGGAAAACCGGGGGCAGACCAACTGGACCTTTGCATGGATATGATGCGTTCCATTGATGAAGAGACTGCACTGGTAAGTGAAAACGGAGCAGACTTAAGAAACTATGGGATCTTAGATGGAATTCCTGAGGCAAAACGTTTGATTGCAGAAATGGTAGACGCAAAGCCTGAAAATGTTATTGTATATGGAAATTCCAGCTTAAACATTATGTATGATCAAATTGCACGTGCTATGCTGTTTGGAATTTGTGGAAATACGCCTTGGAGTAAACTGGAGAAGGTGAAATTCCTTTGCCCTGTGCCAGGATATGATAGACATTTTGCCATTACAGAACGATTTGGAATTGAAATGATTTCCATTCCTATGACTGAGGATGGTCCAGATATGAACTTAGTTGAAAAATACGTAAATAACGATGCGAGCGTGAAGGGTATTTGGTGCGTTCCAAAGTATTCGAATCCTCAGGGAATTGTATATTCCGAGGAGACCGTAAGACGTTTTGCAAATTTGTCTCCTAAGGCTGCAGATTTCCGTATCTTCTGGGATAATGCGTACGCAATTCATCATCTGTATGAGGACAAAGCGCTTCAGGCAGAGATTCCAAATATCATTGAAGAATGTGCAAAGGCTGGAAACCCAGACATCGTGTTTGAATTCTGTTCAACCAGCAAGGTAAGCTTACCAGGAGCAGGAATTGCAGCATTTATTTCTTCTGAAGCAAATGTCTTAGATGTAAAGAAGCAGCTTACCATTCAAACCATCGGACATGATAAAATTAACCAGCTGCGCCACGTGAAATATTTCAAGAACCGGGAAGGATTAGACGCGCACATGCAAAAGCATGCGGCACTGATTCGACCAAAATTTGAATTGGTAAATGAGATGCTTACCAAGGAAATTGGGGCAAGAGGAATTGGTACCTGGGTAAATCCACAGGGAGGATATTTCATTTCCTTTACAGCTCTAGAGGGCTGTGCGAAGGCCATTGTTGCAAAATGCAAAGAAGCAGGCGTAACAATGACTGCTGCAGGTGCACCTTTCCCATATGGTAAGGACCCAATGGACAATGTGATTCGTATTGCACCGACCTATCCAAGTGTTGAGGAATTAAAGCAGGCAGCAGAAATATTTGCCATCTGTGTACGTCTTGTGAGCGTAGATGCTATTCTTGCAGAGGAAGAAGACGAGAAAGCGATTGCTTAGCATGGAATGCTGGGAAATAATCACATAATATAGGAAGAAAGTAACAAAAAGCGTTGCGGATTCTTTGGGAATATAGTATCATTAATGTATACATTTCTGCCTAAAGGAGAACGATATGAAGCTAAGAACAAAATTGATCTTGCCAATCATCGCCGCATACGCTTTTTCTATTTTAGCTATTTGTGTTGCGATTAATTTAGGATGCGCAAAGCATGACATTAGTACAGATATTCGTCAAACCATTATGACCTGGGTATTAGTAACCGCAGCATGGGTTGGCGTACTGATTATGGTTATCATTGCGTTTACTGTAAAGAAAATGTTGAGATCCCTTAACATGATTGGGGATAAGATGGCGCAACTCGCAGAGGATGGTGGAGATCTTACGGCTGTCATTGATATAAAAAAGCGGGATGAAACAGGAATCATTGCCAATAATGTGAACAGCTTCATTTCCAATATTCGTGATATTATGTATGAGGTGCAGACCAATGCAGATCGCTTGCAAGGGGCTGTTGATAGCATGAATCATAACATTCACACGACATCGGATGATGCCAATAGTGTGTCAACGATTATGCAGGAAATCAGTGCTATGGTAGAGGAGATGACTTCGAATATCATGGAAGTGTCTTCTGTGCTGACCGAAATGGATGAAGCCTTTAGCGATATTGTAAATGAGGCAAAAGATGGTGCAAACTATGCACAAAATAGTAATAATGATGCGTATGATATCATGATGAAATCGGAAAAAGACAGACAGGTGGTATCGAAGAAGGCTGAGGAGGTAGAGGCTGCACTGAAGCTGAAAATTGAGCAGTCGAAGGCCGCAGAACGCATTATGGATTTGACTGCCGATATTATTGAGATCTCAGATCAGACAAACCTTTTGGCATTGAATGCGAGTATTGAAGCAGCGCGTGCGGGCGAAGCGGGAAGAGGCTTCTCTGTTGTTGCGGATGAGATAACGAAGCTTGCAGCAAATTCCCTTCAGACAGCGACGGAGATTAAGGAGATAAGCAATACCGTAATTACGGCTGTGACAGACTTGGCGCAGGAAGCTGAGAATGTGGTGGATTTTATGAGAGAGAAAACACTAGGCTGCTATACTGAATTGGTTGAGGTTGGTAGAAAGTATCAAGCGGATTCTAAGATTATGTTTGATAAAATGCAGGATTTCGAGGGAATTGCGGAAGCATTGGGAACACAGGTGGATGAGATTACAGAGGCTGTGGATGCGGTACGTAACGCAGCACAGGAGTCGACCAACGCGATTGCAGAGTCCGCAGAATCCATGTCGCAAATATCTGCCAGTATGGGAGAAATACAAGAGCATTGTGATAAAAATGAGGCAGTGGCAACGAAGCTTAACCATACGATTCAAAAATTTACATTATAGTGAGCTAGAACTTGCAAGGACCAGTATGTATTGCACTTGAGGCAATGAAAGCTGCTCTTTGCAAGTTTTTTCGTACCAAAGGTCTATTTACAAACAAAATCAAAAGGATTATGTTTAAGCTATCTTTTTTCGAGAAATGAATTGCAGGAAGCAATTGTAAATCATGCGACATTCGTCGCGTAATATTCCAGAGAAACAATTGAATAGGCGTTAGAGGATTCTTCCAGTATCACAGATGCGTGGGCGTTATTTTGCTACGCACATGTGTTGTAACTACGTTAATTGGGTGAACAACTAGGAGGATTGAAATGAAGGAAGTATTTGAACAGTATGGAGGCGTGTTAATTACTTGTGTGGCCGTGTTATCGGTTGTAGGCCTGGTGGCTGGTATTTTTGCAGTAGGAGATGACAATAATTACATCAAACAAGCCTTCCAGACATCTATAAGCGGCTTCTTTAAGAAGGCAGATGCAAAAATTGTGCAGCTGCCTGGAACCCTGCAGCTACAGGTTTTGGATGCTGGTGTGATTGTACGATAGGTGTGCCATGGAACTGGGAAGAGAATATTTTGGACCATTATGGAAATTTGTTGGAGACGCAGAAATTACAGATATTGACTTTAATGGATCTCAATTATGGATTACCAACATCTATAACGAGAGATTTAAGGTGAGTGACAATTACGTGGAGGATTATGTGACTCCACAGTTTGTGGAACAGTTTACACAGCGTATTGCAAACGTGGTAAGCCGCCAGTTCAATAAAATGAATCCAGAGCTTGAGGCAGAGACACCCGAGCTTCGTGTGACGATTCTACATGAGAGCGTTGCACGCTCTGGCCGGGCAATCAGCATTCGAAAGACACCGCCGGTTATTCGTTTGACGCAGGCGATGGCATTAAAGCAAGGATACTGCAGCGAGGAAATCTTAGCCTTGCTACTACATTGTGTGAAGGCGAAGATGAATTTTGTATTTGTGGGAGAACCAGGCGTGGGAAAGACAGAATGCCTGAAATTCTTCTCGCAATACATTCCTGCCAATGAACGCGTGATTACCATAGAGGATACGCTAGAGATTCGTTATGCGAAAACGAATCCGGGAAAGGACTGTGTGGAGCTGCGTGTAAATCAGGAGGGCTTTGGATATGCAGATGCACTTAAGGCGAGCCTGCGCTTGAATCCAAAGTGGATTATGTTATCGGAGGCAAGGTCAAAGGAAGTCAAGTATCTCGTGGAGAATTGGTCAACTGGAATCAAGGGATTTACCACATTGCATACCGATGATGTGCGAAAAGTGCCAGATCGCATTCTCAATATGTTGGAGAATCGAATCGACGCTGACCGCATGGAAAATGATATCTATCAATCGGTGGATGTTGGGATTCTACTGCGAAGAAAACAGAGAGAAGACTATAGCTACTATCGCTATATTGACCAGGTGGGATTTTACTACCGACAGGGAAGTGAGAATCACATTTTTTTAGCAGTGCAGAATGGGCAACTGATTACACGGGATTTGCCAGAGTATATAAAAGAACGCCTGGAAAGAGCGTTGATTGTGAATCCGTTTGAGTTAGAGGAATCAATAAGGGGGTGAGACAGATGCAAGCATATTTATGGCTTTGGGCAGGTATTTATTTCTTGCATCTCATTCTAAAAATGAATTGGTGGGGAACGCTTTTTACCATCCTTTATTTAAGTGTGATGCTTCCAACGCATAGGCGAATGCAACAAAGAATGCGACGTGAGAAGCAACGTGTTCAGGAGGTTGCAAACTATATGGATGCCATGCTATATGCCTTTTTGAAAGAAGGAAAGATAGACGCATCCATACGAGATGTCTGGGAATCGTTGGCGGATGGAGATTTGCGTGATTGCGTGTCAGCTGCGATGCACCATATGAGTATGACCTTCGACGAGAGTGAGGTAATGGCGCGAGGACTTGCTATGGTGGAAGCAAAATATCCATCCAAAATGATTAGAAATCTTCATCAATTCATGCTGCATGTGGAGGACTATGGAGGAGAGCGGAAACAGGCGATTGCGCTACTTACGATGGAGAAAAATATGTGGGAGAAGCGAATGGATGAAGCTATGACAAAACAACAGAAAATGTATCGAGATGTGATGCTTTCTGTTGTAGCATCACTTTTAATTTGTGGAATGATTCTTTATATGCCGGTGAATGGAATTGATATTAGTGAAAAAATGCTTCCGCAGATACTTACCCTCGTGGTCATTGTACTGGATGATTGGATTCTGCTTCGGGCACAAAAATTTGTTGCAAAGGATTGGATTGCGGAAAAAACCGGAAAGAAAAAGAAGGACTATGCCGAAAGCATGCGCAAATGGGCGAATTGGAATTCCCACAAGGAAGCATTTCAGTCTTTGCTTTGGGCGATAATTCCAGCAATTGCAACAATGGCTGCAATTATTTTTCACAGGAAGTGGGGAATTGCAATCGGAGTTTTAGCTACGCTTTTTGCCTGCAATCAGCATCGCATTGGGCATCGCCTGCAGGAAAAGAAGCTTCGCAAAGAAATTAGGAGGGCTTTTCCAAATTGGCTGATGGATATGGTATTGCTGCTACAATCAGAAAATGTGCAGATGGCCTTGCAGAAATCCAGGTATCGTGTTCCGGATATTTTGAAGGAAGAACTGGAAATCCTTTTGGCAAAGCTGGACCTGAATCCAGAAAATGCAAAACCCTATCATGAATTTTTAGAGGCCTTTCATATCCCTGAGATACACTCTGCCATGGGCATGCTGTATTCCATTTCTGCAGGGTATGGGGGAAATCAGCAACAGCAGCTTTTGGATTTGATGCAAAGAAATCAAAAAATGCTGGATGTGGAAGAAATGCAGCGACTAGAAGATGCATCCGCAGGGCTATACCTTTTGTTTTTGGCGCCTGTGTTGAGCGCGTCACTTAAAATTCTGGCAGATATGGCAGTGTTTATGCTGAGTTTTCTTTCTACGACAGTGATATGAGGGGGAGAAATGAGCCAAATTATTAAAGCATTTACAGGAATATTTATAGTGCTTCTTATGGTGGTTACAGCTTCTGGAATTCTTGGAGGATATATGCAGGTTCTTACCGCACAAAACATACATAGTGGAATGATTGAAGAATTGGAGAATAGCGATTATAATCCGCAGGTTATGAGGGAGAGCATTGCAATTGCTAAGCAGAACCAGGTGTATCCCATCATTTACTTATACAGCGAGGATGGGAATAAGCTGCAGGTGCAGAAAGAGGAAGAAGTGCCAGACAATACAGATAGGGTTGTGATGGCGGAGGTAATTGTAGCCTTTGACTATAAGATTCCATTCTTTGGAATTCAAGAACCACATCGCTTATCTGGATATGCACACTAGGAGGGAAAATGAAACAGATGATAGAAGAATATGGCATTGCCCTTGTGCTAATGATAGTGGGGATTTCATTTATCCACCAGATGCAATGGGCGATGGATTATATCTTGGGAGGTATCGGATGAAAATGGTTATGGAGGAGTATGCGGGCGTTATTTTAGGGATGATAGGAACTCTTGGAATGCTTCGGATGATTGCAGAAATATTTGTTGCACCAAATTCCCCGTTTGCATTACTGCTTACGTACTGGGGAAAGGGAGGAATATAAAGAGAATATGAAAGAAGTATTAGAACAATATGGAGGAATTATCCTTGCAATGGTGGTAGGACTAGGGATTTTATATCTTTTGTTTTCTGCACCCTATATGGAGCAAAGGACTATGCCTCAAACGATAGGAGAGTACATGTGTCAAGCACAGAGAGAATGCTTACAGGGAACAAACAACGCGGCATTTACTTCTGCGAAGGAAAATGGAAAACCATCCATTGTCTATCGAGCAGAATCCCCGATTGTCTGTGGCGAGGTCATACCGGTGGACCGTAATTTGATAGCGAAGAGCAAGAATGGAGAAAGGCTACCCCTTAAGATAATCCATATTGAGGGTGAGAGCTGTCAGGTGTATGAACGGGAACAGCAAATTCTTTGGAGGTTCGACAATGCGGGCATGTATACCGCTCTTGTGAGGGCGTATGACGCAATGGGAAATGAACAGATTGCACAGGTTACGATTCCAGTTAATGAGAGGATGGCTACAACATGAAAAATATCATACTTGCCTGTATTGGGAGCTGTGCACTGTTGTATTTGTCTGTTCTGGGACTACTTATTTACAATCATCAAATTCGAAAAAACGAATTGGATAAAACCGTGTCCTCTGTGGCAAAATCAACGTTGCTAGAATATTATAAGCCATGGGAATGCGCAAACGAGAATCAACGAGAAATGATGCAAAAAGAGGCAACGGAACGATTGCAGGAAGAAATCCAGCGCCGATGTGCTACAAATGCAGATCGTAAGGTTGAGACAAAAATCTTAGACTTAGAGAAAGGAATTGTGTCGGTGGAAGTAGAGGAATGCTATTCATTACCAGGAGGAAATAGCAAACAAATCCAACTTCAAAAAACAATTCTGATGGACCGAATAGAGGAGGAAACAACGTGGGTGCATGTAAGTTTTTGGGAAGGAGAACATTGCTTAAAGGAATATCAGGCAAAACCTGGAGATGAACTTCCTGTTCCTAAAATTTTGGGACGCAATATTTCTACCTGGAGAGATGTGAAATCGGATAAGATATACCACAACCAAGATAAGATTGAAGTGGGGACGGAGGACATTCGTATAAGTGCAGTAGGAGTGGGGAAATGAGGAAATTGACAAATTTCAATAAAAAAGGAAAAAATAAGAAAATATGGGGAATACTATGTGGGACGAGCATTATTCTTTTCATTGTAATGGGGATTGGCTTTGCAGGCATGAAATATGTGCATTCGCATGAGGACAATGACGTAGGTTTGGAAGATACGGAAAAGAAGAACCTAGCGGAGAATAAGAAATCGAACAAGGAGAATAGAGCAGTGGAAAAACAGGCAAAAGCTTCAAAACCAGAGGAGCTGATTGTGCCTTCCACTGTAGATAACAATCAAGGGAAGAAAGAAGCTGACCGTGGAGAGACTGGAACGAGTGCAGAGAAACAAGCTGCTCAGTCCACCAATCAGAGTGAGGAACCAGAGGATTTACATGCAAGCCTAGATACTCTGGAAGCCTATGAGCAAAGAGCCAAGGAACAGGGAAGAGAGGTAGTAACCACACCAATATATGAAGAACCGCAACCACCAGAACCCTATGAGATATCACCACAGTGGCTATTGTATGATTCGAAATGCTCGGATGTGATAACACCAGAACAGAAGCAAGTGATTGATGCACAAGTGGATGCGTGGCTGCATGGAAACATGACAGATCAGGCATTGAGGGAATGGATGAAAAATTATTTGTGGAATGAGATTGGGTATGAGGAGAATTCGGCGTTGATTGGGGTGGAAGGCCAATATCCTTGCTTATGGGAGCGAGGAACGGACATTTCTGCTTTTAAGAATGAGCTATATAGTAATAAAAGTGTATATTATTTTAAAGCAATTTACACAGAAGGTGAAAAATCCATTTCTGGAAAGCTAAAACTTTCCATTTGGGAGGCCTGGATATGTTAATTCGAAGTGAACAAATGAGTCAGTATATTAAGATATTCCTGATAGTGTGCATTATATTTCTATTATGGAATAAAGAGGTATGTATGGCTGCTATTGAAGATGATCCAATACGGTTTTACAATACATATGGAGAAAATGCTGTATTTACTCCAATATCAGAGGAAAATGGTGCTATATATATGGCGTCCAGTGCATATTGCAATTCCAAGGCACGTATTCGATTTCGAACAATCGGATGGAAAATTTCAGTTAGAAATAGTTGGGGAATGGAGTATCAATGTGCAAATTTAAAATTAGGAGGAAATGCACTTACGCTTTGGAGCGAAGCATACAGCAATGGATATGTATATGAAGTCTATAAATTAAACGAACAGTTTCTTAGGAATTTTTTATACCCGGCTTCCGTAGCAACAATCCAAGAAGGAAGAGCTTCTATATATTTTGATGCAATCAATACCATTCTTGTTAATGGAGTTCCACAGGGAAGTATGGATGACAGCGGAAATCTATATGGTGAGGTATATACAACCTATGATGGAATTGCAGGAGCAACAGGGTGGAGCGCCAACACAAGAGAGGCCCTTAAGAGTTATTACAACAAGCAGGCACAGGGGCTGTTATGTACTGTTTCAGTTACCCCCTTGGAGGGAATTGCATCCATTCAGGGAGGTGGAACCTTCTTATACGGAACAACTGTAAAATTATATGCAACACCCAAGCAAGGATATCAATTTTCGGGCTGGAGTGGAGCTGCGTCAGGAAGTGCAAATCCAGTGCAGTTTATTGCAAATAAAAATAGTACCGTATATGCAAGTGGAAAACGAAATGAGGTAGAAATATGTTATCATCGAAATCTTACAACGGAAGATACCGTGACGACAATAAGGAAAGTTTCATTAGACGATTCAAAAAGCACGTTTTGGTTTCCATCCTGGGAACAAGTGGGACATTATGCAAATAAATGGATAGATAAGAAGGGAGAAAGCTATAGCTTTGGAAGTGCCATGCAAGAAAAATGGCTCGCATCTGCTTATCCAAGAATAGATTTATATTGCGAGTGGAAATGGAATGAATATGTAATACATTTTGATGGAAATGGAAGCACAATTCATGTGCCACAGGATATGAAGGTAAGCCACCAAGGAACGGTGTGTATAGCACAGGAGGTGCCGGAGCTTCAGGGGGCATCTTTTCAAGGCTGGGCGAGGCGAACGAATTGTGAAAAGGGAGAATACCAAGCAAAGGAGGCATATCCGGTAACCGAAATATTAGGTGAAGCAGCGGAGAATAGTAGGAACGGACTTCAGATTACGCTATATGCCATATGGGACAATATTCCAGCGATTTATGCCCAAGCATTGTATTTTTCTGTGGATGACGCAAAGAGTAAAAGGATAACGGAACAACTACTAGCAAGCTATGCGACTACCTATGACAAGGAGGACGGTAGCATTCCTTATGGAGTACATGAGCAAAATCAATTTACATTACTTGACTATTCGGAGGAAGAATTTGAAGCCTTGCAACAGGGAGGTAGTGTTAGCATTACGTATTTTGTAAAAGATTCTGGTGGGAATGAGGCCTATGAGCAGGTTCTTGTACATATAGTAGATACGACTGTGAAAAAGAGTGCAGCTATATATGGAAGGCCCCGCTTTATAAGTAATCGGTATTATAAAAAGAGGGACGGAAATTTGGTAGAGCCTGAAAATGGTGGGTTAGGAGCACATTCAATTTGGCGCGTGAATCCTATCTATGCAAGAGTTTTAGAGAAAGTTATGTGAAATTTGTATTGTGTTGCACTTCTGTTGCAGTGAAAGTAGTACTATATAACTAGTTTAAAGACAACAGACAGGGAGGGCAAAGAAATGCATACTTATATCATTACAATCGCTTCCATAGAAGATGCAATTGAGTTTATTACACAAGCAGAGATGTGCAATTTTAACATAACAATCGCAAACAAAGACATGTCCATTGTTTTAAACGGAAAGTCGCTGATGGGAATCTTTTGCTTTATTGGAGAACAAGAGATCAACGTACAGACGGATAGCACAACGGAGAAATTCGATGAGCTGATGCACAAGTTCGCAGCATAATATTTTGTGTTGATATATACATTTTTTATTTTTTCTATCCTCATAATTTAAAAGCAGGGAGGGCTGTGTAGACTAAGATCTATATGGCTCTTTTTGTATGCAAATTTTGGGGGATATATATTTTATTTTGGTAGGTATTTTGTTTTTATGAATTTTTGCAAATTATTTGCAAATTCCTTGACATATTGGAAAACGATGCTATAATACAATTTGCAAATTGTTTGCAATTGCGTTTTTGATGCAGTTTTTGTTTGAGAAAGAAGGAAAAAATGTTAGAGAATATGATAGATTTGTTCCAAGATGCGTGCATCGATAATTTGAAATTATTACCATTTCTTTTTGTGACCTACCTCGTAATGGAGTTATTAGAGCACGGAACAGGAAGTAGATTTCAAAAAAGAATACAGACAGCAGGAAAGATTGGTCCGCTTTGGGGAGGAATTCTTGGAGTTGTTCCGCAGTGTGGTTTTTCAGCGGCGGCAGCGAGTTTGTATGCGGGAAGAGTAATTACCATTGGTACATTAATGGCCATCTTTTTATCGACTTCGGATGAAATGCTGCCAATTTTGTTATCTGAGGCTGTGGCACCTATTACAATAGTAAAGATTTTGGCCACGAAGGTGCTTTTGGCAATCTTATCTGGTTTTATTGTTGAATTTGTTTACCACTCGATTCTGAAATTGCGCGGAGAAGAGATGGATATTCATGTTGTGTGTGAAGAAGAGCATTGTAATTGTGGAGATGGTGCTGTGGTTGCGGCAATCAAACATACACTTCGGATTTTTTGCTATATCTTTCTAATTTCCCTTGTGTTAAATGGCGTGATTGCGTGGATTGGTGAGGAAGCAATCGCTTCTACATTTACGGCAGTACCTGTAGTGGGAGAATTGATTGCGGCATTGATTGGACTGATTCCAAACTGCGCATCTTCCGTGGTTATCACACAATTGTACTTAAGCAATATAATTAGTGCAGGTGCGATGATGGCAGGTTTGCTTGTAAATGCAGGTGTGGGAATGCTTGTGCTGTTCCGTTTGAACCGCCACGCAAAGCAAAACCTTGCAATTCTAAGTGCTTTATATATACTTGGTGTATTTTGGGGTGTTGTGATAGAATTGTTAGGGATAGTATTTTAAATTGCGAAAGGGCGTAGAGTTATGGCAGGAAGCGGTTATACGACAGCATGTAGAACCAAAATATTAGAGTTCCTAAAGGAAAACTGTGATCGAACAGTGAATGTGAATGACATTGAAAACTATCTTGTGGCCAATAATCATGAAGTAAATATTTCAACGATATATCGATATGTGGATAAGCTATCCAAAGAAGGTACCGTCATTAAGTATGTTGCAGAGAAGGGAAATCAGGCGGTGTATCAGTATGTAGAGACTGGTCACAAGTGTGAGGAACATCTTCATTTGCAATGCATCAAATGTGGAGCAATTATTCACTTGGAATGTGCATTTATGAATGATATTGCAAATCATGTGAAGAGAGACCACGGATTTGAAATTCAGTGTAAGAATTCGATTATATATGGACTGTGCAAGGATTGTAATACCAAGCGCGTAAACAACAGCTTTGAAACGATAAAGAAGGAAGAGTGCTGTTGTGAGCACAACCATAAATAGGTAGTAAGAAATGCTTTTTATAAAATAGAAAGCAATAATAAAAATACAAAGCAATAAAGGAAATAGAAGCAAGCCCATGGCTATCACATAGCAGATAGTCACGGGCTTGCTCTATAAATGTTAGTAAAATTATTCTTCTGTTTCGGCAGGGGCTTCAGGCAATTTAATGTAGACGCGTTCGATACGATTTTTGCGTATGCGATCGATGCGGAATAAAGTATTGTCATCTGCAAGAACAATTTCATTTCGTTCTGGAAGATGATCAAGTAACTCGAGACAATAGCCACCTAAGGTGTCATAATCCTGGGAAGTAAGGCCAAGACCTAATTCATCGTTTACATCATCAATATTTGTTGAGCCGAGTACGTAATATTCTCGATCAGAAATTTTGGTGATCGCATCGATTTCATCGGTGTCATACTCATCACGAATTTCTCCAACAATTTCTTCTAATAAATCCTCTAAAGTGATAAGTCCGGCAGTTGCTCCATACTCGTCTAGGACGATGGCGAGAGCAATGGAGGATTGTCGCATCTCTAAGAACAAATCGGCAGTGTTCTTATGTTCAAAGGTGTAGTAGGGTTCACGCATGTGAGAGCGGATAGAAAACTGCTCTTTATCATTACAAAGCAATAAATCCTTCATATTGAGAATTCCAACCACATTGTCTGGATTTTCCTCATAGATAGGAAGTCGCGTATATTTATCTTCTTGAAAAATCTGTAAAATTTCATCATAAGTGGCGTCAACAGAAGCAGAAGTCATATCAATACGAGGAATCATGATTTCCTTCGCAAGAGAATCTCCGAAATCAAACAGATTATGAATCATATCACGTTCTTCATCTTCAATAACACCCGTTTCTTGGCTTACATCTACAATAGTACGCAATTCCTCCTCGGTCATCGCTTTTTTTCCTGCATGCGGATCGACACGAAGAAGAAAAAGAAATCCCATTGCCAGTTTATTGATAACAAAGATAACTGGAGTAAGAAGTAACATAAGTACTTCAATGATTCCAGATATTTTCAGTGACATGGAATCTGCATGTATGGTTGCTAGGGTTTTTGGGGAAATCTCACCAAAAATTAAAATAAGAAAGGTAAGGATTCCGGTTGCAATTCCTGCTCCAACACTTCCAAGATGCTTAATCGCAAGTGAAGTGGCAAGAGAGGAGGCAGATAGATTTACGATGTTATTGCCAATTAGGATGGCAGAAAGCATTTTTCCAGAGTCTTCTGTAATGCGAAGAACCCTGTCGGCCTTTTTGTTACCAGATTCCGACAGGGTACGCATACGTATTTTGTTGACGGTGGTTAATGCAGTCTCTGCAGACGAAAAGAATGCAGAGAGTAAAAGTAAAATAAATAAAACAAGGAATTGTCCTATATCGCCAACGTCTAAAATAATATTCACCTCATATTCAACAAAAATTAATTTTCAGTAGTATAGTTTGGAGCCTCTTTGGTGATATGAATATCATGTGGATGGCTCTCTTTTAATGATGCTGCTGAAATTTTAACAAATTTACCTTTTTCTTTCAAGTCCTCAATGGTCTGACATCCACAATATCCCATACCAGAACGAATTCCACCGATTAACTGGAAGATGGTATCCTCTAGGTTTCCTTTGTAAGCAACACGACCTTCTACACCTTCTGGAACTAATTTTTTAGCACCTTCCTGGAAATAGCGATCTTTGCTTCCGTTCTCCATTGCAGCGATAGATCCCATTCCGCGGTATACCTTGTATTTTCTTCCCTGGAATAACTCGAAGGTTCCTGGAGCTTCGTCACATCCAGCGAACATGGATCCCATCATACAAACATTAGCACCAGCAGCAAGAGCTTTGGTCATATCTCCAGAGTATTTGATTCCACCATCTGCGATAACTGGAATACCGTATTCTTTTGCAACTGCGTAACAATCCATGATTGCAGATACCTGTGGAACACCAATACCAGCAACAACACGGGTAGTACAGATAGATCCAGGTCCGATACCAACCTTAACTGCATCAGCGCCTGCTTCAATTAATGCCTTTGCAGCTTCACCAGTTGCGATGTTTCCTGCAATAACCTGAAGCTCTGGATATTTTTCTTTAACGGCTTTTACAGCAGAGATGATATTTTTAGAATGTCCATGTGCAGAATCTAATACGATAACGTCAACATGAGCTTTTACTAAAGCATCTACACGCTCCATCATGTTTCCGGTAATTCCAACACCTGCACCGCAAAGAAGACGTCCCTGAGAATCTTTTGCTGATAATGGATACTTAATCTGTTTTTCAATATCTTTGATTGTGATAAGACCTTTTAAATTGAAATCCTTATCAACAATTGGTAATTTCTCTTTTCTTGCTTCTGCAAGAATTGCCTTTGCCTCTTCTAAGGTAATTCCTTCCTGTGCAGTAATTAAACCTTCAGAAGTCATAGATTCTTTGATCTTCTTAGAGAAATCTGTCTCGAATTTCAAATCACGGTTTGTGATGATACCAACTAATTTTCCGTTTTCTGTAATTGGAACACCTGAAATCTTGAATTTAGCCATTAAGTTGTCTGCATCCTGAAGAGTATGCTCAGGTGACAAAGAAAATGGATCGGTGATAACGCCGTTTTCTGATCTCTTAACTTTATCAACTTCATCAGCCTGTGCCTCAATTGACATATTTTTATGGATAATTCCGATACCACCCTGTCTAGCCATTGCGATAGCCATTTTTGACTCGGTAACAGTGTCCATTGCTGCACTCATCATAGGAATGTTTAAAACGATAGACTTTGTAAGATGTGTTGTTGTGTCGATCATGTTTGGTGTAACTTCCGAATACTGAGGTACCAATAACACATCATCAAAAGTAATTCCTTCGCCGATAATTGTACCCATTTTTTTGTCCTCACTTTCTTCTATTTATATCGATTTGTAGTTGCTAAATCATAGCAAAATTTGTTCGTGGTGTCAATAGATATAGAAGTCGTGTTAATAGAAAAAGCGACATTATAAGAAAAAATAATTAATACAATCTATGGTAGTTATAACAAGGAGGAATAGCTTTTTCAAATAGAAGAATTGCGTATCATTTTAAAATGTGGTATTATCTGAAATTGTAAGGACGAAGAGGTCAGTAAAGGGACTTGTGCGTCCTTTTTTCATATCAACATGGCCAATTACTTCGTTTTTATAAATAGGAAAGTACAAGTGTTGCAACTGGTCATGGAATTGATAATACGTTACAGATAAAGTGAGAAATCATAACGGGGGATTACGCGATGCAATTTCGACCATGTATTGACATTCACAATGGAAAAATCAAGCAGATTGTGGGAAGTAGCTTAAAGGATGAAGGAAATCAGGCAAAAGAGAATTTTGTTTCTGAGCAGGACGGCGCCTTTTTCGCGACTATGTATAAGGAAGCGGGAATAAAAGGCGGACATATCATTCTTTTAAACGCAAAAGATAGTGATTACTATGAGGCCACGAAGGAGCAAGCTTTATTGGCATTACATACGTATCCAGGTGGACTTCAAATCGGAGGCGGAATCGACGCTTCCAATGCGGCTGTCTTTATTAAAGAGGGGGCAAGTCATGTGATTGTTACATCCTACGCCTTTTCAAATGGACAAATCAACTATGAAAATTTGAACCAACTGATGGACGTTGTGGGAAAAGAGCATATTGTACTTGATCTTAGTTGTAGAAAAAAAGACGGAAAATACTATATTGTAACGGATCGCTGGCAGAAATTTACGAATGCAGTGGTGGACTTTCCATTGCTGGAGGAGCTGTCGCATTATTGTGACGAATTCTTAGTGCATGCCGTGGATGTGGAAGGCAAGGCAAATGGAATTGAGCGGGAGTTAGTGCAAAAGCTGGGACAATTTGACCATATTCCAATCACGTATGCTGGCGGTGTGAAGGATTTTGAGGATTTAGAGGCTTTGAAGAAGTTGGGGCGCAATCACTTGCATGTTACAATCGGAAGTGCGCTTGATTTGTTTGGCGGCCCAATGAAATACGAAGAAGTGCTAGCTTATATAAACAAGGAAGAAAATGTGTAATTTATAATCAGATAGAGACATAAAGGAGAGAAAGATGAGTAAGTATACAAAGCAGGATATCATGCAATTAGTGGAGGAAGAAGACGTTGAATTTATTCGCTTGCAGTTTTGCGATATATTTGGAAATCTGAAGAATGTTGCAATCACCGCAAGTCAATTAGAAAAGGCGTTGGATAACAAGTGCATGTTTGATGGATCGTCCATTGAGGGATTTGTGCGAATTGAAGAGAGTGATATGTACCTTCATCCAGACTTGGATACATTCTGCATTTTCCCTTGGAGACCACAGCAGGGAAAAGTGGCAAGAATTATTTGCGATGTATACACAATTGATGGAAAACCTTTTGAGGGAGATCCTCGTTACATCTTAAAGAAACAAATCAAGCGTGCTGCGGACATGGGATATGTGTTTAATGTAGGACCAGAATGTGAATTTTTCTTGTTCCATCAGGATGAGAATGGACTTCCAACAACAATCAGTCATGAGAAGGCAAGCTATTTTGACATGGGACCAAATGACTTGGGAGAGAATGCAAGAAGAGATATGGTTCTGACCTTAGAGGATATGGGCTTTGAAATTGAGGCCTCTCACCATGAGGTTGCTCCTGCCCAGCATGAAATTGATTTCAAATACGATGAAGCTCTTCAGACGGCAGATAACATTATGACCTTTAAGCTAGCAGTTAAGACAATTGCCAAGCGTCATGGTTTGTTTGCTAGCTTTATGCCAAAGCCTAAGATGGGAATTGCAGGTTCTGGTATGCATATTAATATGTCACTTTCCAAAGAGGGAAGAAATATTTTTGCAGATGAAGCAGATGAGAAGGGCTTGAGCCAGGAGGCGTACTACTTTATCGGTGGTTTGATGGAACATGTGAAGGGAATGACAATCATTACCAATCCGCTTGTAAATTCGTATAAACGTTTTGTGCCAGGATTTGAGGCACCTATGCATATTGCATGGTCTCGCACCAATCGTAGTCCATTGATTCGCATTCCGGCTGCCAGAGGAGCAGGAACTCGAATTGAGCTTCGAAATCCAGATCCAGCGGCAAATCCATATCTGGCATTAGCTGTGTGTCTAGCTGCAGGATTAGATGGTATTGAGAAACAAATTCTTCCACCAGCAGAAGTGTCTACCAACATTTATGAAATGCAAGAGGAAGAGAGAGAAGAAAAAGGAATTGAAGCAATTCCAAGTAATCTGAGCAAGGCAATTCGCGAATTTGAAAAGGATGCATTTATCCGAGAGGTCATCGGGGAGCACATTGCATCTTGTTACGTGAAAGCGAAGGCAAAAGAATGGCAAGACTTTAGAACGCAGGTTACCCAGTGGGAGTTAGATGAATATCTGTATAAGATTTAGAAAGAAGCAGTGAGAGAATGAGTGTGAGTAGTATTGTAATTGCCTTTCCCAAGAAAGACGTTGCATTAAACATGAAGAAAATCTTAGCCCAAAGCGGGTATTCTGTCACTGCTGTTTGTTCTACGGGAGCGCAGGCATTAGCGGCCATGAATGACTTAGAGCAAGGCACTCTAATCTGTGCAAATCGTTTTGTGGATATGATGTATACGGAGCTCTATGAGTATCTTCCAGAAGGGTTTCAAATGCTTTTGATTGCTTCGGCGGAGACTCTAGAAAATAGAGAACGAGAAAACCTGGTGTGTTTAACGTTGCCGTTTCGCGTACATGAACTGCTTGATACCATGGAAATGATGGAGGGACGGCTACTTCGACGCCGGAAAAAGGAAAAAAAGCGAAAGCAGCGTAGCGAAGAAGAGACGCTGCTTTTGAGTCAGGCAAAGGCGTTGCTGATGGAGAGAAACAGTATGACGGAGGAAGAGGCACATCGATACATCCAAAAACGTAGCATGGACAATGGAACAAATGCCGTCGAGACAGCACAAATGATACTTAGTCTGTTGGCAGAGTAAGATGCATGTGAGTTGCGGGAATAAGAAGGATTCATGAAGAAATATGGGATAGTGAGTAAATGTAGTTGCAATTTTAGGAATTATAAGAAAAGAAAGAAGGATAAAAATGTTTCAAGTAAATGACAATTTTCAGAAGTTACCAGGAAGTTATTTGTTTAGTACAGTTGGAAAGAAAGTAGCAGCTTTCCAGTCTGCAAATCCTGAAAAACAGGTAATCCGTTTAGGAATCGGCGATGTTACACAGCCGATTGCACCTGCAATTATTGAGGCGCTTCATAAAGCAGTTGATGAAATGGGATGCGCAGAAACCTTTCAGGGCTATGCACCTGATTTGGGTTATGAGTTCCTGAGAAGTACAATTGCAAAAAATGACTATCAAGCGAGAGGCTGTGAGATTGCTGCGGATGAAATCTTTGTATCCGATGGAGCCAAAAGTGACTCAGCGAATATTCAGGAGCTTTTTTCAGCAAATGCAAGAATTGCAGTGACAGATCCTGTTTATCCGGTTTATGTAGATTCTAATGTTATGGCAGGAAGAACTGGTACCTGGAACGCCACAACAGAGACCTGGAGTGATGTAATCTATATGCCAAGTACAGCAGAGAATGGATTTGTACCAGAGTTTCCAAAGGAGACACCGGACGTTATTTATTTGTGCTTGCCAAATAATCCAACTGGAACAACACTTACCAAAGCTGAATTACAAAAATGGGTAGATTATGCTAATGAAAAGAAAGCAATTATCATTTTTGATGCTGCATACGAAGCATATATTAGCGAGGAAAATGTGCCACATTCTATTTATGAGTGTGATGGAGCAAAAACCTGTGCAATCGAGCTTCGAAGCTTTTCTAAGAATGCAGGTTTTACAGGCGTTCGATTAGGCTTTACCGTGGTGCCAAAGGAATTAAAGGTGAAAGATGTGTCACTTCATGCTATGTGGGCAAGACGTCACGGAACCAAGTTTAATGGAGCACCATACATTGTACAGCGTGCCGGTGAAGCCGTTTATTCAGAAGCTGGAAAAGCGCAAATTAAAGAGCAGGTAGCATATTACATGAAGAATGCAGCCACCATCAAAAAAGGCTTGGCAGATGCGGGCTTTGAAGTATATGGTGGTGTGAATGCACCATATATCTGGTTAAAGACTCCAGATAAGATGACCTCGTGGGAGTTCTTTGACTACTTATTAGAGAATGCGAATGTAGTAGGAACACCAGGCTCTGGCTTTGGTCCAAGCGGAGAAGGATACTTCCGTCTGACTGCATTTGGAACTTATGAAAACACACTTGCAGCATTGGATAGAATTCAAAAATTGAAATAGAATAAAGCAAAATTGAGTCATATGGCGCAGCTGGTATCTTTTTGAAAGAAAGGATGCACAGCTGCGCCTTTTTGCTTATAGACTCCTTTGCCATGAAATTGAGGACTTTTTGTAAAATATGCATATTTTTGGAAAAAAGCGTGCAAGCTAGAAAAGAGTGATTGTCAAGGGAAAGGAGAGAAAATATGTCGCAAGAGGAAAATGAAATGGATTCACTTCAAGTTGGAATTCAAAGTGTGCAATTAAAAAATAAACCATATATCATAAGTGCCGCATCTGTTGTGGGAACGAAGGAGGGAGAAGGACCACTTGCCAGCAAATTTGATGAGGTGGGCGTGGATGATAAATTTGGACAAAGTACATGGGAAGCAGCGGAGTCTGCTATGCAAAAGGAAGCCCTTGCAGTAGCGCTGTCGAAAAAAGGAATGAAACAGGAACAGCTGCGTTATTTGTTCGCAGGAGATTTGCTGGGGCAAACCATTGCCTCCTCCTTTGGATTGATGGATTATGTAACGCCACTTTTTGCAGTCTATGGTGCTTGCTCCACATCGGGAGAGGCAATGTCGTTAGCCGCAATGAATGTGTCTGCGGGATTTGCAGATCTTGTTGGCGTAGTAACTTCCAGCCATTTTGCGAGTGCAGAGAAACAGTTTCGCTTTCCACTTGCCTATGCAAATCAGCGACCGGAGTGTGCGACCTGGACGGTAACTGGAAGCGGCGCCTTTTTGCTGGCAAATGAGCAGGTTGCAGCAGAATATGCAAAAAAGGGAGAGCGACGTGTGGCAATTACAGGAATAACAACTGGAAAAATCATGGACTATGGAATCAAAGATTCCATGAATATGGGAGCGGCTATGGCTCCGGCAGCAATTGATACCATTTTGTGTAATTTGCAGGATTTTGCGAGAAAACCGCAGGACTACGATGCCATTGTGACAGGGGATTTGGGCACTGTGGGCAGAGACATTTTGATTGATAAGTTGAAGGAGAAAGGGTACGACATCTCGGAACAGCATGAGGATTGCGGGATTCTTATTTTTGACCCAAGTCAGGGAACTGGCGCCGGGGGATCAGGCTGTGGATGTTCTGCCACGGTTTTGGCAGCGCATTATATCCCGAAGCTGTTAAAAGGAGAGCTAAAAAAGATTTTGTTTGTGCCAACAGGGGCACTACTTTCAACGGTGAGTTTTAATGAGGGAAAAAGCGTGCCAGGAATTGCTCATGGAGTCGTACTAGAAAGTGTGGAATAGGAAGTAAAGGAATTAGAATGCATGAAAGAAAGAGTATGAAGGGACGGTGATCGTATGACAGATTATGTAAACGCCTTTTTGCTGGGCGGGGCAATCTGTGCATTGGTGCAGATTTTGATGGAAAAGACGAAGTTGATGCCAGGAAGAATCATGGTGTTACTGGTATGCTCAGGTGCGGTGCTTGGCGCGTTGGGAATCTACGAACCTTTGGTAGAGTGGGGCAAAGCAGGTGCAAGTGTTCCGCTACTTGGCTTTGGAAACCTTTTATGGAAAGGGGTACGAGACATGATTGACGATAAAGGATTTCTTGGCCTTTTCTTAGGGGGATTTAAAGCATGTGCATTAGGAGTATCGGCTGCGCTGATTTTCAGCTATATTGCGGCCTTAATATGTCAGCCTAAAATGAAACGGTAAGAGAAAAAGATATAATTGAATCACTCGTTGGAAACTGTTAAAATGAACAATGTTCAGATAAGGAGAAGAACATGGGTGAATTCAAAGTTAAAGTGACATCTCGAGAGCAAATTCTTGAGAAAGCAATGGAAATAACCACGCAGGAAGGCATAGATGCGTTAAGCATTCGCAAACTGGCGGCATCCTTAAATATTGCGGTTGGTTGCATGTACAATTACTATAAAAACAAAGAACAGCTGCTGGATGCGGTAGTGAACACCTTTTGGGAGCAAATTCTTGAGAGTCAAGAGGTGCTTTATCACGATGGAATACGCTTTACCGATTTTCTGGAGCAATACTATTTGTTTTTATATGGACGCTTGAGTAAATATGACAGAAGCTGGTTAAGGGAAGTGGATACGAATATGCAGGGAAGCCACGGGATGTCTTTGCAGGGATTTCAGCAGGCGAAACAGCTGCTTTACCAGGCATTAGAAAAGGATCAGAGTATTAATGATCGTATTTGGAACATGGCACTCAACCCAGATTCCTTTTGTGAATACGTATTAACCAATCTGCTGGCGCTTCTTCGGGCTGGGGAAAGCAACTGTCGCTTTTTCATTTATTTGATTGAACATTTATTGTATTGTGAATAAAGAATTATTTCTTAGACATACTACTTCTATGATGGAAATCATATTGAAAACTAGGAAATCGAAGGAGTAGTAAGATGAAGAAAAAATTATTTATGCAAGTTGATGAAGGCAACCAGCCAAAATTGGCAGGGGTGTGCAAGCGTGGAACGAAAAGCATTGCGGTATTAGGTGCCTGTCTTCTTTTCGCGGTATCTGGAGTGATGACGGGATGTGGATCAAATGACAAAAATAAAGTGGATCGAAGAACTGAATCGATGGATAAAAACAACATATCCAATACACAAAGTGACATGAAGCCAGACAACAATAGCGCGAACAATAGCAATAATGGTAACAACAATAATAGCGTAGGTAACAGCGAAAGCAACAGTGTTACAGGTGATACTTCCCACAAAGATGGACAAGGTGTAGTTGACAGCTTAGAGGATGTGGGCAAGGATGCAGGTGATGCCGTGGAAGATGCAGGCGATGCAGCAGGAAGAGCTATCCAGGGTGTTGGGGATACCATCAATGATGGTGTGAATAATATGATGGACGGAACCAACAACCGAACAAATGAAAATAATAGATAAAGAGGAAAGTATGACAAAAGAGCAGTATATTAAAATGACTGAGCCAGTTCGGAGTAATCCGAAACTGGCCCATATGTTACATATTTTAAATCGACTATTTACTGGTATTGAGTATGTATGCTATCCCCTTTTATTAGGGTATTTGGCATGGAATCGGAAACCGGAATTGGCACAGGCAATTATCGTGCCCTTGGATGGGTTTATCATTCTTTCGGTATTTCGTTATTTTATCAATGCAAGAAGACCGTATGAAGTGTTTGAGATGCCACCCATTATTCCGAAGAAAACCAAAGGGAAATCCTTTCCAAGTCGACACGTATTTTGTGCGGTTCTCATTGGAATGACCTTCCTATTTGTGGCGCCATATTTGTGGATGGGAATTTGCTTACTTATTGTGGGCGTACTTCTGGCTGTGGTTCGCGTTATTACAGGAGTTCATTTTCCAAGGGATGTTATTGCTGGAATGCTATGTGGAGTTGTGGCTGGACTATTCTTCTTGCTGTTCTAGGCGAAGAGAGAGAGGAAAATGGACCCCAAAGAGCACGAGCGTGAGAGATAAAATGAGCGCGAGCCAGAGAAAGAGAAATGGTTTCTAAAAACTGGTATGGAAAAATGAGCCAAGAAATAACCCCCCGTGGGGCTTGTGCGGGATTTATTTATCCCATAGAATGGAGCGGTAGATAAGCGGGACGAAAGAGAATTTGAAAGAAAGCTTCGCCAAAACGGAACGAACAGCTTGAAAAAGAGGAATCGTGAGCTTATATGTTACAGCTTGATTTGATGAAAGGGAGGATATGACCATGCATATGGCAGACGCGTTGGTTGCACCAGCAGTAGCAGCAACCATGTATGCTTGTTCTACAGTAGCAGCAGGCTATTCAGTGAAAGAGGTACGTTTAGAAAATGACGCAAAGAAAATTCCTATGATGGGTGTTATGGGAGCTTTCGTATTTGCAACACAGATGATTAATTTTACAATTCCGGGGACAGGCTCTTCCGGTCACCTTTGCGGTGGTATGCTGCTTAGTGCCATTCTGGGACCTTATGCAGGATTTTTGACAATGATATGCGTTCTGCTGACACAATGCTTATTCTTTGCGGACGGCGGACTTATGGCTCTGGGCTGTAATGTGTGGAATATGGCATTCTACGGCTGTTTTATAGGTTCAATGTTTATCTGGAAGCCTATTATGAAAAACGGACGGGACAAAAAGAAAATTATACTTGCTTCTATCCTCGGCTGTGTTCTCACCCTTCAGATGGGCGCATTTTCTGTATGTATCCAGACACTTGGCTCTGGCATTACAGAACTGCCATTCAGTGTTTTTGTAATGGCAATGCAGCCTATTCACCTTGCAATCGGCTTTGTGGAAGGTCTTATCACAGCGGCTGTGCTGTGCTTTATCTA
>JAZUHO010000059.1:0-25714 GCA_045641745.1 Agathobacter sp. | reverse complement strand
AATGCGGGTGAGACCGATTTAGAGCAATTGGCAGAAGAACTAGAACAGCAAATTGCCGCTTACCATTCCTTTCTGCAATCTGCACTTCATCAATTGCCATATACGCTTTGTTATTCTCCAGAGAGTGCGTATCTTGAGCAATTAAAACACTGTGATTGGAATTCCGTGGATTTCGTATATTTTGATGATAAGGAGCGCTATCAGGAGGCTTGTAAAAAACTTCCATGGCTGTGTGACAAATTTCAATTATATGATGATTCTGCCATAAGCTTAAGCAGTCTCTATAGCCTTCGAAATAATCTATCCAATATTACAGAGCGACTCGTATGGTTAGAATCTGGGGCAAACATCATTATTGAACAGTTAGAAACTTTGACTTTTATAGATGTTAATACCGCCAAAAACATGAAGAAAACAGGGGCTTCCTTTCTTGCTGTTAACAAAGAAGCAGCAGAGGAAATTGCACGCCAGATTCGGTTGCGAAATATTTCTGGAATGATTCTAGTGGATTTTATTAATCTAAAGCCCGATGAACAGGAGGAGCTTCTTTCTTATATGCGCAAATTATTAAAAGAGGATTCCATTCCATCCAATGCGTTAGATATTACAAAATTAGGGCTTATGGAGCTTACGCGCAAAAAGACTTCAAAGTCCATCCTTGAGATTTTAAAGCAATAGTTCAAACAGCATAAGTAAAATTATGAATTTTTCACTTTTTTTCTGAAAATAATTGACAAAGCATAGATGCTATGCTATTTTAATGTAGTATGCCGCACAGTGAGGTAGAAGATTGTCGATATGACAGCACCGTAACTGGCGAGTAATGATAATAGGAGGTGCCATATGTACGCAATTTTAGCAACAGGTGGTAAACAGTACAAAGTATCCGAAGGCGATATCATTACCATTGAGAAACTTGGTGTTGAAGCTGGTGAGAAAGTTACTTTTGATCAGGTTTTAGTTGTAGCTGGTGATGAAATGAAAGTTGGAAACCCAACAGTAGCTGGTGCAACAGTAGAAGCTTCTGTCGTAAAAGAGGGCAGAGGTAAAAAAGTGATCGTTTACAAGTACAAGAGAAAAACTGGTTATCACAAAAAGAACGGTCATAGACAGGCGTTCACACAGGTTAAGATCGAAAAAATTAATGGATAATCGATAAGGATTTGTTATGATTCGTGTAACGATTTATCAAGATGATTGTGAGAATATCAAAGGATTTCATTCCGAGGGACATGCCGAATATGCGGATCCCGGGTATGATATTGTGTGTGCTGCAGTCTCTATTCTCTGTATTAATACAGTGAATTCTATTGAGGAGTTCACGGATGTTACCTTTTCAGAAGGGCAAGATGCGGAACGCGGCATGATTGATTTCGAAGTAACACAAGATGCTACTGCCGAAACCAATTTGTTATTTCGATCAATGATTTTGGGCTTACAAGGAATACAAGACAACTACGGAGATGAATATCTCATTTTAGAATTCAAGGAGGTGTAAGACATGATGAATATGAACCTTCAGTTTTTTGCTCATAAAAAGGGAGTTGGTTCTACAAAGAACGGACGTGACTCAGAGTCTAAGAGATTAGGCGCTAAGAGAGCAGACGGACAGTTCGTAAAAGCTGGAAATATTCTCTACAGACAGCGTGGAACAAAGATTCATCCAGGTACTAACGTTGGTATCGGTGGAGATGATACTTTATTCGCTAAAGTAGATGGTATTTTAAGATTCGAAAGAGTAGGAAGAGACCGTAAACAGGCTTCTGTATACCCAGTAAACGAATAATAATGTGGCCCCGACTTTGTTTGTAAGCCGGGGCTATTTTAGCTTATACAGCTGATTTAATATTAATCAATTTCTAAGATATCGCATATTACAATTTCATAAAACATTCATAGAAATAGACAGTAATATCTTAAATCTGGCAATCGGTCAGAATCTGTTGATATGATATTAAACATTATTGTTAGAGGGAACTTCTTACAGAACTTTCTTCCAGGAAACAAATAACTTAGTTTAATACGATTCTAGCGCTTTTTCTATAGCGCACAGATAGAATCCATGAGGTAGAATACAATGTTTGCAGATCGTGCAAAAATTATAATAAAATCAGGAAAAGGCGGGGATGGTCATGTATCCTTTCGCCGTGAGAAATATGTTCCAAACGGTGGACCAGACGGTGGAGATGGTGGCAAAGGTGGAGATGTTATTTTCCTTGTTGACGAAGGCTTAAATACCCTTACCGATTATCGTCACAAACGTAAATTCTCAGCAGAGCCAGGTCAGGAAGGTGGCAAAAAGAATTGTCATGGACGTGATGGACAGGATTTAATCTTAAAGGTGCCAGCAGGAACCGTAGTAAAAGATGCCGAATCCGGAAAAGTAATTGCGGATATGTCCGGCGAACACAAAAGAGTTGTGGTTCTTCGAGGTGGAAAAGGCGGACTGGGCAATCAGCATTTCGCCACAGCAACTATGCAGGCTCCTAAGTATGCAAAACCAGGCGGAGAAGCAATTGAAATTGAAGTCATTCTTGAGCTTAAAGTTATTGCAGACGTAGGACTTGTTGGATTCCCAAACGTAGGTAAATCCACATTTTTATCTCGTGTAACCAATGCACAGCCAAAGATAGCGAATTACCATTTCACCACGTTACAGCCGAATCTAGGTGTCGTTGATATGGAAGAAGGCTTTGGATTCGTAATCGCAGATATTCCAGGATTAATTGAAGGAGCATCCGAAGGAATTGGACTTGGTCATCAATTCTTACGACATGTAGAAAGAACCAAAGTTATTATTCACATTGTTGATGCTGCTGGAACAGAGGGACGAGACCCAATCAGCGATATTAAAGCTATCAACAAAGAGTTGGAAGCTTATAATCCAGAATTACTAAAAAAACCACAGGTTATTGCAGCAAATAAAATTGATGCCATTTACGGAGACGAAAATGATATTATTTCCGATTTGCGCAAGGAATTTGAAGTAAAAGAAGGAATACAGGTTTTCCCAATTTCCGCAGTAAGTGGAAAAGGATTAAAAGAACTTCTTTACCATGTAAAAGATTTGCTTGCAACCTGTCCAAAAGAAACCTATGTATATGAGCAGGAATTCGATCCATCGGTATTCATTTTCCGAGATGATCCATTTACTGTTACCATTGCAGAGGATGGTGCATTCCTTGTAGAAGGTGCCAAAATTGAAAAAATGCTTGGATATACGAATTTAGAATCCGAGAAGGGATTCTTATTCTTCCAGAAATTCATGAAGGAACAAGGCATTTTACACGAATTAGAAGAGATGGGAATCGAAGAAGGCGATACCGTTCGCATGTACGATTTCGAGTTTGATTATTACAAATAACAGGAGAAATATTATGTTAAACAGTAGACAAAGAGCTTATTTAGGAAGTTTAGCAAGTTCCATGAGTCCAATTTTTCAAATTGGAAAAGCATCCCTAACACCAGAAATTATTACTGCCATTGATGAGGCATTAGAGAAAAGAGAATTAATCAAAGTGTCTGTACTTAAAAACTGCCTGGACGATCCACGTGAGATTGCAGCAACCATTGGCGAGCGTACCCATTCGGATGTTGTAAAAGTAATTGGAAAGAAAATTATTTTTTATCGTCCAGCGAAAAAAGCAAAAATACAATTACCAGATTAATTATGAAGATTGGATTATTAGGTGGATCATTTGATCCGATACACAATGGACATTTATACATGGCCAAACAAGTATTACAAAGTCAAATTGTAGACGAAATATGGTTTGTTCCAACCGGACATTCTCCAAATAAGAACGAAAGTGACATGGCTTCTGCTATGCATCGATTGCATATGTGTGAGCTTGCCACGCAAAAGGAACCTCGCTACAAAGTATGTAATCTTGAAATTCTTTCCACAGAAAGAAGCTATACGTATCGAACTTTAGAGAAATTACACGAACAGGCTAATAACAACGAATACTATTTCATTATGGGTGCGGATTCTCTTGATTATTTTGATTGCTGGGTGAAACCAGAACGGATTTGCGAATTAGCAAAGCTTCTAGTAATTGCAAGAAAAGGCTTTAACTTTCACGAGCTCGAGCAGAAAAAGCAAAAGCTGGAAGCACAATTTCCATGCGATATTCGAATTCTCTCTTGTGAAACCTACGATGCCGCTTCGCGTGAAATTCGAAAGAGTATCAAACAGCATGAAAATGTATCTGCCCTATTACCTGCAGAAGTTATTTCATATATAGAACAAGAAAAACTCTATCAAATGTAATTACAAAACAGGAGAATTATGGAACTACAAGCAATGCGAAAACAGCTCAAAAAAGAGTTAGACAAGGAACGTTATGAGCACACAAAAGGCGTAATGTATACTGCCGGATGTCTTGCCATGGCCTATCAGTATCCCATAGAGACTGCTATGATTGCAGGTTTGCTTCACGATTGTGCAAAGTGTATTTCAAATAAAGAGAAGATTGCAATCTGCGAAAAAAATCATATTCCTATTTCTGATATCGAATATGCAAATCCTTCCCTTTTACATGGAAAGGCTGGAACCATTATTGCGAAGGAGCAATATCATATAAAGAGCAAGGAAATATTACATGCTATTGAAGTGCATACCACAGGCTGTCCAAATATGTCTGTTTTAGATAAAATCATTTTTATTGCAGACTATATTGAACCTGCCAGGGATAAAGCTTTGCATCTTGCAGAAATACGTCAATTAGCATTTCAGGATTTAGATGCATGTGTTGCATTTATTGCAAGAGACACCTTAACTTACCTAAAAAAACAAGGAAGTATTATTGATCCAATCACGCAACAAACATATGACTATTATTGTTCACAGGAGGACCTTAAATGAATACCTTAGATTATGTAAAAAAAGCGGTAGAAGCGTTAGAAGATAAAAAAGCGGACGATATTAAAGTAATTGACATCAGCGAGGTATCTTCAATTGCTGATTATTTTATCATTGCAAATGGTTCTAACCCAAATCAATTAGCAGCAATGCAGGATGCAGTTGATGAAGCAATGTACAAAAATGGAATCCATGCCCGTCAGATAGAAGGAAATCGTAATTCCACATGGATTCTCATGGATTATCAAGATATTATCGTGCATCTTTTCTCTGAAGAAGATCGTGCATTTTATGATATCGAACGAATTTGGAAAGATGGAAAAGAAATCAGTCTTTCATAATAAAAGAACCCCTATGCATATTCCATTTTGAATACGCATAGGGGTTTCATTTTTTTCATTAAAAGAAGCGGAATACGCCGAACACTTTACCAAGAATCTGACAGTCTGGAACAATAATAGGGTCCATCGTATCATTCTCAGGTTGCAAACGGATGTGTCCATCTTCTTTATAAAAGGTTTTAACCGTTGCAGAATCATCTACCAATGCAACTACCATATCTCCATTTTTGGCATCACTTTGTCTTTGCACAAGAATATTGTCTCCATCAAATATTCCCGCATTAACCATACTTTCACCTTTCACACGGAGCATAAATGATTCCTTATTTGGCATAAATTCAGTTGGAATTGGAAAATAACTGTCAATATTCTCCACAGCAAGAATTGGTTCTCCAGCTGCAACACGACCAACCAACGGAACATTTACCACTTCACGACGTGTGAGATTAAAATTATCGTCGATAATTTCTATTGCACGAGGCTTAGTTGGATCCTTACGAATATACCCATTCTTCTCAAGTGTCTCCAAATGAGAGTGCACAGATGAAGTTGATTTCAAATGAACTGCTTCACAAATGTCACGAACAGTTGGTGGGTACCCTTTGTTTAATATCTCTTGTTTCATATATTCAAGAATTTCTTTTTGCTTGTCAGATATTTTTCCGTATGCCATAGAAACCTCCTATATTTCAAATATTTTATCTAAAAATAGAATAGCATAATCAAACTCGAAAAGCAAACATATATTCCCGAAAATTTGTTCGGTTTTTGTATTGACAAACATTTGTTCGTGCAGTATATTTAGTACAGAACAAACGTTCCGAACAAACTTTCGATAGGAGAATATGATTATGAAAAGACAGTATAATCCAAATATTTCAGCACGTGCAAATGCTTGTTTACAAAGAAGAGAAGCACAGCTTTTTCGCCGTAAGCTTATTTTAGGAATTTCAATCACATTATTTATTTCGATTGCATTATTATTAGGAAGCGCTATTTCTGCGTATGCCAAAGAGTCTAATGCAACCGTAACAAGCAAATACTATACCTCAATTGAAGTTCAAGCTGGAGATACTTTATGGTCAATTGCCGAACAATACACCAACGGTTCGAACAGAGAAAAGCAGGCTTATGTCAAAGAGCTTTGTGAGCTCAATCATTTATCGGATGCAGACAGTATTCATAGCGGACAATATCTCACGGTTTCCTATCTCTCAACAGAGCAGAAATAGTTATCTGCTATAATTGTTTCCTTCATACGATACTTACGTACTGTCTTACTTGATATATTAGAATATATATATTATATTTTTTATTGTAATTATGGAGGAAAATATGAATACTAGATCACAGTTTTTAAAATCACTTGCAGCTTTAGTGATTCCAATTGCAATTCAGAATTTTATTACATCTGCGGTAAATTCTGCAGATGTTTTTATGCTTGGATATGTAGGGCAAGCAGAACTATCTGCAGTATCACTTGCAAATCAATATCAGTTCATTCTTAGTGGCTTCTTTTTTGGAATCGCCTCAGGAATCACAATGCTTTGCTCACAATACTGGGGGAAAAAGGATGTGAAAGCAATTCAGGCAATTATGGGAATTGCATTTAAAATCTCTTTTATTGTTTGCTTTATTATTTCATTCTTAGCAATTAGTTTTCCAACTCAACTTATGACAATTTACACATCTGACGCAGAACTTATTTCCATTGGAGCAGGGTATTTGCGTCTTATTGGTGTATCCTACATTATGATGAGTTTTTCTCAAGTATATTTAAGTACCCTAAGAAGTATGGAGAGAGCAACCTTATCTACTGTAATAAGTACCATTGCCTTATTACTAAACGTAGTATTAAATGCACTTTTCATCTTTGGAATTGGTTTCTTTCCTCGAATGGGTGTGTATGGCGTTGCCATCGCAACTTCGATTTCAAGACTTGTAGAGCTTGCCTTGTGTGTCTTAGATGCCATTTATGGAAAATATATGAAATTAGATTTAAAAGTCTTTTTTGGACATCATAAAATACTCTTTATGGATTTTTTGAAATACTCTGTCCCCGCATTAGGAAATGATTTACTTTGGACACTCGCATTTAGTACCTATTCCATTATCATGGGACATTTAAATGCAGATGTTGTTGCTGCGAATTCCGTGGTCACAACCGTACGTGATTTATGCTCCATCGTGATGTTTGGAATCGCAGCTGGTGGTTCCGTACTCCTTGGTATTGAAATTGGAGAAAATCGGAAAGAAGATGCCAGAAAAGATGCATCCCGCCTGTGTCACGTTACATTTATTGCAGGTGTATTAACCGGGCTTTTAATTCTTTCCCTAAAACCTGTTGTATTTATGTGCTTTGAATTAACCTCTCGTGCACAGGATTATTTATCCTTTATGCTATGGATTAATACATACTATGTAATAGGGCAAGCAATGAATACGGTTACCATAGCAGGAATTTTCCGAGCTGGTGGAGATTCGCGCTTCGGCTTAATCTGTGATGCAATAACTATGTGGGTTATCTGTGTTCCTTTGGGATTTTTATCTGCCTTTGTTCTTCGCTTACCTCCAATGACCGTATACTTTATTTTATGTCTGGATGAATTTTGGAAAATCCCAGTCGTATATCATCACTACAAGAGTTATCGCTGGCTAAATGACATAACAAGAGATTCCATTGAATAAGCAAAAGGAATACGACCTCCGTATATCCACTTAGAATCATAAAATTGCAATATCCTTCATCGAGAAATTCATCTATCCTACATTGAATTCCCACATCATTTCCGCTATAATAGTGCAGATAGGAGAATGAAGAATGTTAAAACTTTTTTATGTTATATTTATGAACTTGCATCGCGCACCCTACATGATATCAAAAATGCGTGTCCGCGCAGATCATCCCGAAAAATATACGGAAGAACAAAGATATGCATTAGTTCATCATGTAATTTATTTAATGAATAAGACGGGGAAAATACAAACAAAGGCTTTCGGGACAGAAAATCTTCCAGAAGACCAAGGTTATATTATGTATCCAAACCATCAAGGAAAATATGATGTCTTGGGTATTATGTACACGCACAAAAAGCCATGCACTTTTGTCATGGACAAAGCTAAATCCAACACCATATTGGTGAGAGAGTTTGTAGATTTAGTACAAGCGAAGCGATTAGAGAAAGATAACCCTAGACAAGGAATTCATATCATAAATGATGTAGCTGAAGATGTAGCAAATGGTAAAAGATATATACTTTTCCCAGAAGGGGGCTACGAATTTAATAACAAAAATAAGGTATGCGATTTTAAAGCTGGCAGCTTTAAGATTGCGCTTAAATCGAAAGCTCCAATTGTTCCTATTTGTCTGATTGATTCGTATAAGGTTTTCAATAGTTTTCACTTTGGACCTATTACAACATATGTATACTATCTTGATCCCATCTACTATGAGGAATATAAAGATATGAATACACAGGAGATTGCAGCACTTGTAAAGGAACGTATTCAAGCAAAGGTGGATGATGTGAAAAGCCCCAATTAATCAAATGTCCTGAGTTCATATGGGATGTTGTATTTTTACGAATTATGTAGATATCATATATAGAAATGTTGTTCTTTGTGTGCGGAATGTATCATTGACATATTGCAATTACTATGATATGCTATTTCAAGTTTGAAAAGGGATTATTTAAGTCTTTTCAAAGCAATTAATTTCATTATTGATTGAGTTAGAAGCTCAAATTTTATAAGTTGGTTCCTTTACAACCGGTGTGTAAAACACAAAACTTGTGAAACGGTCAATAAGAGTAGTAAAAGTATGGTTGCTATATAGACTCTATGATAATCCGTCAAATTCAAATTTTATACCCATTATTGGAAAATAGTGGCATACATATTATTTTGAATGGTAAGCAAGTTGTTGTTTTAACAGCTTGCTTTTTTGTTATTAATTTCTCTATCTATAATAGAGATAGAATTAAATTTGGGAATGCGGGAGAAAGAAACATGATGACACAAAAATATCAGCTTGACCAGGATCGAGCACCAATTCATGAAGCGCTAGAGCGTTTCCGTCAAATGCGAGTAGTTCCATTTGATGTACCAGGTCATAAGCACGGAAAAGGAAATCCTGAACTCACAGAGTTTTTAGGAGAACGATGTGTACGTGTTGACGTAAATAGTATGAAGCCTTTGGACAATCTTTGTCATCCAACTTCAGTAATTCGAGAGGCTGAGGAACTAGCCGCAGATGCCTTTGGAGCTGCACATGCTTTCCTTATGGTAGGAGGAACAACAAGCTCCGTACAAAGCATGGTATTGACTGCGTGTAAACGCGGAGATGAAATTATTTTGCCAAGAAATGTACATCGAAGCGTTATTAATGCACTTGTACTCTGTGGTGCAATTCCTGTATATGTAAATCCAGAAGTAGACAAACGATTAGGAATTTCATTAGGTATGACTCGCGAGCAAGTTGCTAAAGCCATCAAGGAACATCCAAATGCAGTAGCAGTACTTGTCAATAATCCAACCTATTACGGAATCTGTTCCGACCTAAGAGCAATTGTAAAGATGGCTCATGATGCCGGAATGTTATGTCTCGCTGACGAAGCCCACGGAACGCATTTTTACTTTGGAACTGGACTTCCTGTTTCAGCAATGGCCGCTGGTGCAGATATGGCATCTGTTTCAATGCATAAAAGTGGTGGAAGTTTAACACAATCAAGTTTGTTATTAATTGGACCAAATGTACATGCAGGATATGTTCGACAGATTATTAATTTAACCCAAACAACCTCTGGAAGTTATCTTTTGATGTCTAGTTTAGATATCTCAAGACGTAATCTTGCACAACGCGGACGTCAAGTATTTCATCAGGTCGCAGATATGGCAGAATATGCACGTGAAGAGATTAATGCAATTGGTGGATACTACGCCTTTGGCAAAGAGCTAATTAACGGAAATAGCGTATTTGATTTCGATATCACCAAGCTTTCTGTACACACACTTGATATTGGACTTGCCGGAATTGAAGTATATGATATCTTACGTGATGAGTATGATATTCAGATTGAATTTGGAGAAATGGGAAATATTTTAGCCTATCTTTCCATGGGAGATCGCCCGCAAGAAGTGGAGCGTCTTGTTAGCGCACTTGCAGAAATTCGTCGCCGTTTCCAAACCGATGGAGCAGGATTATTAAGCCAAGAATATATCGATCCTGAAGTGGTAACCAGTCCGCAAGACGCATTTTATGCAGAAAAAGAATCCCTTCCTTTGGAAAAAAGCGAAGGAAGAGTTTGTAGTGAGTTTGTAATGTGCTATCCACCTGGAATTCCAATTTTAGCTCCGGGAGAACGTATTACAAAGGAAATACTTGATTATATTAAATACGCAAAAGAAAAGGGATGTAGCATGACCGGTCCAGAGGATCCAGATATTCTTCATCTCAATGTATTAAAGTAGGAGGTTAGGATATGGAGATGTGGTTTAGTGAATTTCACACCCCCGATGTGAAGCATTCCATTCGTGTATCAAGACAGTTATGCTCGAAGCAGAGCGATTACCAACATATATCAATTTTTGAATCTCCAGAATTCGGACGTGTTCTTGCCTTAGATGGTAACGTTATGTTAACAGAGCGCGATGAATTCATTTACGATGAAATGATTACACATGTACCAATGGCTGTTCATCAGGGAATCCAAGATGTCCTTGTAATTGGAGCCGGAGATGGTGGTGTAGTAAAAGAACTTACCCGTTATGACCGTGTAAAACGAATCGATTTAGTAGAAATGGATCCTCAGGTAGTAGAGGCATGTCGTGAATTTCTTCCAGCAAATGCCGTACGTCTGGATGATTCACGTGTCAAAATTCATTTTGAAAATGCGCTTAAGTTCATTCGAAGATGCGAAGCAGAGTATGATTTAATTATTGTTGATTCGACGGATCCTTTTGGTCCTTCGGAGGGCTTATTTACAAGGGAATTCTACGGAAACTGCTACAATGCCTTAAAAGAGGATGGTATTATGGTAAATCAGCAGGGAAGTCCTTTTTATGCGGAGGATGCGGGCGCTATGCAGCGAAGCCACAAAAGAATTGTCAGCACTTTCCCTATCAGCAAAATTTATCAGGCACATATTCCAACCTATGCGGCAGGATATTGGACCTTCGGCTTCGCAAGCAAAAAGTATCATCCAATTGATGACTTGGATAAAGAGGCTTGGTTAGCTCTTAATTTAGGTACCAAATACTATACTCCACGTTTACATGTAGGAGCATTTGCATTGCCTGCATTTGTAGAAGAAATGCTAAAGGAGGTAGAACAAGAATGTCGTTAGATTACAATATTGAGACTTTTATTGGCTGTGATGCCGAATATGATGATGCTCAAATCGTCCTATTTGGAGCTCCATTTGATTCTACCACGTCATATCGTCCAGGCGCACGTTTTGGTCCATCTGCTATGAGACATGAAAGCTTTGGTCTTGAGACCTATAGTCTATATCAAGATAAAGATTTAACTGACTATGCAGTCTTCGATAGTGGAGATATTGAGTTATGCTTCGGAAGTGCTGAAAATGCGCTTAAAGATATTGAAGAACGCAGTCGTACGATTCTAAATGATGGAAAGCTCCCATTGCTAATTGGTGGGGAGCATTTAGTTACCTTGGGTAGCGTGCGCGCTGCTTTAGAAAAATACCCTGATTTACACATCATTCATTTTGACGCACATGCCGATTTACGTGATGACTACTTGGGTGCACAACTAAGTCATGCCTGTGTTTTAAGAAGATGTCACGACTTAATTGGAGATGGACGCATTCATCAATTTTGTATTCGAAGTGGAGAGCGTGAGGAATTTCAATTTGCCTCTGAGCACACAGATATGCATCCATTTACCTTTGAGGGATTAGACGAGGTAGTTGCTACACTACGTGAGAAAAATGTACCTGTTTATTTTACTATCGATTTAGACTGCTTAGATTGCAGTGTATTTCCTGGTACCGGTACTCCAGAAGCTGGCGGTGTAAGTTTTCTTTCATTGCTAGATGCTATCTTAAAGGTAGCAAAGTGTAATGTAATTGCTGCTGACGTTAATGAATTAGCGCCTATGCTAGATACAACAGGAATGTCAACAGCCACAGCATGTAAGGTATTACGCGAATTGCTTTTAGCATTGTTATAAGAAATCATTCAATAAAGGAGACTAACGAAAATGAGTAGAGTATTAATTATTGGCTGCGGCGGTGTTGCCTCTGTAGCAATTTCAAAATGTTGTCAGGTTAGTGAAGTATTCACAGAAATTTGTATCGCAAGTAGAACCAAATCAAAATGCGATGCATTAGCAGCGAAGCTTGCACCAACTACATCAACTAAAATTACAACTGCACAGGTAGACGCAGATGATGTTAACCAATTAATCGATTTAATTAACAATTACAAACCAGACCTTGTTATGAATATTGCGCTTCCATATCAGGATCTTACAATCATGGATGCATGTCTTGCATGTCATGTAAATTATATGGATACTGCAAACTACGAGCCAGAAGATACCGACGATCCAGAATGGCGAGCAATTTATAACAAGCGTTGCGAAGAAAAGGGATTTTCTGCATACTTTGATTATTCATGGCAGTGGGCATATCGTGAAAAATTTGAAGAAGCTGGACTTACTGCATTACTTGGATGCGGATTTGATCCAGGTGTTACACAGGCTTACTGTGCTTATGCGAAAAAGCATGAATTTGATACCATTGATACCATTGATATCTTAGACTGTAATGGTGGTGATCATGGATATGCTTTCGCAACAAATTTCAATCCTGAAATTAACCTTCGTGAAGTTTCTGCTCCTGGAAGCTACTGGGAGGATGGACATTGGGTAGAAATTCCTGCAATGTCTATTAAACGTGAGTATAACTTTGATCAAGTAGGAGATAAGGATATGTATCTTCTTCACCACGAAGAGATTGAATCCCTTGCACTTAACATTCCAGAGGTTCAGAGAATTCGTTTCTTTATGACATTTGGACAAAGCTATCTTACTCATATGAATTGTTTAGAAAATGTTGGTATGCTTTCTACTACACCAATCAACTTTGACGGAAAAGAAATCGTTCCAATTCAGTTCCTAAAAGCATTATTACCAGATCCAGCAAGCCTTGGACCACGTACTCATGGTAAGACAAATATCGGTTGTATCTTTACTGGGAAGAAAGACGGAAAAGAGAAAACTTATTATATCTATAATGTATGTGATCATCAGGAATGCTATAAAGAAGTTGGCTCACAGGCTATTTCTTATACAACAGGAGTTCCTGCTATGTGTGGAGCCTTGATGATGCTTACTGGTGAATGGACAACCCCTGGTGTTCATACCGTTGAAGAATTTAATCCAGATCCATTCCTTGATGCATTGGATAAATATGGTCTTCCACGCAACGAAAATCATGCACCAACTTTGGTAGATTAATATGATAGGGCAGGACAAACGCCCGCCTTTTCTAACATTGGATGGACTAGGACCTGAGGTATTCTCTCAGGTTCCTAGTCCCTCTTATGTATTAGATGAGGCACAGTTGCGTAAAAATGGAGAAATATTGAAAAAAGTTCAGGACAGAACCGGTGCAAAAATTCTCTTGGCACAAAAAGCATTTTCTAATTATGATTTATATCCAGTTTTAGAGCCTTATCTTGCAGGAACCGAAGCAAGCGGACTTTTTGAAGCTCGTCTCGGCAAGGAAGAGATGCCTCAAAAAGAGGTACACGTTTTCTGTGCTGCCTATCGAGACGACGAATTTGATGAATTGTTAACCTATGCAGATCATATTGTTTTCAATTCGCCAAACCAATTAAAAAAGTTTGGTCCAAAAGCCAAATCTGCAGGGAAAAGTATTGGTTTACGCATCAATCCAGAATTTTCGACGCAGGAAGGACATGATATTTATGATCCATGTGCACCCGGAAGCCGTTTAGGAACCACGCGCGCACAGTGGGAATGTGCTATGGATGAAGATGCGATAAAACTGCTTGATGGAATTCATTTCCATACGCTTTGTGAGCAAAATAGTGATGATTTAGAAACAACACTTTCTGCTGTTGAAGAAAAATTTGGAGATGTTATCCGACAAGTGAAATGGGTTAACATGGGTGGTGGTCATCATATTACTCGCGAAGATTATGATATCGAACGTTTGATACGATGTATTACATTTGCACAAAACACCTGGGGAGTTGAAGTGTACCTAGAACCAGGGGAAGCATGCGCATTAAATGCGGGTTTTCTCGTCACACGTGTGCTGGATATCAACCAAAATGGAGATACACATCTTGCAATCCTAGATATGAGTGCTGCATGTCATACCCCAGATGTCATTGAAATGCCTTATCGTCCACCGCTATATGCATCCGGCGAAGCCAATGAAAAAGCATACACCTATCGCCTCGGTGGACCGACATGCTTATCTGGTGATATTATAGGCGATTATAGTTTTGATACACCATTAAAAGAAGGAGATCTTCTTATCTTTGGAGATATGGCAATTTATTCTACGTGTAAGAATAATACCTTTAACGGAATGCCACTCCCTTCGATTTATGTACGAAAAAGTGATGGCACGATAGAAGAGATTGTATCTTTTTCTTATCGGGATTTCAAGTATCGACTCGGGAAAATATAAAAGAATATAAAAGAATAGAAAACAAAGTTAGGTCACTTTGGGGTTACCCCTCAAAGTGACCTAACTTTTTGAATATATACCTTCTCTCTAATATTTGTAACCCATCCATATGACTTTGCAACCATATAATGCCTTTTTGTAGAATCAAAAGTTTAGCTTTCACGAAGCTTTACATACCTAGCTGCTTCACGTCTACGTTCATCTTCAATTGCTGCATAATGCTTTCGAGTTGTATTCACATCCTTATGTCCAAGAACATCAGCCACCAAATAGATATCCCCCGTTTCACGATAGAGATTCGTTCCGTAGGTACTTCTAAGCTTGTGCGGAGTGATATTCTTCAGATTTGTAACAAGCTTTGCATATTTTTTCACAAGATTTTCTACTGCTCGAACTGTAATTCTACGATTTTGGAGAGAAAGGAAGAGTGCATTATTATGCCCATCCTTTGCCACAATCGAAAGTCGTTCCTGTAAATAATCCGCTAGAGCATCACGTACTTCATCACCAAAGTATACAACAACCTCAGCGCCACCTTTTCTGTGAATTTTGATTCCATTGTTCTTAAAGTCTACATCATCAATATCAAGTCCTACACATTCTGAAACTCGGATTCCGGTTCCCAGCAAAAGCGTTAGCATGGCTAAATCACGTATTTTTGTCTTTTCATGATACATTTGCTGCCTTGTTGTCAATTCTTCTCCAGATTCGACCTGATCCAGCAATTCTGCGACTTCATCAACATCCAGACGCACAATGGCTTTCTCGTGAATTTTAGGCATGTCCACTTTAAATGCCGGATTGCTATCAATCAACTCGTTTTTGTAAAGATACTTATAAAATGTACGGAGAGAGGCTAATTTGCGCTTAATTCCCCGTTCATCGTTGCTGTGGGCAATGCCATCCTTTTCATAATATTTTAAGTAGAAAAGATACTCCTCGATGTCAGCAGGCTTTAACTGGTCTAATATAGAAATCGGGTACTCCGCGATTTTCATTCGTTTGCATATCGGATTATTTTCGTGTAAGTATTCGAAAAAGGTTCCCAAGTCATAGGCATATGCAATGCGAGTACGAGAGGAGGTTGTCGGTTCAATGCCGATAAAAAATTGCTTACAATATGGAGGCAGTTCCTCAAGTAAACTTCTTAAATGTAATTCATTTTTTATATTAACGTTTTCATAATATGCTTTTTCTTTCATAGTAGCCTTTCTTAAACAGAATGTCCTGCAATTTGTGGCCATCCCTCTATTTTTCCATCGATGATTGCGCGAAATATTCGCTTTTTCGCACCAGGATTATCTCGATTAATCTTTCGAACCAGTTCTTTTACATATTCACGTCTCGTAATTCCATCCGCAGGACATGGATTCTTTACCACCGGAAGCTGATACTTATGCTGAAAGCCAATGATGTCTGCTTCTGTAAGATACATGAGCGGACGAATTACAGTAAGATTCGTTTTATCCAAATGTGTAACAGGAGAAAAGGCGTAAAATCGCCCCTCATACAGCAAAGAAAGAAACATAGTCTCAACAATATCATCCATGTGGTGTGCATATGCAATTTTATTACATCCTAGCTTGAGAGCAGCATCATTTAGCGCGCCTTTACGCATTTTCGCACATAATGAACAAGGAGAGGATTCTTTCCGTTCCTCAAACACAATCGGTCCGATTTGTGTATGTTCCACATGAAGTGGAATAGAAAGAGAATCACAGAGCTTTTGTACCTCCGTCAAATCAAAATCGCCAAAACCCAAATCAACCGCTATTCCGACTATAGAAAAATGTTTTGGATAAAATTTTTGCAATCCGGCCAAGGCATAGCAAAGAGCCAAAGAATCCTTTCCCCCGGAAACTCCAATTGCAATGCGGTCATTTTCTTCAATCATGTTATAATCTGTTAACGCCCGACGTACAGGACTATATAGTTGTTGTAGCTTCATTTTATTCCAGCTTTCTATACCATGTTTTTATGTTATATTCTACATATTACTTTGCGATATATGTTTTATCACTTTACGATACATGTTTTATTGCTTTATGTTACATATTTTCATTGCGTTATTGTAATAAAAATGCAATTTCATTATACTATAAAAGATGGTCTTACGCCACGGCAACTCGTATTCGCACCTACAGTTCTATGGATTAGATGTTCTATTTGAGGTGGCATAAGATATCTAATGTAGTCTATTTTTTACGTATAACAGGATTAGATAACACTATAAAACTATGTAAAATGCAGGAGGTATTTATCATGCGATTTGTGATACAGCGTGTAAATTTTGCAAAATGCACCGTAAATCAGGAAATTACAGGTTCCAACCAAAAAGGACTATGTGTTTTTATTGGAGTAGAAGAGGAAGACACGGAAAAAATTGCAGACAAAATGATTCAAAAGCTAGTGCAAATGCGAATATTTCAAGATGAAAACGATAAAACAAATTTGGCATTACATGATGTAAACGGAAGCCTTCTTTTAATTTCTCAGTTTACCCTCTATGCCGACTGTCGAAAAGGGAATCGTCCAAGTTTTACCAAAGCTGGAGGCCCTAACATGGCAAATGCACTTTATAACTATATTATCGACGAATGCACAAAACAGGTTGAAAATGTCCAAACAGGTATATTTGGTGCAGATATGAAAATTGAACTCGAAAACGACGGTCCATTTACGATTATTCTTGATTCCAAAGATTTAGCTATATCGTAATACTAATTTTAAAGTTTCTCCTATATTTAATAATACTTTTTTCCTATAAACTATTGTTCTTTTTTTCAAAAGTATTATAATTGTTTTCATAGGACAAAAGTCATATATTTCTTAATAAAATCAACGTAATGTATAGGGGTGACTATCCATGGTAAAAAAGAAAAATCTTTATTTTAGTATTACATTAAAAATCTTGTGTATGTCCATCGCGTGTCTAATTATAGCACTTTTAACTGCTCAATATGTCACGACCAATCGTTCATCACAGAGTCTGGTTGCAAATCAAAAAACAAACCTAGGAACCTTAGCCGAATCAAAAGGTATTGCTCTCGAGCAGTATATTACCTCGCAAAAAACAATGACTGACAGTATTGCTCACAATGGAGAAGTCATTGATGCCTGCCTTGATTTTGCCAGAACAAATCAAATCAACCCATCCTTGCAAACTAGCATTGCAAATTATTTGGGACAAATGCAATCTGACTCCGATAATTTGTATGAAAATCTCTTTATAACAGCTGATTCAACTGGATATGCTGATTGCTTAAAAAACGCGACCTTACACGATGTTGCGGAAGAACCATTTTATCAAAAATGTCAGGCAGATGGTTTCTTTTTTGGAAATAATGTTTCTCCAGTTACAGGAAGACCCGTATATGTAATTTCATATGCAATAAAGGATCCAGCTACAGGAGCAATGATTGGTTGTGTAAATAATTCGATTGATTTAGCAGCTATGACAACCCAACTTATTGCAAGTGATTTGTACGATATACGCCTTTTCGATTTAGCCGGTATGACAATTGCCTCGAAGGATGAAAGTCTTATTCTAAATATGGATATGATGCAGGTAGATTCTGACGCATGGAACGGAATCATAGCATCCAAAAAAGGCGTTGTAGAGTATAACGATCCATTTACTGGTGAGCTATGCTATACCGGATATTATGTCTCTGAAAACTATGTATGTGAGGTTTCCGTTGCCGATTCTGTTTTTGCCAAAGATCGTCAAAAGCTGTTTCGTGCTTCAGCAATTGTCCTTCTTGTTTCCGCAATTATAGCAGTTATTGTCATTACAATCATTTCGCTTTCTATTGCAAAACCATTACGTCGCGCAACCAAGCAGGTGAACAAACTTATTTCTGATATCAATGCTGGAAATGGCGATCTTACAACTCGAATTGAAGTTCGTTCCAATGATGAGGTTGGACAAATTTCTAAGAGTATAAATCAATTTATTGATACCTTACAAACCATTATGAATATGCTTGGCTCTAATTCAGACAAGCTTAATACCATTTCCACAAGTGTCAAAAACAATATCGTGTTAACCGAAGATGAAATTAATAATGTTTCCTCAACCATGGAACAAATGTCAGCTTCCAGTGAAGAAACAAGCGCTTCTTTAACGCAAGTAGTAGACCAAATTGATACTATCACTGAGCTCATTGGAACCGTACATACAAAAGCTCAGGCAGAATCAGAATCTTCAAAGGATATTCTGTTTAAGGTGGAAGAGATGCGTGAAAATGCCATCCGCGAACGCGATATCAGCGATCAAGAGGCTCATAAGATGATTGCAGCTCTAGAAGAGAGCATGAAAGCCGCAGAAGATGTCGATAAGATTATGGATTTAACAGGTGACATCCTAAATATTGCTGCGCAAACCAATTTGTTGGCATTAAACGCTTCTATAGAAGCAGCAAGAGCAGGAGAGGCCGGCAAAGGATTTGCCGTTGTTGCTGATGAAATTCGACAGCTTGCAGACAATTCTCGCGAAACTGCAAATAATATTCAGCTTATTTCATCCGGTGTAATAGAAAATGTTAGAAGCTTATCAAACAATGCCGATCAAATTGCAAAAACCTTACTTGAGTCCAATGAATCTGGAAGAAAAACCGTGGAAGAGTTGGCAACCTCTTATCAAGATGATATTGACAGCATGGCAGAAGCCATGAATGGTTTTGCAAGAAATAGCTCTGAAGTGCAAAACTCCATGGAATCCATTCGAGATGCTGTCGATGCAATTAATATCGCTGTAGAAGAAACTGCAGAAGGAATTACGAATGTAACCGCGTCTACGGTTGATATTGCAGGAAGCATGAATAATATTACCACAGAGGCTGCCGATAATTTGAATGTATCGGATGTGCTAAGAAATGAAGTATCCAAATTCAAGTTTTAAAGGAAGAAATACTCTATTTTTACATAATTTAACAACGCAATCTAAAACACAGGCGGTCATATCATATTGATTTGACCGCCTTGCTTTATTCCCTTAGGAATACTATAATCCAAACATAGAAATGAATTCTATCGGGAAAGGATATAGAGAATGAAAAATAATACTATATCAAAAACTAAAAATGGAAACGCGAATTCAAAATACACATACAATTAATAAGTTGGAGGGAATCAAAATGAGTAGAGTAAATCTAGGTGCAAAGCCATACACAACGCCACAGCCAGTGTGGATTTTAGCCGCATATGATGAGAACGGAGTTGCAAATGCAATGAATGCAGCGTGGGGTGGAATTTCAGAATCAAATGAAGTATCCATTTGTCTTACACCAAGCCATAAAACTTGCAAAAATTTTATAAAAACTGGTGCACTTACAATTAGTATGGCAGATGCAGAGCATGTAGCAGCATGTGATTATGTTGGAATGGTATCAGGCGATAAGGTGCCTGATAAGCTTGAAAAAGCAGGACTTACTGTTACCAAAAGCGAGCTCGTAAATGCTCCAATTATCAATGAACTTCCTATCTGTGTTGAATGCAAGGTGAAGGAATTTAGCGAAGAAACCTGTATTCTCAAGGCTGAGATTGTAAATGTATCTGTCGATGAGTCAGTTCTTACCGATGGAAAGGTTAATCTTGCTAAGGTTAAGCCTATCGCATTTGATCCTTTTACTAACTCATACAATGTACTTGGTGAAAAAGTAGGAGATGCTTGGGGCTCAGGTAAAATATTCCTTTAAAAAGATAATATAGAATATATATGATATAAAGATTATATTTCTTAAGCATGAGCGCCCATACTTAAGAAATTGATGTTGACAAATTGGCAGAAAACTAATATTATATTTCTCGACCGATGGTCGACGGAGGAAAAATATGGTTGAGATAAAATCTACTCAAGAGCGTCAAACAGAAATACTTGATGCAGCAGAACAGCTTTTTGCACTCGAAGGTTATGATGGAACGAGTGTATCGGATATTATGAAGGTCGTTGGGATTGCAAAAGGAACCCTTTATTATCACTTTGCTTCAAAGGATGAAATCCTAGATGCGTTGATTTCACGAATTGTTGATGGAATGGAGCAGCGTGCGCGAAAGGAGAGCGAACGCCCAAACCTATGTGTTATTGAGAGGCTTGTAGCGGTAATCCTGTCTTTAAGCGTGAGAACACATGGGAATAAGAATATTTTGAGCACGTTACACCAACCACAAAATGCTTTATTTCATGAGAAGTCCCATAAAGCCGTAGTGGATAGGATAAGTCCCATTATGCTTAAACTTGTTAAAGAAGGCATGGAGGATGGAATCTTCTGTTTGGATTATCCGGAGTCTGCTGTACATATAGCTATGGTATACAGCATGACGGTTTTTGATGAACAGCCAGATAGGGAACAGATTGTTGGATTCATCGATAATGTAGAGAAGATGCTCGGAGCAGAAAAAGGATCTTTAGCCAAATTTTTAACATGTTTTTAAATAGCAACATTAGAAGGGAAATTTATATCAAAACTCGACTGTTGGTCGAGTAAGCAATGTAAAGGAGATTATAATGAACAAATTAGTAAAGCAGTACGTAATAATTACATACTTAGTATTTTGGGTAATGGTGATGGGCTTGTGTGGAACAGCAAGCATGGTATTCCATTGTAGTCCAGTTGTAATGAGGTGTTTATCAAATGTTTGTGCATGGTCACCCACAATTGTACTACTTGTCTCGTTCAAGCATTGGTGTAACGGAGAGAGTATAAAATCATTTTATAGTAGAGCGTTTTCAGGGAAAATAAAATTAATCCCTGCATTGTCTGTGGCTGTTGTTACGATAGGAGCTACTTTAATTACCGTTTTAATTATGAGCATTCTATCTAACCAGTCTTTCTCAAGTTTTTGGTCATTGGGTACGTATCCTTTATGGGCATCGATTTTATTTTCTATCACAACAGGTCCTACAGGAGAGGAATCCGGATGGAGAGGATACTTACGACCAATTCTCAATGAACGATACAGTTACGTCAAATCATGCATAATTCAAGGCGTAATATGGGCCTTTTGGCATACAATCCTCTGGTTTGTAGATTCTGATTTTATGGGAATGGAGATGTTGCCTTACATCGTTTCTAATGTAATTGTAATGACAGGTATGTGCTTTTTAATGAATCTTGTTATGAACAAATACAACAACCTGTTTTATAGTATTCTAATTCACTTTTGCTTTAACTTCTTATACTGTTTCTTACAGGTTGATATAGGATTTTATATTGTTTTATCTGCAATATATATTATTATAATAGTTGGATGTCTTTTCTTACATAAAAGGACACCTTCGGTTGATAAAATCAACAGATAATAATATGCAAAGGAAAAAGATTTTATGAAAATACTTATTATGAATTGTAGCCCCGTCAAAAATGGGGCAACAGCTAAAATTGCAAAAATTGTAAAAGATAGTGTTAGTATCGGAAATGAAGTAAGAAATATCTGCATTGATGATTATGACATTTTGTTATGTAAGGGGTGTAGAACCTGCCATAGCACAGCACAATGTTATCAAAAAGACGATGTTGTTAAGCTGATGGAGCAGTATGAATGGGCAGACAGAATAGTATCCGTGTCCCCTTCCTATTGGGCGGATATTCCTGGGCAATTCAAAGTGTTTATAGACAGATGCACACCCTGGTGTAATACACATGAGCCTCATGCCAAACTGTCATCTGGGAAAAAAGCCTATACCATTGCATTGAGAACGGGACCAAGTATGCCAGAATGTGAAAGAATCATTAGCAGTATTGAACATTTTCATGGTCATTTGGAAATTGAATCATGCGGTAAATTAGGTCTTTGCTCCATTGCGTGCAAAGAAGATGTTGCTACAAGAATTGATGAATTAAAGGAATTTTGTAATACTATTCTTGGTTGAACAAAGGATGGATAATAGATTGCGTTCTGAAGGACTCGGTAAAGACAATCGATTTGCGATAGTGATTCGTGCTTCAAAAAGTATTGACTATGAGCGTAATGGGAATGAAATATATGCATATATTAAGTATACACAAGACATTTCCTATAGATATATCTGAAATTAAGGATGTTGCGTTAACTTACAAAAAAGAGCTGTAAAAAACTCCCCTAGGTAAAATTGCTGAGACCGTTAGGTTCAGCGGATTTTTTCTAGGGAAGTTTTTACAGCCCTTTACAGAGCATACGAAACCGAATCCTCTTATTCGCAAAACTCAAGTTTAACGAATAGTTGACATTATTTTTTAACAATAAATTCTCGAATTAATCTATTATTGACCAATTTATGATTAAAAATTAAAGGCCTACCACATCGGTAAGCCTTTTGTTTTCTTAAAAGAAAAAATATTCATCTTTCTACAAAATACACTTTCTCTTATTTTGCATCCATCAATTCTCCAAATTTTAAAATCATCTCAACACAATCCTCTATAGAAAGCTTGCTTGTATTAAGCATGATATCGTAGCTAGAAGAATCTCCCCACTTTTTACTTGTATAATAGTTATAGTAGCTAGCTCTTTGTTTGTCTTGCTTTACACACATATCTTTCGCTTTACCATCAGATAAATTCATTCTCTTAGCTACATTACGCTGTCTGTCCTCTAATTCGGCACGAATAAATACATTAATGCAGTCCGGATTACCAGCAAGTGCATAGTCTGCACATCGTCCAACAATAACACAGGATTCACGTTCTGCAATCTTTTTAATGGTATCAAACTGTGCCAAAAATACCTTATGATTAAGAGGCATATCCAAAAAGGATGCTCCTGAATAACTTCCTGCCGAATATGTATCCATTACAAGAGAGTATAAAAAACTATTCGTTGGTTTTTCATCATGATTTTCAAAAATCTCCTGGCAAAAACCGGATTCTTTCGCTGCCTGTTGAAGCAATTCCTTATCGTATAATTTAACCCCAAGTTTTTGTGCTAAAAGCTCTCCTACTTGTTTTCCGCCACTTCCAAATTCACGTCCAATGGTGTATATTCTATTACCCATATAGCCATCACCCCTTCTTCCTTTTTACAACACTACGCATTTATAGATGTAATATTTCTATGTAGTTTGTATGTTCATTATAACATATTCTATGTGCAAAATGGCAGATTTAATTTCATCAAATGTTATATTCACTTTCATAAAGCTTTACGCTTTTTTCAGTTTTTCAAGTAGTTCAACAAAATACTCTGGCAAAGGCGCTTGAAACTCCATATATTCACCTTTTTTTGGATGGACAAATCCAATATTTTTTGCATGTAATGTTTGTCCCTGAAGATGTTTAAACGCAGATTTTGCTGGTCCATACAAAGCATCGCCTAATAACGGGTGTCCAATGCTTGCCATGTGAACGCGGATTTGATGCGTACGGCCCGTTTCCAGCTTAAACTGCATATACGTATACTTTCCAAATCGTTCTAATACACGATAATGTGTAACTGCATTTTTTCCATTTTTTTCATTAATGGCCATCTTCTTACGATCAATGGGATGTCTACCAATTGGCGCATCAATTGTTCCTTCCTCTACGTCAAAATCTCCGTAAACAATTCCCTCATATACACGATTGCAGCTATGCTCTTTTATTTGTTCTGCAATACAAATATGGGCTTCATCATTTTTGCATACAATCAAGGAACCGGTAGTATCCATATCAATGCGATGAACAATACCTGGTCGAACTTCTCCGTTAATACCGGATAAAGATTCTGCACAATGATGCATTATCGCATTAACTAAAGTACCTGTTTCGTGTCCAGCTGATGGATGAACCACCATCCCCTTTGGTTTATTTACAATTAACACATCCTCGTCTTCATATAGAATATCAAGTGGAATATCTTCTGGTACAATGGAGGTCATTGCAGGGTCTGGGATTTGCACAGAAATAAAATCCTCTGTATTCACACGATAGTTCGATTTCTGCACTTGGTCATTTACAAGCACCTGTCCATCTTTGATTAATTTTTGAAAGAAAGAGCGAGAAGCATCTGGATAAAGCAAAGCTAAATATTTATCTAGACGTTCTCCTTCACATTCATAATCTACTTCAAATTCTTCTTTTTTCATTCTAAACCCATCTCATTTTTATAAAATAAATTTCATGGTCCAATGTAATACTAGCCTTTTTTCTTCTTGTCAAAAATTCTTTGATAGTCCTGTTCCTTATAATAAAATATGCCTAGTATCACCATTGCAATTGCTGCACAGGTTACATAAATATCCGCCACGTTGAACACTGGGAAATTTATAAGTCTAAAGTAGAAGAAATCCACTACATAATTCTGAACGGTTCTATCTATAAAATTACCAATTGCCCCTGCAATCAAAAACAGCAGAATAAGGTCTAACCAACGAAATCTTTTTTCCTTTGGTATCTTTAAATATAATACAAATAGAAGCAACACTACTACCACTGTAAACAATATAAAATATCCCATCTTCCATGCCAGAAAAAGCTCTGGGTTATTATCAAACGCTTGGAAATGAAATATATTGTGCAATATTGAAATCGGATCCAAACTAAACGCTGCACTTTCATTTTGCAGATACATAAATTCAAACACTCCAGGAATTACCACATATGGTGCATTTCCTTTCAAATTTATGACTGCAGCATATTTTGTCAACTGATCTATTATGACTAACAATATTATTGCTATCAAAAATATAATTACTGTTTTGATGTTCTTCTTACTTTTCATTCTTTCACTCACTTGTCCTATTTTCTTATTCTTTTCTGTTTTTTCTCTGACGAATCTATAATTCATCAAATATATAATCTAGAATTAATTTCTAGTTACCAGTTTCGTGTTCTGCCGCATAATTATATCTAGCTTTAATTTTC
>JAZUHO010000058.1:0-3554 GCA_045641745.1 Agathobacter sp. | reverse complement strand
CATGTGCAGAAAGATTCGGCCAGCGATCCTCAAGCTCCTGTGTCGTGATGAATGTGATCTCTTCCGGAAGAACACACTGAACATAGTCATAATTGTTGGCAACATACTTCTCTGTTACACGAAGTGCTTCGTAAACAGACTTTACGATAGACTTAAGGGTTGCTTCATTACGGTCTTCCTTGCGGATTACACGCTCCCAATCCCACTGATCTACATAGATCGAATGGATATTGTCTGTATCTTCGTCACGACGAATCGCATTCATATCTGTATAGAGTCCGGCGCCTACCTCAAAACCATAGTTTTTAAGTGCGTAGCGTTTCCACTTCGCAAGAGAGTGGACAACCTCTGCTTGTTTTTCATTCTGCTCCTTGATACCGAATCCAACCGGACGTTCCACACCATTCAAATTGTCGTTCATTCCAGAAAGGGGATCTACAAATAATGGGGAAGAGACGCGCAACAGATTTAACTGCTTCGCAAGTGCTTGCTGAAAATAGTCTTTTACGGTTTTAATTGCCACTTGTGTATCGTAAAGGGATAAATCGGAATGATATCCCTTTGGTATAATCAACTGATTCATAACTGATAATTCCTCCAAATCTTGATGCAATTTAGTTTAGCAGAAATGCATAACTCGTGCAATAGTTGCGCGTAAGATCATGGAATGTTGCACTATTGTTGCGCTTACTTTGTTATTCTTTTAATGGAAATGATATCACGCGATAAGACTAGTTAAGAGAGGGCGGTGAGTCGGAGTTTGAATATTTTGATTGTTCAAGATAATGTAAATGAACTGAATATGTTAAAAGAATATGTCGAACAGGTATACCCGATTGACCGCTTGGTGACATGCGAGAATTCAAAGGATGCATTTGAGCTAGCACAAAGCGAAAAATTTGATGTATGTTTTACAGACATTGAAATGCAACCGGTTTCTGGTTTTAAATTACTTGAGGCGTTAAAGGAAAGGAATCGTAGAATTGCAATTAATTTGATTTCTAAGTCAGATTCCTATATTATGGAAGCATGGAAGGCACATGTAAATGACTATTTGGTGAAGCCTGTAACAAAGGATGATGTATGCCATACGTTAGCGGGAATTCGCACGTAGTTTGTTTCTGTAAGGAGGACTTGCATGGAATTAGGACATTTATGGAAAGACGAACTGAAAATAGGGGCTGCTGAACTTGATTCTCAACATTACCAAATGTTTTATCATGGAGATGAACTTCTTTATATGATACACAATAAAGAAGCAACCCCTGAGAAACTAAAGGAAATGATAGAATATTTTTCTTCTTATTCGGAATATCACTTTTCGGAAGAAGAAGAGTATCAAATTGTAAATAATTATTTGGGCTATGAGCAGCATAAGAAAGCACATGAAGCTTTTACGAATACCATGCAGTATTATAAACGTGCATTGGAAAAGGGATACTCAGACCGACTGGCAAGTAATTTTTGCGCCACAGTAATACAATGGCTGACCACGCATGTTACGCAGTGTGATGCCAAAATTGTAGAGAATCTTCCAATGGAAGTGGATAATCGATATGAGAATTCGGAGCGCTTTATTCGAAGCGTTATCGAGGAGTTTTTTGAAACCACGGGTGGTATTCAAATAAAAGACATGAAGCGAATGGTGTACCGTGGCGGTGTCGACGGCGATATTATTGTTCGTACCGAAGTTGAGGGCATGGGAAATCATTTGTTCTATTTTGGATTAGAAAGTGATTTGGCACAAGAGCTCTTTCTTAGAATAGCAGAGGAGAACTTGTATGATGTCAATGATTTGGACCAGTTTGAGAAGGACACCTTTATGGAAATCGGAGAAACGATTGCAACGTATGTTTTGGTGAATATGTTGGATGAAGACTTTGAATCCTTTTCTTATAAGAATAGCATTACAACGGTAGATGCAGAGGAAATAGTATTTCAAATAAAAAAGAGTGCTATTATGTGTGTAGAAACGCCATATGGAAATATGGACATCCTATATTGTTGTGATTAAAAAGTAAGCTCGAAAGAGTAGCGTATAGAGGAAGGCCTTGGACCAAGGAAGCGTATGCTGGCAGGTACAAGGCTTTCTTTTTTTGCCTATTTTAGAAAAGGCGAAGAAAAAACAAAAAAGAGTTATTGACAAGAAACTGGCGTTAGAGTATACTAACCAACGTAAAAAGAAACTAACTGCTGTGAGAATAATTCTCAAATATGGAGTGGAGGTGTGCGTATGCCACTAACGATGGCCCAAAAGGGCGAGAAAAATGTAATTAAAAAGGTTGGAGGAAAAGAGGAAACGAAAAGATTCCTTGAAAATATGGGATTTGTAGTAGGAAGTGAAGTGATTGTAATTAACCAGGTTGGGGGAAATATGATTGTTAATATCAAGGATGCCAGAGTAGCAATAGGAAAGGATATGGCAAATAAAATCCTTGTATAAATAAAGGAAATGGTAGAAGAAGGAGTGACTTATGAGTACATTAAAAGAGGTTCCGGTTGGAAGTACTGTGATGGTAACAAAGCTGAATGGAGAGGGTCCGGTAAAAAGAAGAATTATGGACATGGGAATCACCAAGGGAGTAGAGGTGTCAGTCCGTAAGGTTGCACCATTAGGGGATCCTATGGAAGTAACGGTACGTGGATACGAACTATCCATCCGTAAAGCAGATGCAGAAATGATTTGCGTAGAATAATTTTTTTTGTCTACAAGTTAGAAGGAGCTAACAATAGATAGTTTGAACTTACAAAGAGGCTCAAAACCCTGAATTGAGGGAAATGCAATTAAGAAAAAACACAATAGAATAATGATACTTTCAAGGTGCAAAAGAAAATTTGCAAGAGAGAAGATATCGAGAAAAGATATAGAGAAAAGAGGAGACAACAATGGCAGTAAAAATTGCATTAGCAGGTAATCCGAACTGCGGAAAAACAACGCTATTTAACGCCTTAACAGGTTCCAATCAGTATGTTGGTAACTGGCCAGGGGTTACAGTAGAGAAAAAAGAAGGAAAATTAAAGAAGCACAACGATGTAACAATTGTTGACCTTCCGGGAATTTATTCACTATCCCCATATACCTTAGAGGAAGTGGTGGCAAGAAATTATTTGGTGGATGAGAGACCGGACGTTATTCTTAATATAGTTGATGGTACAAATCTAGAGCGTAATCTGTATTTGACAACACAGTTGACGGAACTTGGAATTCCAGTTGTGATTGCAATTAATATGATGGACATCGTGGCAAAGACAGGAAATACAATCGACACGAAAAAGCTGGCACAGACACTTGGATGTCAGATTCATGAAATTTCAGCATTGTAAGGGGAAGGTATTGAGGAAGCGGCAGAGATGGCTGTAGGAGCAGCGCATAGAGTAAAAACATCACCAGTGCACGCCTTTTCTGGACCAGTTGAACATGCAATTGCACACATCGAGGAGGCTGTTGTACATAATTATCCAGAGGAACAGCAAAGATGGTATGCAATCAAGCTATTCGAACGTGACGAGAAAATTGTGGAAAAACTAGCAGTGAAGGAGGATGTGCTTGCACA
>JAZUHO010000057.1:0-9549 GCA_045641745.1 Agathobacter sp. | reverse complement strand
AAATAATTTATGTCACCTTGTACCAAATTATTTTTCTTCCAATCTTTGGGAATTTCCTTACAGCTTCTATCTACCGCAGCACTGTTTGTATTTCTTACCACTTCCACATGGGCATGGCTCATTACGTCCAACTTTCTTTCCAACTACAACGGTACCTGATTTCTTCTGCTCTAAGTATAATCTTCTTGTCTCATCGTCAAAGATTTCCTTCCACATTGGAAGCTCGTATAACCAGTCCGCCTTCGCGTCAACCATGTTTTTGTATAATTTCTCTTTATCAAATGCAAGACTTACTTTTGTATCCTCTTCCATCTCTTCGATTGGATTTGGAGTAACAAGAGAATCATTGATTCCATCTAAGAATCCTGCCATCTCTAATATTGTTAACTTATATTTCTCTGCTAACTCTTTTACAGTACCCTCTACAACCTCATCTGGGTTTGTAAGAAGCTGCTCATATACTCCTTTTTCTAAAAGGAAGTATCTCTGCCAGAATCTCTGTAATTCCTGCTGTCCCATCTGCTCATTATAAGCAATCTTATGCCATTCCTGTAATAATGCCATCTCTACACCTCATTTATTCTCATCTGCGATTATTCGCTGTATTTTCGCAGGTGCTTTCTTCTCCTGCAACTTGCTTATTATAGCAGAATAAGCCTCATTATTCAAGGCTCGCACGCCTTTTCCTTCCATTTTTGGATAACTTGTCTAGTACAAACCTACAATTGACGGGCTCCTTATTTTTCGCTATCATAATTACATTCTTTTATAAAGAGAGGTTCTACTATGAAAAAAGTAAAACAGATTATGGCTATCTTTGGTGTGGTTCTTCTTGTTGCTCTCTATGGCTCTACGCTGGTATTTGCCTTGATAGACAGCAGCAATACGATGAGCGCATTCAAGGCTTCCATTGTTGCCACAATTATGGTGCCTGTTCTTATTTGGGCATATACATTAATTTATCGTCTTGTGAAAGGAAAAGCCGAGGATTCCGATCCTCGTGAGGATTCCTCACAAAAATAAGAAAATGCCATTCGTTTCCATGCCAATGCATGTACGATATGTGTATCCAACAAACAATGTACTATCAAAAAAAGGATGCCTCACACACGAGACATCCTTTTTAATTTCTTAATTATACTATTTTGTAAATTTTGATTTACGATAAATAATGTCGTCACGACCTGGTCCATTGGAAACCATCGTAATTGGGAATCCAATTTGTTCCTCAATGAATTCTACATAATTGCGACAGTTCTCTGGAAGTTCTTCATAGTTTTTAATTCCGCGAATATCGCATTTCCATCCTGGAAGTGTCTTAAGAACTGGTTTTGCTTTCTCCAAAAGTGAAGTAACAGGGAAGTCCGTTGTCACTTCTCCGTCGATTTCATATCCAACACATACTGGAATCTCATCTAAGTATCCTAATACATCAAGAACTGTGAAGGCAACATCTGTAGTACCCTGCATACGACATCCATATTTGGAAGCTACACAGTCGAACCATCCCATACGTCTTGGGCGTCCTGTTGTTGCACCAAATTCTCCACCATCGCCACCGCGACGTCTTAACTCGTCTGCTTCCTCTCCAAAGATTTCTGAAACGAATGCTCCTGCACCTACAGCGGAAGAATAAGCCTTACATACTGTGATAATTTCTTTGATTTCATATGGAGCAATTCCTGCGCCAATAGCACCATATGCTGCAAGTGTAGAAGAAGAAGTTACCATTGGGTAAATTCCATGATCTGGATCCTTTAAGGTTCCAAGCTGTCCCTCAAGAAGAACTGTTTTTCCTTCTTTAATTGCTTTATCTAAGTATAAGGAAACATCACATACATATGGTGCAACCATATCACGATATTCATGTAATGTCTCTAATAACTCGTCTGGATTAATTACAGGCTTATGATATAAATGCTCAAGAATTACATTCTTCTGCTCTGCAACTCGAACTACCTTCTCTTTTAATAACTCTTCATCAAATAATTCACTTACCTGGAAACCGATTTTTGCGTATTTATCTGAATAAAATGGTGCAATACCAGATTTGGTTGATCCAAAGGATTTTCCGCCAAGACGTTCCTCCTCATACTGATCAAACAAAATGTGATATGGCATAACAATCTGCGCACGATTGGAAACCAAAATCTTAGGCATTGGAACATCACGATCTGTGATAGACTTAATTTCATTGAAAAGAACTGGAATATTAAGTGCTACACCATTACCAATGATGCTTGTAGTGTGATCGTAGAACACACCTGATGGAAGTGTGTGCAAAGCAAATTTACCATAATTATTTACGATTGTATGGCCAGCATTTGCTCCTCCCTGGAAACGAACGATAATGTCTGCTTTCTCAGCAAGCATATCTGTAATCTTTCCTTTTCCTTCATCGCCCCAATTGGCTCCTACTACAGCTTTAACCATTGTACTGCATCCTCCTTGTTTCTTAGTTGTTGTATTACCAAACAAAAAAGGACAGGTGTAAAAACCTGTCCGCTTTTACTTATTGATTATAACGGGTTCTTTCGCATAAGTAAAGACAATGTTAATTATGAGTCGCATAATCATATCTTATACCTCAATATTTATGTCATGCTATTGTACTTCATTCCCTTTGTTATAGAACATCATTTGCTTATATTTTCTGAATCTGCTCTAATAATTTTTTGGTTGCAGAAGACATTGGGATTCTTTCGTCATACACCACACAAATTTCACGCTGTGGAATCTCTTCTTCAAATTTTAATTCAAATAGTTCTTCTTTTTCCAATGCTTCCTTTGCAAAATCCTCAACCACGCAGGCAATTCCAAGACTTCTCATTGCAAATTGCACTAACATATCGCTTGTTGCCAATTCAAATTCTGGTGTTAACTCTACGCCCTTTTCCCGCAAAAATGCCTCCACATAGCTCTTGGTTGATGTCTCTCCCTCCAGGCACATGTATGGAAGTTGAAGTAATTCCGTATACTGCAAACGTTTTCCTCGTAACTCAGAAAACTTACGCCCTGCCACAAATACATCCCTTATTTTTCGAACGGGAATGACGCAATATCCTTCTGGATGTTCCATAGGGGTACTTACCACCCCAAAGTCAATTTGTCCATCTCTCATGCGGCGCATGGTTTCTGGTGTTGGAGCGTTGGTTACCGTTACACGGATTTCTGGATAAGCCTCGTGATACGCCTCCAAATAGGGAAGTAAATAGAATTGAAGCGTCATATCACTGGCTCCAATGCAAATCTCCCCTGCCTGCAGGTTTAATAATTCATCCAGCTTACGCTCCCCTGCTAAAATTGCTTCATACCCTCTTTCAATATAAGAAAACAGCACTTCACCCTCTCCCGTCAGTCGCACGCCTTTTGCCATACGAACAAAAAGCTTACAGCCCAACGATTTCTCAAGATTTCGAATGGCCTGACTGACTGCCGGCTGAGAAATTGAAAGTTCCTCAGCCGCAAGTGTAATGCTGCCTTTTTTTCCAACATAATAAAATATTTTATAATATTCAAGATTAATATCGGTAATCATGCAAATGTCCTTATGCTTCTACTTTCTTAGAGCATGCAACTGCTAATGCTCCAGGTCCAATGTGGCAAGATACACTAAGTGACAATGGATTCATGATAATCTCATTGTTTGGAAAAGCTGCCTGAACCTCTTCCTTGAACGCAAGCGCTGCTTCCTCGTTTTCTGTATAAGCGATTTCGAGATTCATGCTCTCTCCCGTTGGATTCTGGAATCGTTTCTCAAAATCCGCTTTCATGGCATCGATCATAATAGACTTTGCCTGCTTTACGGTACGAGCCTTTGCAAAAGCATCCAATTTCTCACCTTGAATTTGAAGTACTGGTTTCAGCTTCAAAAGAGTTCCAAGCGCTGCCGCTGCAGGTGTAATTCTTCCACCTTTTTTCAAATAAGTAAGGGTATCCACCATAATGTAAATGGAAGATTCAAATTTACATGCTTCTAGGATATTTTTAATCTCTTCTGCACTTTTTCCGCTGTCTGCAAGCATCTTTGCATCCAAGACTGATTGTCTCATGGTAACTGAAATTCGCTGATTATTTACCACCTGCACCTTACCATCATATTCCTGTGCAAGCATATATGCAGTCTCACAAGAGCTACTTAATCCAGATGACATTGGAATATGCACAATTTCATCATACTCCTTCAATAATTCATCCCACTTATCCGTAACGTCTCCCACAAGTGGCATAGATGTCTTAATATTTCCACCCTCCGTCAAACGCTGATAGAACTCTTTCTGAGATAAGTCGATTTCTTCATAATACATCTTCTCATCAATATAGAATGGCATTGGAATCACTACAACTCCAAGTTCTTTTGCTTCTGCCTGTGTAATTCCACTGTTGCTGTCTGTAACGATTATTGTTCTACTCATTCTTCCTCCGATTTAAAGCGTCTTTGAGCGCTCTGCAATATTCTTCTGAAAATTAATTACGTCGTGGTCATATTCCTCATTCATATGGTCTGAATGAAGCATAAAATCTGCGGATGCCTTATTCACTGCCATCGGAATATCATACACCTGTGCAATTCGCATCAAGGCTTTTACATCCGGATCGTGTGGCTGTGCAGTAAGTGGATCGGAAAAGAACACAATAAAGTCTACTTTACCTTCTACAATCTTTGCACCAATCTGTTGATCTCCTCCTAGTGGTCCACTGTTGTATCCTCTGACAGGAAGCCCTGTTTTATCCGTTATCATACGGGCCGTCGTACCAGTTCCACATAAAAAGTGATTCTTCAAAATCTCTTTATTTTCCTCGCACCACGCGATTAGCTCAGCTTTCTTTCCATCGTGTGCAACTAAAGCAATATTTTTCTGTTTTCCAATTGTTAGTGTAATAGTATCTCCCATTCTCACACCTCCTGTTGTCGTAGCAAAAAGCGTTTATCTGGTGCTTTTCCACTCATAATGAAATTAGTATAGCACAGCAAAAAATAATTGAAAACCCTTAATATTACTGGGTTTTCCAAGGATAGGTGTCCTAGTTTTCCATCTTATTTGATGTAGTTTTCGACTATCATTTTATGTAGTTTTCAGTGCTTATATCTTACGGTTTTCACTACTGTTGTAATCTAGTTTTTATTACTACGTAAAAAGCGTAGCAGTTCATAAAACTGCTACGCTTGGAAAAGTTCACTCTTTTCAATTACATCATTCCCATTCCTGCTCCACCTGCTGGCATTGCTGGAACGTCTTCTTTGATTGTTGCAACCGCAGATTCTGTTGTAAGAAGAGTAGATGCTACAGAAGTTGCATTCTGAAGTGCACTACGTGTAACCTTAACAGGATCAAGGATACCATTTGCAACCATATCTACATATTCTTCGGTTGCTGCATTAAATCCGCATCCTGGATTTGACTCTTTTACCTTATTGATGATAACAGCGCCCTCTAAGCCTGCATTTGCTGCAATATAGTAAAGTGGAGCTTCCAATGCCTTAAGAATTACCTTTGCACCAGTCTTCTCATCACCTTCTAATGTTTCTGCTAAAGCAGCCACCTTTTTAGAAGCATGAATATAAGCAGATCCACCTCCGGCAATGATGCCCTCCTCTACAGCAGCTCTTGTAGCGTTTAATGCATCTTCCATACGAAGCTTAGCTTCCTTCATTTCTGTCTCAGTTGCAGCGCCTACACGAATAACAGCCACTCCGCCTGCCATCTTAGCAAGTCTCTCCTGAAGTTTCTCTTTATCGAATTCTGATGTTGTCTCATCAATCTGTGCACGAATCTGCGCAACACGTCCCTGGATAGCAGCTTTATCACCAAATCCATCAACAATAACGGTATTCTCTTTCTGAATCTTAACAGATTTTGCACGGCCTAACTGATCTAATGTAGCATCCTTTAATTCTAATCCAAGATCTGAGCTAATTACCTGACCGCCAGTAAGTACTGCGATATCTTCCAACATTGCCTTTCTTCTGTCACCATATCCAGGTGCTTTTACAGCTACTACATTAAAGGTTCCACGAAGTTTATTTACAATAAGTGTTGTAAGTGCTTCGCCTTCAACATCCTCAGCAATAATAAGAAGTTTTGCACCAGACTGTACAATCTGCTCTAATACTGGAAGAATATCCTGAATGTTAGAAATCTTTTTATCGGTAATAAGGATAAATGGATCGTCCAAGGTTGCTTCCATTTTTTCCATGTCTGTACACATATATGCAGAAAGATATCCACGGTCAAATTGCATACCTTCTACTAAGTCAAGCTCTGTCTCCATAGTCTTTGACTCTTCAATTGTAATAACTCCGTCATTTGAAACTTTCTCCATTGCATCCGCAACTAAGTTACCAACCTCTTCATCTCCAGCTGAGATTGCAGCAACTTTTGCGATCTGATCCTTACCATTTACCTTCTGGCTCATCTCTTTTAATGCTTCTACTGCACAGTCAGTTGCTTTTTTCATTCCGCGGCGAAGAACGATTGGATTTGCACCTGCCTCTAAGTTCTTCATTCCTTCCTGTACCATTGCCTGTGTTAAAACAGTTGCAGTAGTCGTTCCATCACCGGCAACGTCATTTGTCTTTGTAGCAACCTCTTTCACAAGCTGCGCACCCATATTTTCAAAAGCATCTTCAAGTTCGATTTCTTTTGCAATGGTAACACCATCATTTGTAATAAGTGGAGCGCCATATGCTTTATCTAAAACAACATTTCTTCCTTTTGGTCCTAATGTTACACGAACTGTATTTGCTAATTTATCAACACCAGCGCCCAAAGCTGCTCTTGCCTCTGATCCGTATTTAATGTCCTTTGCCATCTTCTATACCTCTTTCTTTCTATCCTATTTTATTCAACTACAGCTAAAATATCATTCTGACGTACAATAATGTACTCTGTACCATCCAATTTCACTTCTGTACCTGCATATTTTGAATAGATTACTTTCTGTCCAACGGACACTTGCATTGTAATCTCTTTTCCGTCTACTACTCCACCAGGACCAACTGCAACGATTTCAGCCTCCTGTGGCTTCTCCTGAGAAGCACTTGTTAAGATTATTCCAGACTTTGTAGTCTCCTCTGCCTCTACCTGTTTCAATACAACTCTGTCTGCTAATGGAACTAATTTCATGTTCAATGACCTCCTATCCCTTCTTCGCATTATTAGCACTCTTTTTCTTCGAGTGCTAACCGATGGTTCTACTATAATTTTATCCGCATTTTTACGCAACTTCATTTCAACTAAGAAAAGGCGATGTTTCCTCGCCTTTTCTTAGTTTTACTCATTTTTTCTCACTTTTTCTCTGCAAATTAGTTTTTATATATTTTTAATATTTCCAAGCCTATACTAATTTAAACTTGCTTACCTCACTACTCAGATTTGCCGCAATATCTAAATTCCCATTTGCCTGTACTCCAATATCACTTACATTGGACGTAATGTTTACAGACATCTCTGTTACATTCGTTACACCCTTTGCACTCTCCTCCATAGCAGCATTTACTGCGGCAATGGATTCTCGAATCTGGCGCATATTATTTTGCAATACCTCTGAGTTGGCAGAGAATTTTTCCATAACACCACTGATATTGCTTGCATCTGTCTGATAGCTTTCTGAAGTATCCAACAAACGACTATATCCTTCCATTGCTGTATTTTCCATGAAGGTAAGCATATTTTCTGCGACCTGTGCCAAATCATTCACCGAGAGAATTACCTCCGTAGAAACCTTTTTAATTTTTGCTGCTGCTTCCGCTGAATTGCTTGCAAGCTTTCCAATCTCATCTGCTACCACAGCAAAGCCTCTACCGGCATCTCCCGCTCTCGCCGCCTCAATGCTTGCATTTAGAGATAATAAATTAGTCTGCTCCGTAATTTCAATAATATTTGCAGTCAAAGCCTCGATTTCACGCACTGCCTTTGACTGTTCAATCTTTTCATTCACAAGCTGTGCCATTGTCTGCGCCTGCTCCAATGCATTTTCCTGTGTTGCAATCGCCTCTTCCTTTACTGCCAACGCATTATCGGCAATCACTTCTGTTTGTGCTTTTCCTTCTTTTGCACTGTCTGCAATTATCTCAATTGCCTCTACAGCAGCTTCCACAGCCTCGTCAATCTGATTCAGCGATGCCGTAGTTTCTTCCATAGAAGCACTCATTTCTTCCATTGTTGCAGAAACATCCGTAATATGGTTCTCTGCCCCAGCCAGATTGTCGGCCACCAATTGAGAAGATGCATTTAATCGAAGCGAGTTCTCTGAAATGGATTCCATAATCAGTCGAATATATTCCAATAACGCATTAATATCCTCCGCTATCATTTCCAATTCGTCTCCACTATGGATATTTAGTTTTTGGGTTAAATCCCCTTCATTATGAACCAAATCATAGATTTTATTTTCTACAAATCTTACGTTTTTGCTAATTTTTGAAAGGATCACCCCAAATAAAGCAAAACCTACTACCATGCAAAAAGCGCAAATTGTAATTACTCTTATCGGAGTTTCATCAATAACCCCTGCAATTTCGCTGGCATCATATTCTACACCAAGTACTGCGATAATTTTCCCTGCTCTGTTTTCTACCGGTATATAGGCATACAAGATTTTTTGATTTTCAGCATTCTTCTGAATTGTCTTGCTGGCATATTCTTCGCCTTCAAATGCTTGCTTCAAACCATCTGTTGGCTTATCAAATGCATCTCCAACATCATGTGTAGTTTCACTTAAAGTGGCATCAATTCCGTAAACATATTCTCCGTCCTTTTCTTTTACGGTAAAGCACGACAGTACATCACAAACCTCCGTCTGTCTACGCATAGCGTATTTCAAAACTTTGTATCCGCTGGATTCACTGTTTTCTATATATCCAAGCTTATCACTATCTACGTTGGAATTAACCACTCTTGCTGCTGTAATTGCCTGACGCTGTCCCTGTAAAATCAAGTTATTCTTTATTCGTGAATATGAATTATAGCCCATTAACCCACACACCAAAATAATAATTAAAAATGCGGGAATTAATATTTCATATTTCAGTCGTAATCTTCTTACTTTTCTCTTATTTTCCTTGTTCTCTTTCATAGTATGTTTCTCCCTGTTTGTATTACTTTTGGGTTTCCTCGTTGTATACAGGCAAACCAGCTTCCTATTATACTCCTCTCTTCTCCCCCATGCAATCCCTTTGTTTCCCAAGGGCCAGTCCCATATATCATGCCACCAGCCTCCACCTCAGACGCACAGGGGAGTACCTCTCTCAAGATTGCACAATTTCAAGTTCCTATGCATTTTTCTGCTTCATCAAAGGCATTGCCAGTTCGACTACGTCTGGACTTGTAGCGCTTGCTGTACGCCAAACCGTTGGACGTAAAGCGAACCGTATCATCGCTTAACAGATGCTCGAAGATAATGCAAGGCGGCGAAGCACTTGTTTGAGCACGATTCGGTATCTCTTGCCGGCAGGCATAAGACGAATCGTGCGAGTTTGCGCAGCCGCCTTATAATAAGCATTCTGAGAGCATCTGTTTAGCGATGGTAGGTGCAGCGTCCCGTCCA
>JAZUHO010000056.1:0-3912 GCA_045641745.1 Agathobacter sp. | reverse complement strand
TCATTTTTCTGTCCTTTCCAAACATTCGATTTCGTTTACAAGGCTAGTATAATTCCCTCTTGCCAATCCAACCATCGATGTTCCTTACTAGAAACGAACAAAAATGTCACTTTACTTCTCAACCATTTCCATTCTTTGACACAAAATCTGTAACGTTGTTCCCACCATCTCTTCAGATTCTTTGACACAAAATTTGTAGCGTTGTTCCTACCATCTCCTCAGATTCTATGGTTAATTTATGATTCATTTTTCTGCATAAGGTATCACACAAGTACAAGCCCATGCCTGTGGACTTCGCATATTTCCGTCCGTTTGTGCCCGTAAATCCCTTCTCAAATACGCGTCGTATGTCTCTTTGTGGGATTCCGATTCCATTATCCTTTATGTAAATTGCTACATGCTCTCCCTGTATCTTGGCGCCCAGCTCCAGTGTAAATTCCTCCTTGCGATACTTTAACGCATTTTGAATCATCTGATCTAGCATAAATTCCAGCCATTTGGCATCCGAAAGTACCCAAAGCCCGCTCTCTTCTAGCTCAATTTTGCAGCCTACCGCAATCAATTGCTTTGCATTTCTTTTAAGAACATTCTTTAAGCAGACATCCACATTTACCTTCTGCACCCGATAGTCCTTGCTCACCTGACTACTTCTGGCATAATAGAGAACCTGCTCCACCGCGCGATCCACCTTCTCCATCTCCATCGCAATCTCATTGGTATACGCATTCTTATTATTCTCACAAATCAGTGCAATTCCTGCCATCGGCACCTTGATTTCATGCACCCAGGCTTCTATATATTCCTTATAGGCTTCCGTTTCCTGCTTATAGCTTGCAATTTCATCATTCATGGCTTTTGTCGTCTGCGCGATAACGGTTTCTAATACTTCTGCCTCCGGCAATTCCACCTTTGGCATAAGTGGTGCAATGTATTGCGGCTGGTCCATAGATGCTAACAATTCGAGTATATCCTTGTGGTATTTCCGCCTTTTTCTGCAATCCAACAACACCGCAAGCACTGTAATTGCGCATGCGGTGGTACAAACAAGAATATTCAGTTGCGTCGGAACCTTAAGTCCCTTTAAACTTACTCCCAGAAAAAGTATCAGACATCCCATACACATGAGAAAAGGCGCCTTTTCCTGCAAGTATTCCATTCTTTTCATTTTCTTCATCCTCTATTCACATTTAACCGCTTATTTCGCTTCCGATGCATACACATCCCACTTTGTATAGGATTAACCTCTGTTTTTGCACATGGCTATTTTCTGTTTTTGCATATGCTTATTCTTTGGTTTTACATGTGCTTATTTTCTTTTTCCATATGCTTACTTGCTTTCCACGAGAAGATATCCCTGTCCACGTTTCGTTGTTATGATGTCTTTTGCACCAATTTCCTCTAGCAGATGACGCAGGCGATTCATGTTAACCGTTAAGGTATTGTCATCCACGAAAGCCTCTGATTGCCATAATTCTTCCATAATCTCTTCCCGGGAAACAATACATCCCACATTTCTTGTAAGAATTTGCAGAATCCGATTCTCGTTTTTGGTCAGCTCGCAGGTCCGCCCCTCATAGGTTACTTCGCCTTTTGCAAAATCGATTTCCATTCCGCAAATAGAAAGTGTCGACGACGTTTGCTCCTTTTGAGAGCTCCGGCGAAGCAATGCCTCCATTCGGGCAAGTAAAATCTGACTGTTATACGGTTTTGTCACAAAGTCATCTGCTCCCGTTTGCATTCCCATCAGCTCATCTAGGTCAGAATCTCGACTAGTTACCATGATAATCGGTAACTGGGATTGCTTGCGAATCTCTCGGCAGACATGATACCCATCCAAAAATGGTAGATTCACATCCAACAGTAGCAACTCTGGCGAAGCCGCAAGCACACTTGCTGTCACGTTCGTATAATCCCCTTCGTAAGTCTCACATACATATCCGCAAGCGGTCAAAAGCTTTTCCAACTCTCTCCGTATAATCGTATCATCTTCCACAATATAGATTTTGCTCATTTTGCGTCCTCTTCTTCCTTTTGCTATCCTAAATATAGCTTGAGAAGCCTTTTCCCACAATTTCACTACTTTTTGTAATCATAAGGAAAGCGCGTGGTTCCTCCTTCTCTATAAAACGTTCCAATAAAACTGCCTGTCTTGGGTCCATAGCAGTCAAAATCACCGCCTTATGCTCATGGGAATACGCACCTTCCGCAGTGTAAAGTGTTGCACTTCTTCCAAGTGTCTCTGTAATGTAGGTACATATCTTATCGGAGTCATTGCAAATAATAGTAAAATACTTATTTAATTTCATTCGTTCAATTGCCTTATCTATAAGCAGCGTTTTTGCAATCAAACCAAATACCGAACAAAGTCCTGTTGTAATATCAAAGGTTACAAATGCCACAAGAACCACTATGGTATCCACATATAGCAAGGCCATTGACACGTTGGTTGTGGAATATTTTTTCACAATCATTGCGATAATATCGGTTCCACCTCCCGATGCATTTTCATAGAAAAACATTGCAGATGCAATTGCCGGTAAAATGATTGCAAAGAAAAGCTCCAACACTCTTTCATTGGTAAGTGGTCCGCTCATTGGGAACGCCTTCTCAAACACGTTAAGCAAAATTGACGATAACACTGTAACATATGCTGTCTTAGCCCCAAAATCTCTGCCCAAAAATACAAATCCAATGACCAACAATAACATATTCACAAGTAAGTTGATTTCGGCTGCGGTATATGGCAAAAGCTTTGCCAATACTACTGCCATACCAGACACACCTCCGAATGAAAAATTGTTTGGGAATTTAAAGGCATAGATTCCCACGTCCATAATGACTACCGCCAATGTTATCATGATATATTCTCTAATATTCTTTTTTACTTTCGCATTCATAACTTTGTCCTTTTATCATAGTATTTCTCGTTGGTACTAGTATTTTTCCTTTGTGCTAGTATTACACCCTCGCTCTCATTATTTGCTTCTAACGCAACATTTGTAGTTCCCTACCAGCTTTTATCGCTCTGCAATAATGTCCGCATAGGTACCCTCATCTGCCCTACACAAATCTTCTGGAGTTAAAGTAATTTGTAACCCCAATCGTCCGCCACTTACGGTAATTTGTTCCAGTTCTTTTGCCTGTTCTGCAATAAAGGTTGGATATTGTTTCTTCATTCCAATGGAGGTACAGCCACCACGAACATATCCTGTAACCTTAGTCAAGTCCTTCGTAGGTAACATTTCGATTGCTTTCTCTCCTGCCGCTCTTGCCGCTTTCTTGAAATCAATTTCTTCATCAATGGGAAGTACGAAGACATAGTATGCTCCGCTTTTTCCAATAGTGGTAATGGTTTTGTACATCTGCTTATGGTCCATCCCCAACTGATCCGCAATATGATTTGCATCTATAAATTCATCGCATTCATAGTATCTTGCTTCATACGCAATCTTCTTTGTTTCCAGAATGCGAATCGCATTTGTCTTTGTTTCTTTTTTAGCCATTCTCGCTGCCCTCAACCGGAAGCGCTATCTCATTTAACAAACGAGCTCTCTTTGTTACAATAAGACTTAGTATTTGCTGCGCTTCTCTTTTGTCCTTTCTTTGTACTGCATACTTTAAGCCTGCAAATTGACGGTCAAATGTGTCGCATTCACAAGCCTTTGCCTTCTCCATAAGTCTTCGTAAGGTCATAAATGCAGACTGCCACTGCTCGTGGTTTATCGCCTGTCCAACTCTCATAAAGTCTATGCTTCGGAGAAATTCTTTCATTTCCCCTGATAATCTATTTTCCATCGCCTTTTCCTCAACTCGTTTTTAACCGACTTTATTATACGACTTGCATATGCAAAATACTACTCCTATTTCCCAAGGTCTTTCCAAATTCCTTTAATAAAATTAAAGCTTGAGGAA
>JAZUHO010000055.1:0-16791 GCA_045641745.1 Agathobacter sp. | reverse complement strand
TGTTGATAGGGTTGCTATCGTGTATAATATGGAAGTAAATTTTAATATGGAGTGTAATACTATAATGAAATATGAAAAACCTACAATTCTTGTAAATAGCACAGTTGCTGAAGGCGTATTCATGGCAAGTGGTTCTGTAGTTCGAAACTATGAAATACAGGATGTGAGTGCTCCATGGTCATCTGGCGATGGAATGGCACAAATCGCCCATCTCCTGCTCTATAATACAACTGACCAAGACGTTACTGAGATTATCGCAGAGCTTCATTACGAGGGTGACATTACAAATTGCACTGTATATGATAATGCCACCGTATCATACAATGGAAACACATTTATTGTTCATGCAACATGTTACAATTATGAAACAGTTAAACCGGGAGAGTCTAGAAAAGTTTCTATGATGATTTTTTCAAAAAACGGAATTTCATTATTCTAAATTGTGTTAATAAAGACGCGCATTCTCTACAGATTGCGCGCCTTTTCAATTATCATATACTTGCATGGTATGCTCCACTAACGTATCTCCCACATATCGAAGCTTCATTGTAAAAAATGGACTGTCTTCCTGTAATAATTTCAGAAAAAGCTTGTCTCCTTCCCATAGGTTCAAGTTTAAAACATCTTCCTTTGGGATCCAACGAAGCTCACCTTCATCACAGGTTATCAATTCGCCTTCAAACGCGTCCGCCGTAAAAAGATGCATGTACTCGCATCCCCACTCATCCGAAACAAAGGTAATTACACCTCGCAACTTATAACGTAAAAGCGTTAGCCCTGTCTCTTCCTTAACCTCTCGAAGAAGGCATTCTTCTGGGCTCTCTCCCTCTTCGAATTTTCCACCAACGCCAATCCACTTGTTCTTGTTTAAGTCAATTTGCTTTTTGTTGCGCAGAAGCATAAGGTAGTTATTCTCTTGTTGTATGTAGCACAAGGTTGTATTCATGTGCGACCTCCCTTTTATAAACTAATATGATGTAGCGTAGAAGAATATGTATTCTAATCTCATATCTCGCAGTTTACAATTCTTTATGATTGTTTACATATTCCAAAAATTCAGGCGTCTGAGACCAATACTTTATTCCCCAGTTTTCAAAATTCCATTCTTCCATATAGTCATTACACTCATAATCGATATAATAAATTATACCATCATGAACCACAAAATTGGTCGGAAAATAGTCAATATTCGTATCATGCTCATATAATAAAGTGCACATGCACTTCACCTGCGCAACGTAATCGCTAACATCCACGCCTTCTTTTACAAGATCATACACTGTTTTGCCCGCAATATATTCTTTAAGTATTCTTTCATTTTCCATATCTACAGCAAGCATCTTAGGCATTTTTATTCCAATATTTACTAATCTCTTGTAATCATCTATTTCAGACTGAATCTTATTGCCAAATTGATAATAATCACAGGGTTCATGATGAATTTGCTTTAAAACATATTCCTGGCCACTGTTCTCAGCTAAATACGAATACCCGCCTTTTCCTTTACCTAGGAGTTTTATTACTTTGTATTCCGTTTCATTCACATTCATTTCTTGTTCCTTCTTTTGTTAGTCTTAGCAATCTCCTTGAATTTTGCTTTTTTGGCTTTCATATACTCAGCCTCATTTGTATTATATAAGTTTTCCGTCATCAGCTTCCTATATGAGCTCCATCTGTCTATCGGCAAACCACCTTCTGATATTGCCTTTAACACCGCACAATCAGGTTCATTTGTGTGCGTACAATTAGAAAATCTGCAAAGCGATATTAATTCTTCGACATCGGAAAATGCAGTTTCTACACCTTCCTCACTATTCATAAGCCCAAGTTCTCGCATACCCGGTGTATCAATTACAAATGCACCATTTTTAAGCGCAATAAGCTCCCGATGTGTTGTGGTATGTCTTCCTTTATCATCATCTTCTCTAATGCCAGCTGTTCTTAGCGTATTTTCTCCAATCAGAGTATTAATAAGTGTAGATTTCCCAACACCAGAAGAACCAATAAACGCATACGTTTTTCCATTAACCAGATACTGGCTTAAGCTATCTATATCCTCTTCTTTTGATGATGTAGTAATTATATCTACACCCACAGCAACACGTTCCGCTTCCGCGACCTTTTCTACCACATTGTCACACAAATCCGACTTTGTCAACACTACAATTGGAGTAGCTCCACTATCCCAGGCCACGGCAATATATCTTTCCATTCTACGAAGATTGAAATCTTGATTAAGTGACATACAGATAAAAACCGTATCGATATTTGCAGCAACTACCTGTTCTTCATTTATGGTACCAGCTGACTTTCTAACAAATGCGCTTTTTCTTGGAAATACATTGCTTATAATCGAATGACTCCCATCCTCGGGCCATGACGCAACAACATAGTCTCCTACGGTCGGAAAATCCGCCACGGATCCCGCTTCATATCTAAACTTTCCAGATACTTCTGCTATTCTATCTGTCCCCTCATAGTTTATGGTATATAATCCTTTTTCCTGAATGATTACTCTTGCTCTTACTTCCATGTTTTTCACCGCCTTTTCTTGTTTTTCGTCACTGGTAATTCGTCATACATAGCATTGAACAGCTCAAGTAAGATATGTAATATCCGAAAAATCTGATAATTGTTCTAATATATACTCTAAATATTCTTTACTTGATGCCATAATAACTCTCCTTCCAAATTCTTCTTGCCTTATATAACTGCTCAAATATTTTCCGCACTCTTTCATAAATAGAAAAAGCGCAGAATTCCATTGTATTTACAATGAACTCTGCGTTAGTCGTCTGGTTCCATATATTTTACTATTTTTTCAAAACACAATCTTCTGTGGCTCATTTCTCGTCTAATGGAATCGCGCAAAATATAAACGAGTGTTTACATTCTGCATTGTAAACGACCGTTTATATTTTGTCAAGCACTATTCCACTTATGCAGCTAATAGCAAAAACTATCACGCCTGCAGTGCTTTTGCACACCCCTTTTAAATCAAAGCATATTCCTTTCGCTCATTACTGCAATAAGCTTATCAAAATCGCTTGCATATCGTTATCCACCTAACGGAAATCCCTACCTATAGTTTCCATCCAACAGCATATTCTCTTGCGTCTATAAATCTCTTATATATGCCGTTGATTTCCATCAAGCTACTATGATTTCCCTGTTCGGCAACCTTTCCTTTATCGATTACTATTATCTGGTCAGCATTTCTCACGGTTTTTAATCTATGTGCGATCATAATAATTGTTTTTTCTTTCGTAAGTTCATCGATGGCGCTAACCAGATCCTTCTCATTTTCTGGGTCAACATTAGCAGTAGCTTCATCCAGGATGATAATCGGCGAATCTTTCATAATGGCTCTTGCGATGGAAATTCGTTGCTTTTCGCCACCAGAAAGTGTGCCACCACCTTCACCAACCACTGTATTATATCCATCAGGAAGCTCCATAATGAAATCATGGCAACAAGCCTTTTTTGCTGCGGCAATTACATCATCCATAGAAGCTGATGGATTTCCGAAGCGTATATTGTTTGCTATGGTATCTGAAAATAAATAAACATTTTGAAATACGAAACTAAAGTTTTTCATTAAACTATCAATGCTGTATTCTTTAATATTCTTTCCTCCTAAGGTAATGCTTCCATTATCAATATCCCAGAACCTGGAGATAAGATTGCAAAGAGTCGATTTGCCACCACCGGAAGGTCCTACAATTGCTGTGGTGGTTTTTTCAGGTATCGATAAGCTTATTTTGTCAATAATCTTTCGTTTACCATAAGAGAAATCAACATTTTCCAATTCGATATCATAATTCGCTGGAGTGACATCTTCTCCTGAAATATTCATACCAGGAATATTTAAAATCTCATTTCCCTTTTCCACACAGATATCCAATATTCTAAGTAGTGATGAAAAAACTCCTACATTTTCTAGCGATCCAAATATCATAAAGGAACAAATTGACATACCAATTGCATTAACACTATCCATTGTTCCACATACATAGAAGAATGCACTGGCAAATACCATTGCAGCTCCAATAAGTCTAAGCACAATATTTTGTAGTGTTACAATAGGCATAAACACCATCTCGGAACGGGCATTACATTTCGCAGATTTTGAAATTGCTTCATTTAACTTTTCTGATGTTTCGCCATACAGATTAAAGGATTTTACTTCTGCAACTCCCTTTAAGTATTCCATAATCTGTGAAATCATTTCTCGATCACTTTCAACCTTTTCAGAAGATACGCTCTTTCCCATCTTCATCTTTATGCTCTGCAAGAAAAAGAAAAGGAGGACTCCAATCACTCCGATTATTCCGATTCGGTAATCGTATACTGTTACAAGAATCAATATTACAGCTGTATCGATTATCCCTGCAGTGGTAACCATTACTACCCTTGTACCGACATCACTTAAAGATTCCATCGTGTTTGTTACTACATTCGTAATAGTTCCCAAGCTGTTTTTATTGAAATATCCCATTGGAAGGTATCTTAAATGTCTTGCCATATCAATTCGCTTAAAGGCGGCACTGTTATATCCTGCTTCGGTCTGAAGCATAGTTGAAAAGCGCTTACAAATTACAGTAATAAAAAGACCTACAAGCATGATTGCCAATGAACCAATGATTGCCTTGCTGTCAAGATTTTCCTGTACAATTGCCTGCAAAATAAGCATGATCGCAGGAATCTTAACTGCGTTCGCAAGGGAAGCTACCACGTTAAGCGCAATTGCTTTATAAAACTTTTTTGTATTTTCCTCTCCACAAAATTCAAAAAATGCTTTTAATGACTTAATCATTTTACTTTCCCTCCTTTCACTACTTCATCTTTTCCAGCGATATGAGATTCCCACATCCTAGCATACAAGCTACTATCTCTTAAAAGTTCTTCATGTTTTCCCTGTGCCACAAGATTTCCATCCTTTACAACGAAGATTTTGTCTGCATCCACTATCGTGGACAGTCTATGCGCGATTACAATCAAAGTTTTTCCTCTCGTAAGTTTTCCAAGAGACATCTGGAGAATTGCTTCATTCTCCGGATCCGTATAGGCAGTAGCCTCGTCAAGAATAATAATAGGAGCGTTTTTAAGCATAGCTCGGGCAATAGAAACTCTTTGTCTTTCCCCTCCGGAAAGGTGTCCTCCAGCGCCCCCTACAACTGTCTCAAATCCATTCTCCAGATTCATAATAAAGTCATAACAGCCACTCTTCCTTGTTATCTCAATAATTTCTTCATCGCTAGCATCAGGTCTGCCCATTCGAATATTTTCCATTATCGTTCTGTCAAATAGATAATTGTCCTGTGCTACATATGCTATTCTGTCATTAATATCCTTTAAGGACATATCCGACATCTTAACTCCGCCAATCTCAATACTTCCGCTACTTATATCCCACATAGAGGCGATAAGCTTTGCTATTGTTGACTTACCACTGCCGGATGGTCCAACGATGGCATTTACCTCACCGTCCTTTAACTCCATACTGATTCCATGAAGAATCTCTTTGTCGTGATATCCAAAGTGAATATCATTTAAGACAATGGTTGAATCCACTGGAAGTTTTGCACTCTCTGAAGGCCTAGTCAATTCCGGCTGATTAAGGATACCAGTAACATCGCCAACAATCGCACCAAGTTTTCTAATATCATCCATATATCCCATTACTGTCATAAATGGTCCAATGATGCCAATAGACAAAATGATACAAGTCACATAATCGTTTACTGCGAGCGTTCCATTCGAAATGAAATATGCCCCCGCTGGTAATACGGATAAAAGAAGGTATGGACAAATTGCCATCATAAGCGTCTGTGGCCATATACATCTTCTCATCCAATCAATATAACAATCTGCACCGGCTTTCGCGGCTAACTTGAACTTTTCATAAGAGCTTTCCGTTTTTCCGAAAGCCTTTATTACCTCAATTCCATTGATATATTCCACCGAAACATCATTTAATTCCTTTGTCTTCTGAAATGCGTATTCGGCACTTTCGTTCATACCCTTGAACATTCCGATGCTACAGATAAATCCTACAACAACTGGGATTAATGCAAATAATGCAATCCGATAGTCTACCGTGAAGAAATATATAATTAATACGATGGGAGCCATTACTCCCGCTGATACTTCTGGAATCATGTGTGCTAAAGTAGGCTCTATGCTATCCACTCTTTCAACAATTACATTTTTAAAAGTACCGGCTCCCGTATCCTTTACATATCCAAGAGGAACCTTAGCAAGCTTATCCAAAGCTTCCTTTTTAATCTGTCCTAATATTTCAAACGTTACTTTATGAGATGTGGTCGTGGATATAAAATGACATATTTCAGCCAAAATGAAAGCGCCTGCTATGATTCCTATTGGAACCATATACTCCGCGATGCCTTTTTCCCCTCTCATATAAAGTGTGATAAGCTTACCAATTACAAAATACGGAATCAGTTTACACGCCACATTAAGAATCGCAAATATAACGCTTACTATGAATGAGCCCTTTGCTCTTCCTGCCCAATGCAAAATCCATGAGACAGTGCTATCTTTTTTATTTTTCATTTGTATCACTCTCCTAAATTTATCGTTCTGGTGCATGCTTCTCTTATAAACTCTTTATCGTGAGTTACAACCAAAATTGTGCATTCACCTTCCGCTAGTTTTTTAAGTAATTCAGCCACCTTTCGCATACTCTCATAATCAAGTCCGCTTGTAGGTTCATCAAATACCAATAGTTCTTTTTTGCATATCATACTGACTGCTACAGCCAGTCTTTGTTTTTGTCCCCCTGAAAGAGTGTTGGGATGACGGTCCCTAAATTCCCACAAATCCAACATCTTCAATGTTTCTTCAACATTGTTTGCGTCATAATCCCGTATTCCAAATGAACATTCTTTCAACACGGACTCAGCGAACAATTCATATCCCACATCCTGCATAACCATGTACGAATTGATTGATCGTTTCTTTCTCTTAATGGGCTCTCCTTTCCACTCATAATCGCCAGAAAAACCTTTATGCACGCCACATAATGTTCTTGATAATGTCGTCTTTCCGATGCCATTGCGACCAGTTATTGCAATTATCTCTCCCCGAAAGGCCTTTATATGAATCTCCGAAAGTAACTCTCTTTTCCCATGCCGAATCGCTCCGTTAGAAATTTCAAGCAATAATTCGCCCTTAGCTTTCTCTTCTTTCGAAAAAAGCGAAGCATCACTTTCTATTCCTCTTAAGCCCATCTGATGGCGTTCTTCATCCGAAAGAGAAAGAAAATCCTTAATGGTATAATCTGCAGCAATTCTCCCATCATCCATATAGAGAACTCTGTCTATTACACCAAGCAGATATGCCAGCCTGTGTTCTGAAATAAGTATTGTTCTCCCCTGTAATTTCATTTCTTTAAGGCAACTACATAATTCTTTCATTGCGTTCTCGTCCAAGTTCGAGGATGGTTCATCTAGCAGGATTATTTCCGTGTCCATTGCATATACAGATGCAAAGGCTATTTTCTGCTTTTCGCCACCCGATAGTTCATATACATTTCTTCCAATCAGGTTTTCTATCCGAAGTTTTTTACCAGTCTCTCTAACTCGCCTTTTTATTTCTTCTGACGGGACCCCGAAATTTTCCAACCCGAACGCTATTTCACTGTCTGTATCAACATTGAAAAATTGTGTACGTGGATTCTGAAATACAGAACCTACTTTCTTAGACAATTCATAAATTGGTTTACCCAAAATGCTTTCCCCATCGAGTAAAATTTCGCCTTTTAACTCGCCATCAAAATATGCTGGAGCCAAACCATTTACCAAGCGAGTAAGTGTCGTCTTTCCACAGCCACTCCTCCCGGTAACAAGAACACATTGGCCTTTTTCTATTTTCAAATTGATATTTTTTACCCCTTCCTCCGATCCACAATAGTGAAAAGAAACATCTCTAAATTCCAACATTATTTATAATCACCTCACAAATCACTGAAATAATAGAAAAGGCGCAGAGCAAATAATCCATCTTTGATAATCTTGTATCCAGTAAACAGGTTCTTTTTCCAGGTGTTTCAATCCCTCTTGTAACTGCAGCTATCGTTAGCTCATCTGCGGCTTTTGAAGATGACATCATAAGCGGAACATAGATACACTCGGCAGACATAATCGGGTGACAGATAACCTGTAAGAATGATAGATTGATATCTCGAAGACGCATTGCATCTTTTATTGCTCCCCAGTCTTCTCTGATGGCTGGTACATAACGAATCATCACTGCCATTGGAATAATAATGGTTTTAGGTATTTTAAGTTTCCCCATTGCATACATAAATTCATTGACTTTTGTTGTCGAAACAAAAATGTCAGCTAGCATTCCACAGGCATATACTTTATGAAACAACCCTAAGAAAGCAATAAACATCGTCCGGACTATTCCAGCGGCAACTCCCATAATCCAAACCGTAAAAATACAGATCAGTATGTACCCTATTAATCCTCTGAAGGCTTTTTTCCACTCTCCCAAAGCAAGGCCAATAATGCTGATTATAACAACAAGCCCTAACTGAAATAGCAAATTCGGTGCAAAACAGCCAAACAGTACGCAGCATATTAACATCAATAATTTGATTCTTGGATCTATATATAAGCTCTTTTCTTCCTTAATCACGCGGTAATTCCTGCTTTCTCAAACTGTTTTTTTAATAATAGATTTCCCACCCCGCCACTAATTACGGCAGTTACAATTACTGCTACAAACATAAGAATGCACATTGAGGCGGTTCCAGAAGCACGCATTGTATCAATATAATTCTGCTCAGTTCCATTGCCTAGCATTGTTTCAGCCCATCTCTCTGGATTGATGAAAAAAACTAGATATGAGCCTGTCGCCCCCAAAGAGAACAAAACATATGCGAATAGATTAAAAATTCTACTTTTATATCCTTTTATTCCAGATACTAAATCTGCAACAATCGACATCAATAGATATCCAATTGCAAATGCTGGATGCATTCCTGTTAAAAACCAGATAATGCAGAATATGATACCCATGATACTTAGGCTCCATCTCTTTTGAACTTTTGCTATAAGTAGTAAAAAAATGGGACCGCATAGCAGCGCACTCCCTGCCGGCATGAAAAACGTTATTGCTGGGTTTGCGGCAAAAACCATCCCTCCCACTAACGCAAATACCACCATGAGCGCTGTAAATACTCCTGTGACGACAAGGTCCTTCACTGATAATTTGTTTGATTTCTGATTCATTTCTCGTCTCCTTTTATATGTATTTGTTTTAGTTAGCTAACGCTAACCCTATTTGTTAGCCAACTAATATCATTTTTGTTCGCTAACCAAATTAAAAAGGAGCCTTTCGGCTCCTTTATAATCCCATCATATTCATCCATCCTGGTGCAAAAAATCGATTTATTGTTTCTAGACATGATTCCATTTTCTCCTTCGAATAATTGTGTATTATTGGTTCAAATCCGGCGGTGACATAAGCACTTATAATAATGTGCATTTCTTCGTCCCCAGGAATATTAGGATTAAACCCATATTTTTTCATTTCCTGTAAAGCTTCTTTCATATCAGCCTGTTGTCTATTGACAAATTCATGGACATAATTCTCATACACCGTTCCCTGCGCCCCATTAACAAGGATTCTAAATACCTCTTTATTAGGGAACAGAACATCTCTAATCAAATCAACATTAGAGTCCTCCATCAACTGCTTTCTATCCTTCACTCCCGCTTTTAATAAATCGTAATGATTCTTCTTATGCGCACATTGCCATTCATCTATTTCATTTACCAGCGGCTTAACAAATGCAACAAACATAGCCTCTTTATCAGGATAATGTCTATATAAACCAGCTGCAGTCATTCCTGCCCGATTTGCTATGCTCCTTACAGATGCCGCTTCATAGCCTTTTTCAATAAATTCTTCATATATTGCCTTATTTATTTTCTGATGACTAAATGTTTTGTCCTTTGGCATATATCTCTCCTTTTGTAAACAGCGTTTGCTAACAGCATTAGCATACACTGTTTACATCAGGCTGTCAAGTGTAATATTTCGCTATTCACACGGAACGGTTTTTAAATTTGTGTTTAATAACCATTCTCGGACTATAGATAAGCATTCTCGGCCCTGAGAATTTCATAACTTTCCGAATACGTTCCCGCATTTCCGGTTTATAACAGTGCGTTTTGCAGGCAGAGCAAAAGGTCTTAGTCGCCATATATGGGCAATGTTCTACTCGTGCTGTTGCATAATCTGCCAGTTCTGTACACGCATCACACAGAGCAACGCCTCTTGTTCCATGCTTTTTATGGCAGTATATTTCAATCATAAGCCGGACTGTTTTCTTCTCTTTTTCTCGCTTTATTGTTATTTCCTCATGCGTCAACGGATATCTCCCCCTCTCGTTCTATTTTTAGTTAGTCATTGCTAACTCAACGCTTTAAATATAACGGGCAGGAGTATTCCTACCCGCTATCATTAACTTACTCTTCCATTTTCAACAGAAATGATTTTCTCAGCAATACACATAGTTGATTTTCTATGGCTTACAAGTATCACTGCTTTGTTTTTGCAAAATTCCTTTAAGGCTTTAAGAATAACTGCTTCATTCAAGCTATCCAAATTGCTAGTAGGTTCATCAAGTAGAATTAGTGGTGCATTATGTAAAAACGCCCTAGCAAGTCCCAGTCTCTGACGCTCCCCTCCAGATAAGTTTTCTCCAAGCTCTCCTATATTCGTCTGATAACCTTCCGGCAATGCTTCGATGAATTCATGTATAGACGCTTTTTTACAGGCCTCTACTACCTGTTCATGAGTGGCTTTTGGGTTTGCTAATAACAGGTTTCTTTCAATACTATCATGAAAAAGTACTGTTTCCTGTGTTACAAAGCTCTCGGCATTCCTTAAAGATGAAGTATTGATATTTTTAATTGGTTCACCTGATATTTCGAGGGTTCCAGAATTAATGTCCCAAAATCGCATAAGAAGTTTAAGGAAAGTTGATTTTCCACTTCCACTCTTGCCAATGATTCCAACAATTCCGCTTTTTGGAATACTTATTGAGAATTTATCTAGGATTTTCTCATTCCCATAAGCAAAATCAATGTTTTCGCATGTAGCACCTGAAAAACATATATTCTTTCCGTTGGTTATCTCGTCCACAATTGGATCCTCGTCAAGAATATCTAAAACTCGGTTTCCCGCAGCTATGGTATTCTGAATGCCTGTTCCAAGATTTGCAAGGGCAATTACCGGGCCGAAGCTACTCATAAGCGCTATTACAGATACTACCGCACTTCTAGAATTAATAATCCCTTTATCCAAAAGAATCGCTGACGCAAATACCATAAGAACATCGAATAAAAGTATAATTCCGCTGGTTATGGCTGCACTGGTTCCTCCAGCTCCCTTAAGCTTCCTTTCTCTTTCTGAAAGCATATCGGAATATTGATAGATTTCTTTTAAACGCTTTTCGCCAACACCATACTGAATGCTTTCCTTTACGCCTCTTAAACTATCAAGAACAAATGCATCAAGCTTTCCAAATTCTATTCTAAATTGCTGACCATAGACTTTGCTCCTTTTTGCTACGATAACTGGAACAAACACTCCTATCACAACATACGCGAAAAAAGCAATCGCTCCCAGTATCGGATGCATATTTCCAATCACTCCCGTCATAATCACCGATACAATCAATGCTATAAAAATCGGGCTGATGGTATGTGCATAAAAGACCTCTAAAAGTTCTATATCCGCTGTAATTACGGCAATCAGATCCCCCTTATCCCTTCCTTCCAATTTTGCAGGCGCAAGCCTTCTAAGTGCTCCAAAAACCTTATCTCTAATAAGGGCTAACAGCTTAAACGCCAAATAGTGGTTACGATTCTGTTCCAATAGATGAAAAACACCTCTAAGTATTGCTACTATCGGAAGTATGATACATATGATTTTTATTGATCCACCGGCTATTGCAAGTCCACCAAGTATCGGAATAAAGATAGCGCACAGATGACCAAGCACCCCCATTGTTACTGCTAGAATCATTGTGCCAGTAAGCGGTTTTACCAGTTTAAGGAGCCTTTTCATTACGTTTAAACTACTTCTATTCATATTGCACGCCCTCCTTTAGCATATGTTCCAATGCCTCTTGTTCCTCCCATAATTTCTGATAGACACCAACTTCTTTCTTTAACTCTTCATGCATTCCCGACTGAATTATCTTACCGGATTCCATAACATAGATATTATCTGCTTTAACTACATTAGCAAGTCTGTGTGAAATTAGAATCACCGTTTTCTTATCCTTCTCCTCCTGTGTCATGGAGAGAATTAAATTCATAATAATGTCCTCACTCAAAACATCAATATTTGAGGTTGCTTCGTCAAAAATATAGATAGGAGAATCGTGTAATAATGCTCTTGCCAAAGCAAGTCTTTGTCTCTGCCCACCGGAAAGGTTTGCACCACCTTCTAGCAATGGCAATTCCAGTCCCCCCTCCGCTTTCACAAACTCTAGCAAGCTTACTTTTTCAAGTGCCTCCATAAGTTCCTCGTCAGTAGCCTCTGGCTTACCCATAAGGAGATTTTCCTTCAGTGTTCCTTTAAAGATATAGCTATTGTGACTTATGAGTGTGATATTTTTCATAAGTTCTCTTTCATTTATGTCCGCCAGCTCTACATCTCCGAGCTTCACACTTCCTTGATACCCTTTATTTCTTTTGGTAAGAATTCCTGCAATTGTGGACTTTCCACAACCAGATTCTCCTACAATTGCCGTAAAAGAGCCTTTTGAAAATTGCAGATTTATCCCATGCAAAGTTTCTTTATTCTCTGAGTAGCCAAAATGCATCTCTTGCATTACTATTTCAGATGATGTTGGCATTGCACTCTTTTCCATTTCCTCTGGCAAATCAAGAATGGCAAAAATCTTATCACTTGCTGTCATTCCGTTCATGGCCACATGGAAAAAAGCCCCCAACTGTCTCATTGGTAAAAAAAAGTCTGCCGAAAGCAGGATGATAACAAAACACCCCAAAAAGTCTATATCCCCGCCAACATATCCTAGTATCGCAAGAATAATGCCAAATGCAGCTCCGCCATATGCGACTATATCCATGACAATGATGGAATTTAATTGCATGGTAAGCACCTTCATCGTTGTCCTTCTGAAATGCTCCGCGTCTTTATTCATTTCTTCATGACGTGCCCCATCAGCTTGATATATCTTAAGTGTCGTAAGTCCTTGAAGATTTTCAAGGAAATGATCTCCAAGTTTTGCGTACTGCCCCCAATAATTTTTGAGAAGTCTTTTTGCAATTTTTTGAACAATAATAATCGATACTGGAATAAGAGGTACACATACCAAAAGAGCTGCAGCTACCTTTGTATTGATAGGGCGGATTACAAAAAACAGCGTAATTGGTGCCAAAAATGAATAGAAGAACTGTGGCATATATTGTCCGAAATATGTCTCAAGCTGTTCTACCCCCTCACCCGCAAGCTGTACCACCTCGGCAGTGGTTACATGATCTGTATACGAAGACCCCAGTTTCAGGATTTTTTCGTAAAGTAGCCCTCTTAATGTTCTTTTCACATTTTTTGAGGCTTGATAGGACGCTGTGTAAGCAAGCTTGATGCAAATAATTCGCACCAATGCAGTAATAGTTATAATCACCGCACTGCTAACATAGGATACTTTTTCCCCTTTTATCATTCTATTCAACAAATATGCAATTGTGTAAACCATCACTACGTTGCTACACATTCCAAACCACTGAAAAATAACATTAGCCGCTATATATCTTTTAGATTCTGGCACTAAACCAAGTAATCGTTTCTTTATCATCTGATTCTATTTACCTCTCATTTTCTTTTGTAAAATTTTTTTGTCTATTGACGTTAACTCCCGGTGTGGTTAGTTCACTCTAACTCAACTATCTTATCACAGTTAGTCGCAACTAACAAGCAAAATTTGTTTTTTTTCTACAAAAAAAGTTGCCCGCAATTTGCGGACAACTAAAATACATCGTATCGTAGTTTTTCTTAAATTGTAAATCTATGACTTTATATATCAAATTCCTTTCGCCATTCCCCTTTCATTCCTATTAAAGCGATACTCGCCCTCTTCTACGACAACGTTTGCATCTTCCCAGGATTCTCCTGTTGCATAATCAATTGCAATCCCCGGCTGTACGTTATAACAGAAAACGCAAAACTGGATTCCTGCCCCTTGATCCTCCACAGAATAGGCTTCCATCAAAACTCCTGATGCAACAAGATTACTGCCTTCAAAAACAGGGGTTACTCGATACAACACATGATTTTGGGTTTCCTCCACATAATCATCTACCGCATTTTCGAATGGTAGCATTCCTACAACGTTCAAATATCTAGTTCCTGTAATTAAATTTTGAGGATTCGCATTTTCCCCCATCAATTGAAATCCAATTAAATGGCAGCGATTGTACAAATAATTTCCATTTATGAGCTCTGGATATTTGATTGTGTGCCATCCACTTGGCTTTACAGAGCCAATTTCTCCACGCTTTTCGGTTGGCTGCGACTCCCTGCATACATTTCCGAAGGCTACTCCGCAGCGTCCCAGTGTGTCCAATTCACTATAGATTTCAAAGTAATCCGTGCACGCCTTTTCTTCCGCTGTAAAGAACGGTACATTTCCATTTATTTCAGCAATTGCGGCTCCGGAAAAAGGCGAAATTCCTTGGGTACTTTCCGGTATTTGTACGCGCACACATCCGCTCAACGCCCATAAAAGGAACAGCTGAAATAAAATGCACGCCAGCATCCGATGCACCGCTATTGATTTTATAAACTTCTTTTGCATAATTTTGATTCCTTACTTCACGCCTTTACTACGCGCCAAGCCAGAATTTGACTGCCTCTTCTATCCAACCTTCGCAAGCTAATCCCGCGCCAAGTCCTACTCCATGATCTACGTTGGGATACTCGATGAGTTTGTGGCGAACGCCTTTTTCCTCCAATGCGGAAGCCAACATCTGACTGTTTCTGTGATCCACTGTATTGTCAGCATCGCCACACCACACGAAGGTGTCTGGATATTCTTCTGTTATATTTTGCTCAATACTCGCAAATGCAATCTGCTCCCTCGTCGGCTTTGTTCCAAGCAAATTTGATCTTGTTTGTTCGTGTGTAAGTTCTGTCATCGTTACCACTGGATAGGTAAGCACGAGTGCATTAGGTTTTGGGAGCTGGTACTTCCCATATCCCATATTTTTCGTTCCAAATGAGCCTACCAAATGTCCACCTGCAGATGACCCCCATACCGAATAATGTTCCATATCTAGATTCCACTCTTGCGCTTTACTTACCACATAGGCCACAGCTTTTGCAAGATCATCCTGTGGATTCGGATACAGTGCTTTATTTTTGACACGATAGAACACAACTACCGCAGAAATTCCCTTGCTATTTAAGTACTTCGCAAATGGTTTTCCCTCTCCAGCGCTACAAACCATTTGGTATGCCCCTCCTGGACATATAATTGCAATTGGATGTTTTTTCCCATCTTTGATAATGTATTCTTTTACTTTATATTTGTTTGGCCGGATGAAATCCATCCAATTATCCCATTTATCAGTTACTTTCATACTTTATCCTCTTTCCCTTCTTTTCATTTTTCCTAAGTAATCATACGCCTTTTCCTTCTTTTTGAAAAGGCGACGAGAACAAAAAAACAAGAGGTATTTCTACCTCTTGCTGTTATCTTGCACACTCTTTTTAGGTTCTAGCAGTTTCTCTCTTCGTCTATATGCTGATGTGCTACTTTTGATGTAATACCTCATGTATTACATTATGTAATATTCCTATTTACTTGCTTCCATATTTTTTGGAAGAACGAGGTTTAATAGGATTGCTGTAAGGAATACAACAGCTACACAGTTTTCAGCAAATACAGAGCGCACAATACTTGGGAATATTGCAAATAAGTCTGGAAGCTGTGTAAATCCTAGTCCAATACTAAGCGACAATGCAGAAATTGTTATGTTTCTCTGGGAGAACCCGCATTTTCCAATCATCTGTAATCCACTAATCACGATGGTACCAAACATCATAATGGTACAGCCCCCGAGAACTGCACTTGGAAGTGTCGCCAAAAGCGCACCCACTACTGGGAAGATTCCTGCAATAATCATAATCATTGCACCTGTTCCTATAACAAATCGGTTAACTACCTTTGTCATGGCAACCAGTCCAACATTTTGGCTAAATGAAGTAATTGGCATGCATCCAAAGAGGGATGATAATGCACTCACGAATCCGTCACAAGCCAAGGAGCCAGCCGTCTCTTTGGCTGTTACGTCTCTTCCTAATCCGGAGGAAGCAAGCGCTGATGTATCACCAATCGTTTCTGTTGCAGAAACTAGGAAAATTAATACGAATGCAATAATTGCATCGACATGAAACTCCATTTGAAAAGGCATAATATGTGGCAATGCAACGATGCTTGTATCTGCCAACGCAGAAAAATCCACAACCCCCATTATCAATGCCAAAATATATCCAACAACTAATCCAAATAGCACGGATAGCTGTTTCCAATAAGATTTTGCAAATATATTAAATAGGATACAACTGAGTAAGGTCACTGTTCCAAGTATCCAGTTCTCAGCTGATCCAAAGCCTGGATTACTGCTTCCACCACCAAAGGAATCCGCTCCTACTACAAGAAGTGAAAATCCGATTGCTGTTACTACGGTTGCTGCAACGATTGGTGTTACCAATTTA
>JAZUHO010000054.1:0-11927 GCA_045641745.1 Agathobacter sp. | reverse complement strand
TAGCCTGGAATATGAAGAAGCATGGAAGCTATTGGTGAGTGTACGCTTGGCGGCACAGTGCACCGATGCCCGAGTAAATGTGGTTGTGAAGGATTTATATGCAAAGTTTCCGACGATGGAAGAATTGGCCAATGCGCCAGTGGAGGAAATTGAAGCCATTGTGCATCCGTGTGGACTTGGAAAAAGCAAAGCGCGTGACATCAAAGCTTGCATGGAAATGCTAATACGAGAATTTCATGGTGAGGTGCCAGACACAATGGACGAGCTTCTTTCTTTGCCAGGAGTAGGGCGAAAAAGCGCAAATTTAATTCTTGGTGATGTGTATGGAAAACCAGCAATTGTAACTGACACACATTGCATCCGCTTGTGCAATCGCATTGGCTTGGTGGAGAAGGAAAAGGATCCGAAAAAGGTAGAGATGGCATTGTGGAAGATTGTTCCGCCAGAAGAAGGAAATCATTTATGCCACCGTTTGGTAGATCATGGCAGAGATGTGTGTACCGCTCGCACTGCGCCATATTGTGAGAGATGTTGTCTACAGGACATATGTAAGCATTACAAAGAAACAAACAAGGCAACATGATAAGGCGTCGCAGAAAGAAGCATACAAAGCAGCAACATAAGACATAACAGAATAAGACAGAACAAAACATGGGAATGAGAGGATAGAAGATGTCACTTCAATTTGTGCTTGGAAATTCAGGAAGTGGAAAGACCGTATATATGTATGAGCAGCTTGTGAAGGAAGCTGCAGCAAATCCGACAAAAGACTATTTAGTGGTAGTGCCAGAGCAGTTTACCATGCAGACACAGAGAGAACTGGTAGACTTATCACGAGGCAAAGCCATAATGAATATAGATATCTTGAGCTTTCAACGCTTGGCGTATCGTATTTTTGACGAGCTCGGAAAGACCAACTTTGTCGTGCTAGAGGAGACCGGAAAAAATTTGGTTTTGCGCAAGGTGGCTCAAGAAAGAGAAGAACAATTAAGCGTGTTGCGCCCAAATCTCAATCGTATGGGTTACATCGGAGAAGTAAAATCTCTGATTTCAGAATTAAAGCAGTATCATGTAACACCAGATACCTTGCGCGAGTTTGTAGAAAAAGATATTGCAAGTCCTGTGCTTACAGCAAAGCTAAAGGACATCATAACCGTATATGAAGGATTTCAGCAATATATGGAAGGAAATTATATTACTTCAGAAGAAATTCTTACGGTATTATGCGAAGTGGTTGAAGAATCAAGAATCTTAAGGGATAGTGTGCTGGTGTTGGACGGTTTTACAGGCTTTACCCCTATCCAAAATATGTTAATTCGAAAGCTGCTTCCCGTGGTAGATCGTATGCAGGTATCCTTGACCATTGATGCGAAAGAAGACTTCTATCACAGCAAAGGGGTGCAGGAACTATTTGATATGTCAAAGCAAACGATAGCAACCCTAACCAAAATTTGCGATGAGCTTCACATAGAAGTACTTCCACCAGTGGTATTGGACGGCGGCGACAGAAAGCGATTTAAGGAAGCACCATCCATTTTCTTCATGGAGCAGAATTTATTCCGCAATAGTTATATGCGTTATCGTGAAGTGCCAGGAGAGATTACAATCACACGTGTAAAGAATCCAAAAGAAGAGTTGGAGTACACGGTGCGACAAATCAATGCTCTCGTGCGGGAAAAAGGATATCGTTACAAAGATATAGCGGTTGTAACTGGTGCAGTAGAAACCTATGCAAACTATGCACAAGACATATTTGGCAAATATGATATCCCTTATTTCTTAGATAAAACAAAGGAAATCGTATTCCATCCCATGATAGAGATGCTTCGAGCCGTTCTGGAAGTGGTACATACGAACTTTTCTTACGAATCTGTATTTCGTTTTTTGCGAGCAGGATTTGGTCCATTGAGCACCGATGAAATCGATCATTTGGAGAACTTCATATTGGCCTTCGGAATCAACAATGAAAGAGGATGGAGCAAGTCCTTTCAAGGATTAAGGAAGAGAGGGCTTTCTTTTGATGCACTTCAGATGGAGGAGCTTCGCGAGAAGGTATATGATACGCTGCATCCACTGTATGAAGTATTTCGCCATAAAAATACGGTAGAAACACAAATAATGAGTCTTTACGAACTGCTAGTAAAGCTAGAAGTAGAGCGTACGCTATTTGAGAAGGAAAAGGCGTGCCTGCAGGATGGCATGCAGGCGAAAGCAAAGGAATATGAACAAATCTATGGAATCGTAATGGATGTTTTTGACAAGATGGTCACCCTTATTGGGGAGGATACGCTTACTATAGAAGAATTTATAGAAGTATTAGATGCGGGATTATCGGCAGCGAAGGTAGCGAGTATTCCACCGGGATATGATAACGTTATATTAGGTGACATTGAAAGAACGCGACTCAATCATGTAAAAGTTCTATTCTTTATTGGAGTTAATGATGGAATTATTCCAAAAGCGGGACGAGAAGGCGGCATTATCTCTCAGTATGAAAGAGAACTTTTGGCAAAAGGCGAAGTAGAATTATCACCGGGAACCCGAGAACAAGTATTCATTCAGAAATTCTACCTCTATTTGAACATGACAAAGCCATCGCATGCACTTAACATTAGCTACAGCACACTGGATGCAGATGGAAAAACGCTTCGCCCATCGTATCTTGTTGGAAATATCAAAAAGATTTTTCCGCAGATACAGGTAGAAGAGATAGAAGATATCACATGCATGCCAGATTTCTCAACCATGTATTCCGCAAAGGATTATCTGATACACGGTGAAAAGGATGCAACCTGGTATGCACTAGCGAAATGCTTTCTAACGTCTGAAAACGAAACACATGTGGCGGAAATAGAAAAGATATTAGATGCATCTTACTTGCAGTACAAAGAGGAGCCAATCAGCAGTGCAGTGGCGCAGGCCGTATATGGAAAAGAATTAAGAGGAAGTGTAACGCGTTTGGAGCGATTTGCAACTTGTGCATACTGGCATTTCTTGCAATACGGATTGCAACTAAAGGAACGAGAAGAAGGCGGCTTTACGGGAATGGATATGGGAAATATCTATCACCAGGCACTGGAACTATATGGTCGCAAATTAGCACAGACAGAATATGACTGGCATCATGTACCAGACGAGATACGTACTTCCCTGGTTCACATGGCAATGCAGGAAACCGTTGAAGAATATCCGGCTATTTCGCTTTACGGAACCGAAGAAACCAAGCACCAAGTGAAACGAATGGAGCAGGTATTAGACCAGACGGTGTGGGTATTAACGGAGCAAATTAGAAAAGGCGACTTCGAACCAAAGGAATTTGAAATTCAATTCTCTCATAAGGAAGGCTTAGAAGCCATGAACTATAAGTTAGGCGATGGAATATCCATGCGATTGGATGGAAAAATTGATCGTCTTGACACTTATGAAGAGCCAGGAAAAGTATATATTAAAATCGTTGATTATAAGTCAGGAAACAAGAAATTCGATGTAGTATCGGTATATCATGGCTTAGAACTACAGCTGGTTGCTTATCTGGGAGCAGCAGAAGAACTTACGAAGGCAAAGCATCCAACCGCAGAGGTACTGCCGGGTGGAATCTTCTATTATCATATCGATGAGCCTGTGCTAGAAACACTTGAGGAAATGTCAGAAGATACCTATCGGGAACAAATTATGAAACCACTTCGTCCAGATGGATTGGTGAATGACTGGTATGAAATATACGGGCATATGGATCATACCTTAGTGGAAGAAGAAGGTGCCAAGTCGCAGGTAATTCCAGTGGAAGTGAAAAAGGATGGAGAACTGGCTAAGACAGCTAAGGTGGCATCGACAGAAGAATTTGAAATTCTAAAGAATTATGTAGATGCAAAAATAGAATCCTTTGGGAAAGAGATTATGGAAGGAGAGGTTGCAGTAAATCCATGCTTAACCAAGCAGAAGGATGGCTGTGAGTATTGTCCATATGGGGCAATTTGCGGATTTGAGAACCGCATCGAGGGATACGAAAAGCGTAAGCTAGCTTCCATAGCCAAGGAAGAAATCTATGAACGTATGCAGGAAGAACTACGTGTATTAGAATACCGCAATAAAGGAGAATAACGATGCCACAGTGGACCGAAGAACAACAAAAAGTAATAGATTACCGCAATCGCAATATCCTTGTTTCTGCAGCTGCTGGATCAGGAAAAACTGCGGTATTGGTAGAACGAATTATTCAAAAGATAACAGATGAAGAGAATCCGGTAGATATCGATCGCTTGCTCGTTGTAACCTTTACAAAGGCAGCAGCCGCGGAGATGAGAGAGCGAATTGGAGCAGCGATAGAAAAGCTAGAAGTAGAGCGGATAGAAAATGGGCTAGAGCCGTCTGCTAATTTAGAGCGACAATCGACCCTCATACATAATGCACAGATTACAACCATTGATAGCTTTTGTCTGCACGTAGTGCGTAACCACTTTCAGGAAATATCCTTGGATCCGAATTTCCGTATTGCAGATGAGGGAGAAATTAAATTATTAGAGCAGGATGTAATGCAGACTCTTTTCGAAAAGAACTACGCGAAAGAGGGCAACAATGCCTTTTTACAATTGGTGGATGCGTATTCTACCAATCGTGGAAGTGACGCGGTAAAGGAAATGATAAAAAAGATTTATCGCGTGTCCTCCAGCGACCCATGGCCAAAGGAATGGATACAGGGATTGGCTGCCGCCTATCATACAGAAAGTGTTGAGGCATTATGCACTTCTCCATTGATGCAGGAGATAACGGATTACATTCGAGAGATTCTTTTCGACGTGCAGAACAACTATGAGAAAATCAAGCACATTTGTCTTACGGATGAAATATACACGAAATATCTACAGACTATAGAAGCAGATCAGGCAGTAGTCGCACATCTGTTAGAAGCTCGAAATTATCAAGAAATGCAAAAAGCAATGTCCGAGATTGCATTTGTAAGAGCAGCTACCATAAAAAAAGAGGAAAGCAAGCAGGCACAAATTGACCGAGTAAAGTCAATTCGGGATCAGAACAAAGAGCAAATTATCGAATTTCGCAAGCAGTATTTTGCGCTGGAATTAGAGACCTTGTATGCCCAGATTCAAAATGTACGTCCTTATGTGGATGAACTGATACGCCTTTCCTTAGAGTATGTTTCTTTATTGGAAGAACAAAAGAAGCAAAAGCGAATTGTGGATTTCAGTGACATCGAGCATTTTGCCTTACAGATTCTAGTGGATGGTCAGACAAAGGAACCGACAGCTACCGCTAAGGAATTTCAGGAACAATTTGAGGAAATCATGATTGATGAGTATCAGGATAGTAACCAGGTACAAGAAGCAATTATGGTTGCTATCTCTGGAATGGCAATGGATCGTAATAACATGTTCATGGTAGGAGACGTTAAGCAGAGTATCTATCGATTCCGACTTGCTCGTCCAGAACTTTTTATGGAGAAATATAAGAGATTTGCAACAGAAGAGGCAAAAGAACAAAGAATCGACCTTCATAAGAACTTTCGAAGCCGTAAAGAAGTCGTAGACACTGTAAATGATATCTTCTTTAAGCTGATGAAGGAAGACCTTGGAAAAGTCGTATATGACGAGGAAGCGGCGCTTTATTGTGGCGCAAGTTACAGGGAAAGCACGCAGATGGAAACCGAAATTCTGCTATACGATGCAAAAGACGAACTGCTAGAAGATATGGAAGACTATAATACCAGACAAATGGAAGCCCGTATGGTTGCCACCAAAATCAAGCAAATGAAGGAGACACTTCTGGTTAGCGAGAGAGATGGTAAAAGCATGCGTCCAATGCGGTATTCGGATGTGGTAATCCTATTTCGAAGCCTAAAGGGGTGGGGAGAGGATTTTGCAGGAGTGCTTAATGATTGTGGAATCCTAACCCATGTAGAGACTTCCACCGGATACTTTTCGGCAATTGAAGTACAAACAGTTCTTAATATGCTTCGTATTCTAGACAACCCTTATCAGGATATTCCAATGGCAGCAGTCCTTCATTCACCAATGGTAGGTTTGGACAATGAGGAAATGGCAGAGATTCGTGTGAAGGACAATAAGAAAAGCTTTGCGGAAAATGCATTGGATTACTGCGAGCAGGCAGAGGAAGGAAAGGCCAAACAATTTTGGGAAATGTATCAGCGCTTGCGTGTTGCCGTATGTGATACGCCAATCCATGAACTATTGTCCATGATATATCGAGAGACAGGCTATGACAGCTATGCAGCTTCGATGCCAGCAGGAAGAAAACGATCCATGAATTTGGACATGCTACTACAGAAAGCAATCGCCTTCGAGGGAACCAGCTACAAGGGCGTATTTCATTTTGTGCGCTACATCGATCAGTTACAGAAATACGATGTAGATTTTGGAGATGCAGCACCAACCGGAGAGGACGAGGACGTTGTTCATATTATGACCATCCATAAAAGTAAAGGTCTAGAATTTCCAGTGGTATTTGTATCAGGAATGCAAAAGGGATTTAATAGTCGAGATGAGAAAGAGCGTATGGTAGTGCATTCTGATTTGGGAATTGGACTAGATGAGATGTCGATTCGCCCAAGAACCAAGCGAAAATGTCTGATTCGTGATGAGATTGCAAACCGAATGAACTTAGAAAATCTTGGAGAAGAACTTCGAATTCTGTATGTTGCACTTACCCGTGCGAAAGAGAAATTAATTCTTACGGGAGTGTTTAAAGACAAAATGAAGATGGCAGAAAAGTATACCGGAAATGCCAACGAGGGAGAGTTCTTAAGCTTTGCCACAAGAAGTGGAGCAAAGAATTACATGGATTGGGTAATCCCAGCACTCATTTCTTACCCGGGAAAATACGATTTGCAGTGGGTGGAAGCAAAGGATTTTGTGACGGAAGAGATGGCGGAAGCGATAGCAGATAAGATTGCGCTGGCAGAGCAAAAAGCATGGATCAAAGAAGCAGATGAACAGCTTGTGAAACAGATAAAGGAAAGCTTTGAATTCCAGTATCCATATGCATCGGAGGAAAATCGCAAAAGTAAGTATTCGGTTTCTGAATTGAAGCATGCATCTATGGTACAGAAATATGACGCCTCAGAGGGAGAGGCTGCTCGCCCAGAGTTCCTTGTCGAAGAGAGAGAGTCACTTATTCCTAATTTTGTGTTGCGTTTACAGAACCAATGGGAGCAGGAGATGCCAAATGAGCCATCGGGCGAACCACAGAAGCAACGTGATATACGAGAGACAATTGCTAGTGCGGTGAAAGGAAACCAAGGTGCGCTTCGTGGTACGGCAATGCATCGTGTGATGGAAGGACTTGCATTTAAAGAGATACTTGCATTAGACACGGGCAATCGGGATAGTGTGGAAGCATTCGTAAAGAATAGCATCGCGGATATGATTCAAAAAGAATTTCTTAGCCAGGAGATGGCAGACCTTTTAGTTATGCGTTCGTTGGTGACCTTTGTCTGTTCGGATACAGCGCGTCGAATGGCACTTGCAGACGAAAAAGGACTACTTTTCAAAGAAAAGCCTTTTGTAATGGACTACAAGGGAACCTTAGTGCAAGGTATTATTGATGTGTTCTGGATGGAAGAGAATGCAATTATTTTGCTGGATTATAAGACGGATCGTGTTTCAAGTGCAGAGGAATTAAGCATGCGATATGAAACACAGTTGAATTTGTATGCAGATGCATTGGAGCGTATATTTACAACAGATGAAGTAATAAAACAGGTGACAGAAGCTATGATGTATTCCTTCAAATTAGAAGAAACTGTGGCGGTCACAAGAAGAGAAGTAGACATTAAAATAGAAGAGGTGTAATATGAGCCAGATCGTATTGGCATCGGCATCGCCGAGACGAAAAGAATTGCTAGAACAAATAGGAGTAGAATTTGAAATCTGCCCTGCAAAAGGCGAAGAGGTGATTACTACCACGATTCCCAAAGACGTGGTATTAGAACTATCAAAGCAGAAAGCAGAAGAAGTTGCTGCTATGCTTTCTACTTATAAAGAAGAACATGCGGAGATTACCACTGCTCAGGATATGTGTATCATTGGATCGGACACAGTGGTTGCCTATGGGGATGAAATACTTGGAAAACCAAAGGATGATGAAGATGCGAAACGAATGCTTCGCATGCTTCAGGGAAATGTGCATGCCGTGTATACGGGAGTGACAGTTGTGGTTATTAACAAGAAGGGACAAGCGGGAGAATTCAGCTTCTATGAGAAAACGGAAGTTGAATTTTATCCAATGACGGAAGCACAGATTGCAGATTATGTTGCCAGTGGTGATCCATTGGACAAGGCTGGTAGCTACGGCATACAAGGAGCATGTGCTGCTTATATCAAAGGAATCCATGGAGACTATAACAATGTGGTAGGGCTTCCAGTAGGGCGTTTGTATCAAGAATGTCAAAAGGTTGGCATTGATTTACGCCGTTTCCCAGAAGAAAAATAAGAACTAATTTCCTATTTTTTATGTTGTATTTTAGATTGCCACAAGCTATAATTCGTATTGTAAGAGGGTACGTCGATTGACAAGTAAAATACACTGTATTATTCTAGTGAATCGAGCATATATCAGTATTATATAGGGCAATCAATAAGGAGGAATACCATGAACGAATACGATGAGGAAGTATTAGAATATTTTCTTGAGAACCAGGAGCAATTGTTTTCAGAATCAGTGGCAGATAGTATAGAGGAAGCAGAAGCTTTCCTGGAAGACTGCATGGCTGTTGTATGTAAAAATATAAGAGAAGTACGTGAATACTTCGAAGATGCTGGTACCGATATCAGCGGAATGTCAAATGATGAATTAAAGGAGCAAAGCGAGGTATTTGAGCTTCCAAGTGGAAGATTTCTAATCGTTGAAGGCTAGAAGATGAGAAAAAGAAAGTTACGAATAGGAACCATTGGAATTATTGGATTAGCAGTGATTGGTCTGGTGGTTTTCCTTGGCAAAAAGTACACCTTTGATTTTAGAAGAATCGGAAAGGATGAGCTTTTTGAGATAAATGGACGCTCTTGCAGTCTGGAAGAAGCAAGGGTATATATGTGTAATTATAAAAACTTATATGGGAATGCGTATGGAATGGATTTATGGACATATGAATTTCCGAATGCATCTTTGCAGGACTATGTAAGAGATGTTACCGTAGATGAGTTGGCTAAAATCTATTGTATGGATTTGTTGGCAAAGGAACAGGGAGTAACCCTAAGCGATTCAGAGATGGAAGGCGTGAAGGAAGCAGCGGAGGAGTATTATAATTCTCTTTCAAAGGAAGAAATTAAATTTATGGCAGTCCATCAGAGTGATATCGAAGAATATTATGAGAACTATGCATTGGCTACAAAATTGTATGCGCAGCTAACCAATGGAGTCAATGATGAGGTGAGCGATGACGAAGCCCGTATCGTTCGTTTGCAACAAATTTTTGTGACGAATACAGCTAGTGCGGAAGTAGTGCGAAACAAAATCCTGGCAGGAGAAGATTTTTCCACCATTGCAGCAGTATACAATGAAGCAAATTCTATTGAAATATTGGCATCAAGAAGTACATATCCCAAAGAGGTAGAGCGCGTAGCATTTAACCTCGAGAATGGACAAATTTCCGATGGAGTGCCAACGGAAAAGGGAACTTATTTCTTAAAGTGTGTAAACAAATACGAGGAAGCACTGACAGAGGCAAACAAAGGAAACATTCTTGTACAGCGCGAAAAGGAACAGTTTAGTGATGTATACAATGAGTTCGTAGCAAATGCTAAGAAATCAATTAATCATAAAATGTTAGATAAACTGGTAATTCCAGATGATAATCAGATAACAACATCTACTTTCTTTTCCGTATACGATAAGAAAAATCCAATTGACGAGTAGAAAGAAGAGAATATAAGAGAAAATAGAATAGTGAGAATGAGCAAGCAATTTCTACTATAAATAAGGAAAACAACGAAATACTTCATTGAAAATAGTGCATTCTTCCTACGAAGATGCTATAATGGTACATGGAGAATTTCAATAGCGCAAAACATACGAGACGAGGAGACTGAACTATGAGTTGGGAATTTGATATTCTTTATGCAATTCAGGGAATGCGAACACCGACATTGGACCGCATTATGGCGGCGCTATCGGACTTGGGAAATCTTGGATTATTCTGGATTGCGGTAGGTGCATTTTTATTAATCTTTCGAAAATATCGCAAATGCGGGGCACAATCTTTGGTTGCCATGGCAATCACATTTGTTATTGGCAATTTGATTTTGAAGAATATTTTTCGAAGACCGAGACCATGTCAGGTGGATACAGCAATTGATTTGTTAGTAAAGATACCATTTGATTATTCTTTTCCATCTGGACATACCATGAATGCATTTACATGTGCACTTACACTTTTAATCTACGATAAGAGGATTGGAATACCGGCAGTTGTGCTGGCGACGGCAATCGCCTTTTCTAGATTATATAATTTCATGCATTTCCCAACGGATGTATTTGGTGGCTTCGTAATCGCAGTTTGTTCTGTAATATTGACCAATTACTTATTTAACAGATTTAGTAAGAAAAAAGGTGGTTGAGAGTATGGATAGAGAGAGCTTAATTGCAGGATTGCAGGATGCATTCAGAAATGATAGTAAAATTGAAGATGACGGAAGAACGGAATTTAAGCATCAGACGAACTCTTTATTAATCAATGATCAGTTAAAAGAATTCCAGCCTGTTGATCAGGGAGAGATTAAACCAATGTCGGAAGAGGAATTATTCGAACGCTTACGTAATCAACGTCGATAAAAATTTTCTTGGTGCAGAAATATGTACAAAACGAGCTATAGTAGACTACTGTGAAGTTGTTTTGCAGTAGTCTCTTTTTGTATGTAAAGTTAAAGAATATTTAAGAATCGCAAGATGCATGGTGTGGTATAGTTGTTTCGTACAGAAGAAAGGATGGAGGAAAAGAGGAATGAAGCGAAATAAGATAGGTATTCTATGCAATATACTTCTTATTTTATGGTATAGTTTATCGCTAATTGGTATTCCAATAGGAGAAAAATATTTGGTAGAAAAGGCGCCGGAAGAGTGGATCTTTTTGGTGATTCCTGTGTTGACATTTACGTTTTCTCTTGTTACGAAGAAGGCAGGGGAAATCGTTCATCTTATATGGCTCATAATGTGGTTTATTACACAATTTTTGAGTCATGAGTGGTACACCTTATTTGGAAAAGGATTTATGGGGCAGACGGATGCTAAAATAGAGTATTTTAAGAATTGCATTCAAATAGTTGAAATTCCGGGAAGATATGTTCCAGATGTGTACCATGTTATATTACATATTTTGATTATAGTTGCTATAGCATCTTTACTAAGTGATTGGAGGAGAAATCATGCGAAAAATATTGATTACAAATGATGATGGAATTGATTCAGCTGGAATAATTCGATTGGCAGAGGCGGCAAAGAAGTTTGGTGAAGTATGGGTGGTGGCACCGGATAGTCAAAGGAGCTCCATGTCACATTCTATTACGTTGCGTCAGAGTATAGAGGCTTGGGAGGTGAAATTCCCAGTACCAGAAGTTCACGCGTATGCGTGTACTGGAACGCCTGCAGATTGTGTACGTATTGGTGTGCTTAATATTATGCCGGAGAAACCGGATCATATTTTCTCGGGCATCAATTATGGTTACAATATGGCATCCGATTTACAGTATTCTGCAACGGTTGGGGCGGCATTTGAAGGTGTATTTCAGAAGATACATACGATAGCTTTCTCTGAGGATGCCTGTGAGCAACATGTCGTGACAGACCGATATTTGCAGGAAATTATGGAAGCGCTTATGGATATGCCACTTGGAACAAATCAGATATGGAACGTGAATTTCCCAAGTTGTACGTTAGAAGAGTGTGGTGGTGTTTTGTGGGAT
>JAZUHO010000053.1:0-2402 GCA_045641745.1 Agathobacter sp. | reverse complement strand
ATAGTAGCGAGTCTTGCGTAGTTATCAGTAATGACAGGTGCGAAGCGTAGACAGCGAGAAAGCCGCACGTACGGATTCTGTAGAGGGGCAAGAGTTGTGAGGCTCTTGTCTACTCGACAATGCAATGATGAATGAATGCTGCATTATGTGGAAAATCACAAGGGCGATAGTAAAATGAAAGTATTAATCTTGGAGGGGTTATGATTCAATCTATTATTTCTTTAAGCCTTAATGAGTTGAGTATCAAGCTTCATGCAAGGGAGATTTCATGCGTGGAGTTATGTCGTTTCTATCTTGAGAGAATCAAAAAATATGGCATGCAAGACAATCTTAATTGTGTTCTGGCAGTGAATCAAGGAGCACTGGATGAGGCGAGGGAGCTGGACCGGCTTGGACCGGAAGGCTTTCCTTTTTACGGGTTATGTGTGCTGCTTAAAGATAATATTGACGTAAAAGGAATGGCAACGACAGCTGGAAGCGTGGCGTTGAAAGATAATATTGCTGACTTTGACGCACCGTTTGTGCGTACTTTACGAGAAAAGGGTGCGGTGATTCTTGGCAAGACTAATATGACAGAATTTGCTAATTTTCTGACTCAAGGTATGCCTGGAGGATTCAGCTCGCTTGGTGGTCAGGTAGTGAATGCGTATGATAAGGCCCACACTCCTAGTGGTTCCAGCAGTGGATCTGCGGTTGCTATGAGCGCCAGGTTATGTTCATTTGCAATTGGAACAGACACTTCTTTTTCAGTGGTGGGCTGCGCAACGGAAAATGGTGTAGTAGGCTTTAAACCTGCTATAGGTACGATTTCAACAGAGGGTGTTATACCGATTACAGCTGCGTTTGATGAGATAGGTTTTTTTACACGTGATATAGCGGATATGAAGTTTGTAGCAGAACGGTTGTCCATTACTATCAGTTCAGAATCAAGTGTGCGGTGGAATATTTCGACAAATCCCCAAAAGGTAAGATTAGAGAAAACATCACTTCGGAAATCCCTTGTTGTATGGAATTTCAATCGGGAAATTGTGTCCAAGGAACAAATGGGTCGCTACGAGGCGCTTTTCGACCGATTGAAAGAAGACGGCTGGGTAATCTCCGAGCAGAAGGGCAGAAGCACGAGTAAACTTAAGGAAATGATGTTGAGGTGTTTTTCCTCGGAACTTAGGGAATATTTTAAGTTACATGAGGGCAACACAAAGTCGGAGATGACGCCAGAAAAAGTCCTGGAGATATATCGCGAAAATCTCGAAAAGTTGGCTCCGTATGGAATCGAATACTTGGAAAGTTCCATAGCATATGAAAGAGATCCTGAGAATACTAAAGCAATTATGGAGATTAGGGCGGATATGGCCCGGGAGCGCAAACTGCTAACAGAAGAGCTTTCCGGTTTTGATTGTGGTGTTATGACAGGTCCAACTACAATCATGAATTATGTAGGTTTTTCCTCTTTGTCGGTGCCATTCACGGTTGCATTGGAAAATGGTCTTCCGAGGAGCGTTATTATTTTTGGCACAGACATGCAAGCACTTTTGAATGTTGGTGAGGAACTCGAACGATACGGGGACGTAATTCAAATGCCTAAATTGTAGAATTAGGCATTTGAAATTTCAATCTTCCGTTTGAAGGGAGACTTTATGGTTAGAGAAATAAAAGAGAACGAGTTAAATGCATTACTGGAATTATATTTATGTCTTCATGAAGATACAATGCCAGAGATGACCGAGCATTTGAAAATGACTTGGGAGACAATTTTTAAAGACAATAATCATCACATTGTTGTTAATGAGGTGGATGGAAAAATAGTATCTTCATGTGTCTGTGTTATTATTCCAAATCTTACAAGGGGAATAAGACCATATGCATTTATTGAGAATGTTGTTACACATAATGATTATAGAGGTTGCGGTTATGCAACCGAGTGCCTAAATTATGCAAAAGATATTGCTGTGAAAAGCAACTGTTATAAAATGATGTTGCTTACAGGCTCAAAGAAAGAAACAACATTAAAGTTTTACGAAGGTGCTGGGTATAATAGTTCTGATAAAACGGCTTTTATTCAGTGGCTTGAATAGTACATATTCCAATTTTTAGAATTAATCAAATTAGAAATTATCTGTGAGGTAAATTTAATGGAACGAAATGAAATATTAGAAAAAGTAGCACCGTGTACTCTGATGTGCCATACTTGTTCAGCCTATTGTAATGGCATTATTTGTGAATCCTCAAAAACTCTCTTAAAATATTTAGAGGGGATTAAAGAATTTTACGAGAAGCATATTCCAAGTGCAGTAGAAAGTTATAGCAATTTTGAAGGAGTGCTTCGTATGTATAGCGAAGCTGATTGTCAGGGGTGTCGCAGTAAAAAACATAATAGATGCAGTATAGAAGGTTGTTTTTTG
>JAZUHO010000052.1:0-5200 GCA_045641745.1 Agathobacter sp. | reverse complement strand
TACCGTTACACTTTTGGTTCCTGATGCTGCGGTAAAGCTTACCAACGTTGCACTTACTCCCATCTTAGGTGTGGGTGTAGGTGTATTCGTCGGTCTCGGCGTAGGTGTATTCGTCGGTCTCGGCGTAGGCGTATTCGTCGGCCTCGGTGTAGGCGTGTTTGTCGGCCTCGGCGTAGGCGTGTTTGTTGGCTTACGCGTCGGTGTCGGTGTCGGTCCCGCCTTCTGTGTGATCGTAAGTTTAATAGAACCGCCGCCACCCATATCTGTAACATCCACATGGCCGATTCTAGTCGCTCCACTATTTTTGCCCGCTGAAATAGTTATAGTAGAACCGCTGACAGTTGCGGATAACCAACTTGCATCCGAATTACGGTCGGCACGTAGATTCCCTTTCTTTCCGGAAATGGTAATATACTTGCTACCGCCAGAAGCTTCGAGTGTAATCGAAGAAGAACTTGCGGTAATCTTTGAAATCAATCCCGGCAAGCCATGTTGTACCATCCCCAAACGGGACTTAATTCCCTCATAGGCCCAACTGATTGTATCCTTTCCGGACAAAGTCCGGCTTGGAAATGAGTCCATTTCAATTGACACATCTCCATTGTCTACTACTTGGGAAACATACTCTGTTGTAACGATGCTGTCGACTTCCTTTGCTTCGGTACGCTGCGTCATCGGTGCGACCAATGAAACAAGCATAAGCCAAACAAGGGCAATCGAAAGTCTTCTGTTGAAGTTTCTCCATCTTCCCATTTTTTCATTCCTCCGATATAAAAGAGAATAATGCGGGGTATTTGCTGCTTTTCCCAAAAGCAGAAGTATCGCCATGGCATTTAAGGCAATAAAAAACGGTTGCAATACTATCATATATTGCAACCGAACTATCATAGCACGATGAAAGACCACCGACAGTGTCATCCCTTACATCAGCGTTAGACTCCAAGTTTTGCGTCTCTGTATTTCTACAGATTTGCCCCATAATAATGTTTTGCACACCTTTTATTCCTTAGCGTTTTTTGACACGCCCCTATAAAAAATAGTTTAGCATAACGTCAAGGGCTTTGCAACCATATTTATTTCAAAATTTTAAATTACAGGAAATAATTAAAGCACAGTTCACCCTTGAACGCTTATACCAGCACCTTTCGACAAACTATTTCCTTTATTACATTCGCGTGAATGATCACATCTCCTCCGCAGCTTTTTTGCTCTAATCTTCTGGATTCCGCTCGATTAATCTGCTCCGTTCTATATCATCTCGGTAAAAAGACTTAATCTTTTTATTTCCCTCCTGCAAATCAATCCACATTAATCGAGCACTTCTCAACCAGTGTGAAATTAACTTCTCATCGACAAACATGTCTGGTATTACCTCGTATAGAGATACATGCATATCCCGAGAATATGTGCAAGGGAGCAAAGTTTCCAAAGAAGGTTTTTATATCTTCTAACCACAATCGTCTAGTTAGCGTGCCCGCCTCCATGCGGGCCCATTTCAGTTCAAGAGAACGCCGTAAGCGGTCTTTCCTAATAAAGTAAATAGGACGGCTCGCTTGATGCTGAACCATCCTTTTCCTGTATACACAAAATTCTCACTAATACCATGCAATCATTCCGCTCTGCTTATAATCGTTTTCATGCGCAAACTGCCGTAGCGCGGAACACATTTTCATCGCGTAAACCCTGCATTCATCGTCCGAAGACTCTATTTCAATGCTACACGTACATGTGTGTGTTTCAATAGCCACAACACCTTCTGCTCCCTTCCCCTCCGGGTAGTACGCATATACCACCTTATCAGCACTGTCGCAGATCAAGTTATATGCCAGCATTGTATCAATCCTCCCTGGCTACGCCCGGCAACCACCAAAACAAAAAGGCAATGATCTTAAAGATACATTACCTTCCATTCTATAGCGGACGCCACGAGTTGCACGTGAATCTTGCATTTCAGCACGTTCTCCTAGACTTAAACCACTTTCCGCTGAGAAAATTATACAACTTTATTTGCAATTATGCAACGGCATCAGAAGCATTTTGCGACATGACTCTGCAAGCAGCTCACGGAGTTTTCGCATTTGTAACAGATTTCGTTGCCGCACCTGTTATACTGAAAATACTCGCGAATGTTTGATAGCGTTGTATCCGCAATATTCGAAAGCGCCTCCTCAGTAAGGAAGGCCTGGTGAGACGTAACAATGACATTCGGCATCGAAATCAGTCTTGCAAGCGTATCGTCATCGACAATGCTCCCGGAGAAATCATGGAAGAATACGTCGCTTTCCTCCTCATACACATCAAGGCACGCCGCCCCTATTTTGCGAGCCTTGATTCCGTCAAGAAGGGCCACCGAGTCAATCAACGCGCCTCTTGATGTATTAATTAGTACAACGCCTTGCTTCATCCTGGCGATCGTGTCGGCATTTACCATATGCCTGTTCTCCTCCGTGAGCGGGCAGTGGAGCGATATGATGTCGCTCTTTTCTAAAAGCTCACCGAGCGGAACATAAGTAATACCGCTCTCCCTAGCCGGAAACTTGTCGTAAGCAATCACATTCATTCCAAATCCACGGCATATATCAATAAAAATACGGCCAATCCTTCCGGTCCCGACGACACCGATTGTCCTTCCGTGAAGATCAAAGCCGGTGAGTCCGTTCAGGCTGAAGTTGAACTCCTTCGTGCGGATAAATGCTTTGTGAATCCGCCTCACAGCGGTCAGCAACAAAGCCATCGCATGCTCCGCAACCGCATAAGGCGAGTACGCCGGGACGCGGACAATATGAATCTTTCGATAGGCATACTCAATATCTACATTGTTATAGCCTGCGCACCGAAGAGCAATCAGCTTAATACCATTGCCCATAAGCTGATCGATTACCTCCGCGCTGAGTATATCATTTACAAATACGCAGACTGCATCACAGCCCTCCGCAAGCTTCGCAGTTGTCTCCGTGAGCCTGGTTTCGAAAAATCGGATGTCAAATTCCCCGTCCGAGTTGGACTTTTCAAACGATGCGCGGTCATATTCCTTCGCATCGAAAAATGCAACCTTTATCTTCATCGGCTTCTCTACACTGCCTTCCATAAGCCGTGAAGGTTGCAGTATGCATAGACACCGAGCGCGATTTCCCCGTCTGCCAAGGTAAGCTCCGCCTTAGGCGCGTCGCCCGGCTTTCTCGTAATGCGATAGGCGCCCCGGTCCGTCTCCACCGCGATAAATGCAATAAAATGTCCTTCCATCATCGGGTGCTCCGTCGAGCCAACCTGCATCGACACGGTATTGCCATTTACCGAGTATACAGGCACATGCTTCTCATGCGCCCCGTCGGAGGTTCCCGGAAGTAACTCCGTCATCTTCTGTCCGCAGCACATCATCGACACGCCGGACTCCTTCACCATCTCAACAAAATTGCCGCAGATATCACATTTGAAAAATTTCATCTTTCTCTCCACCTTTCTCGTATTATGTGTGAAACAAACTACGTTTCTACTGATAGGATAACGAACCCGGGCGCCGTTGTCAGCCTACGCCAAGGCACGAATTAAACGAAAAATGGGGAGATTTTTGCACGTAACGGAGTGCCGGATACTCGGCGCCGTTACACCCATACTCGCAGACGAGTATACCGATTGCGTTCTGGCGTGGAGCCACACATTGACCGCTTTCCCAATCTCCTCCTTATGAAGGCCATTATCGTAAAGCCAGTCAATGCAGCGCTCAATCTCCTCGCTATTTGGCCCTGGATTCGAATGATACGCTCCGTCAATGACGGCATATACCCGATTATCCGTTCTTAACATGACAACCAGCTTCTCTTTCTTCGCAATCCCCGTCAGATGCCTCCCTTCTCATAGAAGATTCCCTTGTGACATTTCTGAATTCCAATTTGCTCCTGGACAATTGTTTCCACTACGCGTCCAAGTGCCTTTCGCTCGACCGGAAGATCATAGGGATAGCTTTCCAGAATCTCTCCAAGCCGCTCCTGGGTCATCGGGCGTAGCGGATTCGTGCATTCCCGAATAATGTCGGCGACCAGAAGCGGAAGCAGACTCTTTCTGGAGTTACTCCTTCCGCCCTTTCTCGCGCTCTTCTTCGGGCGGTTCAAATCCTCCAAGCCATTCACGCGAACGCCGGTTGCGCTGGCTGAGATACCATACCTGGTCATGACGTAGTCCATTGCCAGGTGATTAATCTCGTTGTTAACAAGCTTCTCCGGAGCCTGACGCAAAAGCGTGTCGCATAATCTTGCCGAGTGGGCGATCAGTTCGTATGCGCCGATACGTGCCTGTGGAAGCCGCTGCTTCGCTTCCTTCACGAGTTCCTGCCGATAAGCTTCACTTTCCCGCTCGGTATCATCGACCTCTCTGTGCATATCACGGATGTAGGTCCGCCAGAACACGTAGAGCTCCGGACGCCCCTCTAGTATCCTCCGTGCCTCCTCAGGTGTACTGTTCGCGCCTCCGCCAAGCCTTGCGATATCACGGATGTTCTGAATATGTTTGGTCAATTCGGACTTGACCTTTTCCACATCCTTTCTCGTCCATCGCACCGTGAAGATGGAGGCCTCTTGCTCTCCCAGCAGGTTCACCTCAACCGGAAGCAACACGCTCCCATCTACCTCCGTGTGGTCAAACATGTAGTCCACATACTCCTGAAAACTCATCTCTCGCAAACTTTTCATACTGCTTTCCTCCAAATGATTGTAATGAAAGTGCATATTGCGCTTTGCCTTATAATCGTTTGGAGGGTCGAATACAGTCGGCGTTTTTAAGTTTTTTTATTTGTTTTTGGGACTTACTGTAATGCGAGTGCTATCAGGACGGTGTCCGGCCGATTATTTGCCGGTATCATCCAACAAGCTGATGTTATTCTTAAGCGCCCCCACAATGCTTCACATTCTTTTTTAACAGTACTCTCCAATATGACTTTGGGATGTAACGGTCTGTAATCTAAAGACATTACTCATAATGCTGCCTCCATATCGTTAAATGCTGTTGAATTCTTCTCCACTATTTGCAATTCATCCCGCTCACACTAATAGAATACAATACAAAATGCAAATTCCGCCCGAACGGCATGCCATTTCCGCTAGCGACGGCATGAGCCTTCCGCTACAATCGGCATGATATTCCGCCTCAGCGGCATAACTAATAGTTACCGTGTTATAGTTCTTTTCGTAGTCAATACAAAACAACT
>JAZUHO010000051.1:0-5766 GCA_045641745.1 Agathobacter sp. | reverse complement strand
AAGATATTTCAATAGAAAAAGGTGATAAAGATTTCAAGTTTTATGAAAATAAAACACTTTCGCTATTTTATTTTTTATATAGAGTACCAGAAGTCTATGGGATGTTATCAAAGGATAATCAAACTGAAATTAAAAGTATTGCAAAGAAGAATATTAATTTGCAACTTATAACCCCTTATTTATATGAATCTAGCAGTAACCATATAGAAGAATTGAAGAAAGGAATTATCGGATTAAATAATTGTATAAATTCATATTTCGCAAATGATTTGTTTGAACAAGCATATAATAAGTTTGATTATAATTATAATGATTTTGTTATTTATTACTTTTACAATTGTCAGAATTCATCAATGTGGTCGCCTGATTGGGATTATATAAATTGGACATATAGAGAAATGGTATCAAAGTCGATTCCTTTTTTTACTCAAAAACAAATGGAATACTTTTTGAGTAAATTATCAATGTTTTATGTTCAAGCAACTTGTTTTAAGAATATAGCAACGCAAATAATTAGAGTGTCGAAAGAAAAAGGTTTTGATATTGATTTTTCTAATTACGATGTTGATGTGACAAAATATACTGAGGGGTAAAAATCCTTAGTAGTAAACACCCCTCGTTTTACTACCATTTCTACTACTAAGCGGTAGTAAAACAGTGCAAAAGTATGCTAAATTTTGCCTCAATCTGCATTTTTGACGCAAAATCACAACAACCACAAAATCCCCGGAAACCCTTGCAAAATAGAGCATTTCAGGGCAAAAAGGAGTAAATCAAAACTATGATAAAAGTATTATTCATCTGCCACGGCAACATCTGCCGTTCCACAATGGCACAAAGCGTCTTCAACGCGATGGTCAAGAATCATCAACTGGAGGACCAGTTTTATATTGATTCCGCAGCAACAAGCTATGAGGAAATTGGCAATCCGCCACATCCAGGAACGGTGCGTGAATTACAAAAGAATCACATACCAGTGATTCCACATCAGGCGAGGGCTATGTCCAAGGCGGACTATGACAAGTATGATTACTTGATTGGAATGGATACAGCCAATATTCGCAACATGAATCGAATTTGTGGCGGGGATCCAGAGGGGAAAATCCACAAGCTTCTCACGTTCGTGGGGAATGGTCGTGATGTTGCGGACCCTTGGTATACAGGAGACTTTGCAACCACCTATAACGATGTGTGGAATGGATGCAAAGGTTTTCTAGAGATGCTACAAGAGAGTGGAGAAATATAATCTGCAAAAGGTGCCTGTGCGAACAGACGCCTTTTCTTGTTTTTGAAGGCGATAAGGTATACAATAAACAAAAATGATGTATACAAATATGAGGAAATGATACATGAGTAAAGAGAAGGTAAAATATAAGAACGGAAATACCAAATTTCTTTCGAAAGAACATTTTGTATCCTTTTCAGATGCCGAACCGCTTGTAGAGGAATTGCAGAGTATCGCTGCAAACAAGGGCTTCGTGAAGCTTGCAATGCTAGAAGAACAGGTCGTTGGCTTTATTGCAATTCCAAAAGAAAAGGAAGGCAGCGAGAACCAATACCAGGTTATAAAGTATATGCAGGTTGCAGATGCGCATAGAAGAAACGGAATTGGGGAGAAGCTGTATGAGATGGCAAAGGACTGGGCTGACTCCAAGGAGAATAAAAAATTCTATGTGGAGGTTGCAAATACGCAAGAAGCATTGGCCTTTTGGAGAGCCATGGGATTTGTTGCGTGTGAGAGGCTTACAAATCTGGAGGCAGGAGCTACAGAGGGAACTACCACAGGTGTGGATGTGCGTGCGGTTGCTGAGGCTACGCCAGATTTCCTGCCAGAGGAGAGCGCAAGTATTTCGCTTGAATGTGTTCTCAATTCTGATGAGAACCAGCACTATATGGCAATGGGATGTGCCATTGGAATGTTAATCGGAGTGGCGTATGGTTTGCTTTTTAAGGAGACACTCAGTCCAATTGCGATTTCTGTGGGATTTCTTTGGGGCGTGGTAATTGGAACCCTTTTACAGAGGCTAAGTGGACTTGACGGCTACGACCGTTTCCTTGGCAAGAATTTTGCGTGTGGCCGATACTACAATTGGAGTGTGGGGCGTTTCCGCTTTTGCCGTTATGCGATTTACAATTGTGTGAATAACTGGGGCGAGAATACCTGGAAGCAGTCCTTCAAGCGCTGGGAAGATAACAAGAAATTGGTAGGCTTCGTGCATACAGAGGAACCAGGCGATTATTTTATGCAGGTGGATGAGGCGCACAAGTCTTTGGAGCGTGAGATGCTTGCGTATTGTGTGGAGGATGCGAGAAAAGGCGACGCGAACCTTACAGCGATTCAGGTGACGGCATGTGCTTCCGATGTTTCGCGTGTGGAGCTTTTTGAGGAATTTGGAGCAAAGCTTCTTCCAGGAGAGAATCATATGCGTATGCTGAAGTTGAAACTGATGAAGAAACAGGCGAAACAGATGTGCAAGGAGATGACAGAGTTTTCTGTACATAAGGTTACGAACAAAGATACGGAAGATTTACAGCAATTGGTGGATTTATACCAAGAGGTTTGGAATCATTGTGGATATATGCCAGAGGTTTCCTGCGTGAAGCGTATGCTAAGTGACGACGCAGAGGGCACGAATTATGCATGGGTGGTTTATGATGCGGAGCATAGAATACTTGGAGGAACCTTTGGATTCGGAGCTGCAAGCAATGAGTACATGGATTTCTATCCAATCGTGATGAAACAGGAATATCAGAATTCCGATGCACTTCGCCTTTTACTGGCAAAGGCAATTGTAGATGCAAAAGGCGCTTTCTTTGATAACGCGATCATCTGCGGTATTTACTTGCCGGAGATGGAGGAGATTTTTGAGGAGATGGGATTTACCATTTGTGCAACGGAACAGTTCTACGAGATACCGCTTGGATAAGAATGCGAACTTGGGTAGCAGGAGTGGAACATGGAACAAAAAAGACGTGTAATTTTTCATATTGATGTGAATTCGGCCTTCCTTTCTTGGGAGGCTGTTCGTCGTTTACAAGAGGGTGAGACCGTTGATTTGCGCGAGATTCCGTCTGCTGTGGGAGGAGACGTTGCCACGCGGCATGGTGTAATTCTGGCGAAATCAATTCCTGCCAAGAAATACCGTATTACTACGGGAGAGCCAGTGGTAGATGCCCTTCGTAAGTGCCCGGATTTGGTGCTTGTGCAGCCAAGCCATGGGTATTATCGAGAAATGTCTCGTAAATTTATGGCGATATTGGCGCAGTACTCGGATGTGATTGAGCAGTACAGCGTAGATGAGGCGTTTGTGGATATGACGGGGACAAGTCGTCTTTTTGGAGAGCCATTGGAGGCGGCGAACCGGATTCGTGAGCAGATTTATCGCGAGTTGGGCTTCACGGTAAACATTGGGATTTCAAGCAACAAGCTACTGGCGAAGATGGCCAGCGACTTTGAAAAGCCGAATAAGATACATACGCTTTTTCCGGAAGAAATGGAAAAGAAGATGTGGCCACTGCCTGTGAATGATTTGTTTTTTGCGGGAAAAGGCGCCGCGAAACGATTAAATTCCATTGGAATTCAGACCATTGGGGATTTGGCGCATATGGATGCCAAGGTGGCGAACCAGTTCTTGGGAAAACAAGGGGAAGTGCTGTGGCGATATGCGAATGGAATGGATGATTCGCCGGTTGAAGTGGAACGGGCAGAAAATAAAGGATACGGACATTCCACCACGCTGGCAATCAACGTTGTGGATGAAAGGACGGCAAAAGGGGTAATACTAGAGTTGACGGACAAGGTGTGCAAGCGTCTGCGTCAGGATGGAAAGAAGGCAGGGACGGTGACGGTGCAGATACGTTTCAGCAACCTAAGTCGGGCATCGCATCAATGTCAGCTTCCCGCCGCAACGAATATTACCCAGGAAATCTATCAGGCGGCGTGCAAGTTATTTGACGAGATGTGGGATGAGACTCCGATTCGCTTACTTGGGGTATCCACAAAAGTGAGCGAGGATGAGGGAAGACAGATGAATCTGTTTGACCACACGGATTATGAGAAGTTAGAGAAACTGGATCGGGCGATGGACGAAATCCGGGATCGTTTTGGCAAGGGGGCTATCATGCGTGCGTCCTCACAGATGGATGAGGCGCCGCGGAAAGCGGCGAAGAACGCGCAGGAAGAGTAGCAAAAAGAGTAGCAAAAATGGAACAGCAAAGAACGCGCAAGAAGAGTAGAAAAAGGAGTAACAAAGCGGATGAAAAGAAGAATTTGGGCACTTATTGGGTGGGCTACGCTTTTTCTAGTAGGATGTGGAAATAAAACGATTTTAGAAGATCGGGATAATAAGCCGTATCAAAGTCCAGTGGCGACGGAGTCGAGCAGCGAATTCGAAGACATAGAGGAAGCTGATACGGAGGATGCGCTTAAGGAAGCGACGCAGAAGGAGGCGTATTTGCCGGTTTATGAGGTGAGTGACGCGCAGAGCGAGAAATATAAGGATTTGTATGCCATTCGTGCCAGCTTTCACCAGGTAAGAATTGAGACCGATACTACGGATAAGCAAGCGGTGGGAAAAAGCATCAATGAGCAATTAAGTCCCGTGGTGGCATTGAGCTATGCGAGGTATGAGCAGTTGGCCATGGAGGCACGACAGGAGCTGATTGCATACGATGAGAGGGAGGGAACGAAGGACTTCCGCTACTATACCTACTCTCTTCGAACGAAGGTGCTTCGAAATGATGAGCAAGTCTTTTCTCTGGCTTTATATACCAAGGAATATCTGGGAAAGGATCACGATATTGCCTCTGCCAGATGCCTGAACTTTGATGCGCAGACGGGCGAGCTAATTACTATAGAAACTCTTGTGGATACCGCAGAATTTCCAGCATTTCAAGAAAAAGTGATGGAGAAGGTAATGGAAGAGTGCGCAGAGAAATATCCAAAGGTATTAGAAACGGTTGATAAGGAGAGCCTGCGCAAAACCATTTTTGTGGAAGGAAAGTGGGCGCTGTCGGCGGATGGGCTACAGTTTGTGGTGGATCCGTATGTGCTAGCGGATTACGCCACGGGGATGCTGGTATTTACGGTGCCGGATGAAGTGTGGAAGTGATGCATGGCATTAGATGAGATGCATGTTATTGGAAGTGAGTGTTTGGTTGCTTTCGAAGTTTAAAGTGTTAATTCGTTTAAGCAAGGAAGGGAAAATCTCCATTCTCTATGTGGCGCATACTTTATATTTTAAATTAAAATGAAAAATTAAAAAAATCTCTTGCATCAAAAAAACAAAAGTGCTATAACTGTGTCTAACATAAAAGCGTTGAAGGAGACTCCAATTCACAGGCGTCGACAGGAATACAGCGTCACCGACTGAGAGCGCTGTTTGAAAGAGTGAATTGTGGGAACACTACCGGAGCTGGTCAGTTGAACAGGCAATAGCACCATATCAGGGTGCTAGATGTAAGTAGGTTGATTCGAGTCGTGCACGTTACGCACTCAAAGAGGGAAAACGCAAGTTTTTCAAAGCGGGTGGTACCGCGGGATATGTATGTATTCTCGCCCCGGGACAAGTGATTGTCCCGGGGCTTTTTGTTTCATGGGAGACTTCTTTTTCAGAAAGTGAGAAATATGCTACAGGATACCTGACTATCCCGTCCCGTTACTGAATGTTTATACAAACAGTAAGGAGCGTACGAATATGGAATTTGTAACTGGAACTATGGAAAAGACCTGCCTGGAAATCTCTGAAATTTTAAGTGGAGATTACG
>JAZUHO010000050.1:0-38295 GCA_045641745.1 Agathobacter sp. | reverse complement strand
CATATAGAACCAAAAGAATGATTGATAGGATTGATAAGATATGATTACAACTAACTTACTTAATAACTTAACAGATAAAGGAATGATGTATTAACACAATACACCGTGTATCCGCTTCGCCATTTTTTAGACCTATGAAGTCACAAAAATTCAAATTCGTCGTCAAAATGACTTAAAAAAATATTAATTCTTATGAGGAGTTTTCCGACATCTTGACGATTTCTCTATATAAATGTAGCAAAAATTTGGTGATATATGGTTGGTTTGTGCAATATATGGGGTATTATCGCACTTGAATATAAAGCTTTTTCAAATTTGGCATCTTATAATTTATCTTATTTTAGTGTTCTCTTATTCTATTTGCCAATGAAAAAAGCCCAAGCAACAGGTTTCCCTATCGCTCAAGCTTTTATACAACTTGTTCAAACTCTTTCTCTTTTCTATATTGCACTATTCAACTGGCATTTTACTAGTGAAGCCCACTATTCTAGCGAGTATTTTACCGATTGTTATGCCTACTTTAATATTTCAAGGTATACTCTTATACTTCTCAAAATAAATACTGTATAGCAAACGCTCCTCCAAATAATGCAATTACCATAGAAAAACTATTTTTCAGTCTTTACAAACAATTCGTCTCTCCAATGGCTACTGTCACTTTGAAACATCAAACCAGTTGTTGAATCAGAAATTTCAGCATAAATATCATACCCAAGCTCTTCACAAGATACAATTATCTTTTCATCCTCGGTTTTCCATGTGCATGGTTCTGTAGACTTCCATTTACCGGCTTTATAAGTACCTGTTCCATCTTTTTCAAGAACCATTACAGAGCCATCGTTTCCAATGTATGCTCCAATGTACTTTGGCGTACCACATCCCACTAAAAACAATGATATGCACAGTATCAATGAAACCATTATTCTTTTCAAGTTTACTTTTTTCATTTTTTCCTCCTTTTACATGCACTGGGTATTGTCAAAATCTACCTCTTTTTTATTTTAAAATTTCTTCTAAAACCTTGATTTTTCGGAGGTTTGCAAATAAAAAGAGCATTGACCTCCCATTTCTGCTATAATTATCCGCGACCAAACATCAAATTACACAAAGGAGACAATGCTCGTGGATATTATACTTTATTTACTTCAAATAATTCAACAACTCTATGCACAGAATTGTTTTTTAATCAAACTTCTCTGTAGATATGTTCCTCTCAAGCAATGGGCTCACGAAGATTCCATGTCACCTAAATATCAAAAATTCAAGATTGATGAACTACCACTCATCCTAAATGTTGAGCCATGGGATTATCGTGACTTCATGGCTTATCTTAAATGGCGCTACAAAGATGATTTTAAACCTATCAAGCCCATCAAACACAGATTTGAATGCGATATCGACGAAGACTGCAAGTGCCCTCGATGCAATGCTCCAAGTATCTATCTCTACAAGAACAATGGCTCAAAAGGACAGCTTATGTGCAAGGTATGTGATAGCAGGTTTTCTCCAGAAGAAAGTCGATATACATCCTTCAAGCTTCGTTGCCCTCACTGCTGGAATACTCTTGTTCCAAAAAAGGATCGTAAGCACTTCATCGTACACAAATGTGTAAATCCTAAAGGTCCTTACTATGTCAAAAATCTCCGGAAAGTCGATAAGAAAGACCTTAAAGAAGACTATGGCAAGAACAAGTACAAACTTCACTACATCTATCGCGAATTCACCTTGGACTTCTTCAAGATGGATCTTAATTCGCTACCTAAAAATGCTTCATCCCTTAAGTTCTCTAAGTTCAATGCAAATGTCATGGGACTCTGTTTAACTATGCATGTAAATCTTCACATGTCTCTACGCCAAACCAAGTATGCCTTAAAAGAGTTATATAACATTAGCATCTCTCATCAACAGGTTGCTAACTACTACAAGACAGCAGCTATCTGTATCAAACCACTCGTAGATAACTACGATTATGGTGATACCAACATCATGACCGCTGACGAAACCTATATCAAAATCCGTGGCGTCAAAGCGTTCATCTGGTTAATCATGAATCCAAAGAATCGTTCTATCATTGGATATCGTGTATCTACAGAACGAGATGTTGGTGCCTGTATTCTTGCTATGCATATGGCGTTCAGACACTTTACCAAACTTCCTAAGGACTTCAGATTTATAGCTGATGGCTATAGCGCCTATATCCTTGCCGCACAACAGTTCCTTAGAGAATACGGCAATGATTTTAAGTTTAAAATCACGCAGGTAATCGACCTTACTAACGATGATGAAGTATCTAAGGAATGGCGCCCTTATAAGCAGATGATTGAAAGACTCAATCGCACTTACAAGGCGTCCTATAGAATCACCAATGGCTTCGACAATGTCGATGGAGCCAACTACGATTTAGCACTCTGGGTTGCCTATTACAACTTCCTCAGACCTCACGAATTCAATCGATATAAAGTACTTAATGAGATTGAAATGCTCAAAGGTGCTGACAACATGCCTGGTAAATGGCAGTTGCTAATCTTCCTTGGTCAACAGACAATCTTGAACTTGCAACGCGGCGAAGCCACACCTTGTTCTTAGATTCTGAGCCAGAGGTAATCATACCAGCCACCGCAAAGCGACTTGCCCTTGATGGCACGAAAAAGAACTGCTACACTGCTGTATCTGACGGAGAAAATCTACTTGTTCTTGAGTTCTTCGCCGTCGGTGATTAACTTACAGCAGCTCTTTTTCGTGCTGTCAAGGGTGGCGGTATACTGCCACAAACTAAAATATCTACAGTTTTCAAGGTTCATCTGAGCCTATTTTCTTTAGCTCAGTTTTTCATAGCTCATTTGACACTATCATGCACTGCGTAATATCATATCATTAGTTTCACAGAAATACAATACACTTATATGTTCCTGGTACCACTTCACAGGCTAACTCTTCTAACGCACCACGTGCAATTTCGATAATTCTTTGGTCATCATTTATTTTTGCATTTTCCGCCTTTTTCTAGTTTGCACCTATATTAATTTCTAATCTTCCACCATCCCAGCTATCATTTCCTTCTGGGTCAAGTGTAAATAGGATTTCATCATCCTTTTTCACATCAAGTATTAAGTCAATGAGACTTTCTACTTCTGAAGTAATATTTGCACCTTTGATTCCACTATCTGTGTATAACTTTTCCGCTTTATTCTGTCGAATTCTAAAGCATACACCGGTAGCATTTGGGTCTTCTGAATTAGCAAATTTAACGTATTTTCCAGTAATTCTTATACTTCCATCCGCAGCTGCAATCCACTTGTAGGCAGCATTTCTTCCATTACCAGGTTCTACGAAGTCTGCCTTCAATTCTGGCTTTCCGAAGTTAAAGTAGCGATTGTTTGGCGCATCAAAAGGTAATTCACTAAAATTATTACCATCCCAATCGCACATTCCATAATACCAGCCATTGGATCCTTGTGCACCAAAGTCCATTGCCAAATTTGCACTATTTACACGCTTTGTGCCATCCTCGTCTGGCTTATCTGGCTCTTCTGGTGTATCCGGTGTTTCTATTGGAGCATCGGATATTTTCATTTCGAGTTTTCCATAGTCCCAACCTGCATTATTCTTTGCACTTACAATGAAATCAACGTTGTCTCCTCGCTTCACCTCTACATCAGAAATCTTGATTTTCTGAACCTTTTCTTCTGTTTTTGAAACAGGAACATCGTAGGATGCACCCTGCACAAGCGTTCCGTTTACAAAAATTTCTACCTTTACACCGTCTGGAGCATTATCCTCGGCATTCTCATTTCTTGATTTGTAGTAGGCACCATCAAGATAGATTTTACCGTCAGCTCCCGCAATCCATCGATAAATTGCGGCTGCATTTGCACTTGGGTGAACGCCGTCCTTTTTCAGTAATAAGTTCTCTTTTTTCACACTTACATATTCACCATTGTTGTAATCAGCGAAGTCGAAATCAGAACTTGAGGTTCCAAAGCCATAGTACCAGCCTTTATTTCCTTGCTCTCCAAAATCAGCAAATAAATCACCACAGTTGTCGGAATCCGGAATGAATAATACCTTTTCGTCACTGTGTGGCAGGATTTGTACGGCAAGTCGTCCGCCATCCCATGCATTGTTGCTTCTTGCATCTATTTCAAAGGTAATGTAGTCACCCTTCTTCACTGCAACATCGCTGAAATCAATGCTCTTTGTGTTATTGTTTCCATCCCCTTGTTTTACCGCAACAGTTTCTTCCTTAAGTAAGTTACTATTATGGTAAACTTTAAGGATTGTTCCATCTGGCCAACTTAGATTTCCATCCTGGTGACCAAACTTCGTATAGCTTCCTGCAAGATCGATGTTTCCATCTTTGGCAACTACCCACTGGTACATTGCATGGTTCTTGCTACCTGGCTGCACAAAGTCCTTCTTCATTTCCAAACCGTTATCTTTCACAGAAACGTATCCCAATTTGTCGTCCGTTTTCTGTGCTAGCAGGGTTGCGTTATTCACGCTTTCTCCTTCTAGGTAGTACCATCCATTGGAGCCTTGTTCTCCGAAATCATTCTCAAGATTTGCACGATTGGTATCGCTCGTATTTACTCTCGCAGCTTCCACTTTGTCCGCATTTTCGATTACAAAGGAATACAAGCCACCATCGTATGCGGTGTTATCCTTACCGTTGACTATCATTGTAATATAATCGCCTTTTGCAACCTTAAGCTTTCTAACAGACAAGTCTTTTGTGACCTCGGCATCTGTTTTTGGTTCAAAGCTTTCGGATTTCAATTGTGTACCGTTGTGCATAAGCGATACGACAACGCCATCTGGCCAGCTTGGATTCTTATCCTCGTTTTTCAGCTTCGTGTATTTCAGATATACATTGATGGTACCATCCTGTGCAACCTTCCATTTTACATTTGCAGACTTGTCTTTAGTAGATGGCATAATGAAATCTCTCTTAATTTCAATTCCATCTTTTGTAAAGTACTTGTCGCCTTTTTCATATTTCTCCACATTTACCGCAAAGAAAGGATCCGTATTATATCCATACTGATAGAACCAGCCGTTCTTTCCCTGTTCTCCGAAATCGCTAAACACTGCTGCATCATTGGTGCGGTTGGCGTCATTTGGAATCTCCACGTTGTTCTCTGTATTTCCAACAGGCTTGCTCAAGCTGCGTATTGCAAATTTGTATTTTCCACCATCATAAGCATTATTGGCTTTGCCGTTAACCACCATGGTGATGTAATCCCCTTTGCTTACGCGCACAGATTTTACGCTGAGGTCCTTTGTGATTTCTTTATTCACATTTGGTTCAAACTCTTCCTGAACCAGTTTGGTATTATTGTGGTAAATGGTCACGCGAGTTCCATCTGGCCAACTTGGATTCTTATCCTCATTCTTAAGCTTTGTATAGGCTGCATCGATTCCGATATCTCCGTCCTGTGCAACCTTCCACTTGATAACTGCTGATTTACCGGATTCTCCTGTGTTAACAAAGTCTCTCTTAATTTCGAGATAGCTAGCATCAAAGTATTTCTCATCCTTTGTATAGCCACCCATGTTATATGCACCAAATGGTTCATCCTGATAGCCTTCCTGATAGAACCATCCATTTGTTCCCTGCTCACCAAAGTCGTCTTTTACGTTGGCAACATTTTGACGTGTTTCGCTCTCGTCGATAGCTATCGAGTTCTCATTCAACATTCCATTTCTGTCAATAATTGCAATATCAAAGGCGCCGCCATCATAGGAGGCATTCTTGTTTGCATTGACTACAAAATAAAGCTTGTCACTCTTCTTTACCTGCAGATTTTTCTGATGGAATGTAATCTTATTCTCTTTGGATTCAAATACATCCACCTTTTGCTCTGTCAATAGCTTTTCATTCAAGTATAACGATACTGTAACACCATCTGGCCAGTTCTTATTTCCATCATGCTGCTCAAATTTTGTATAGGTACCCCTGATTTCAATCGGGCCTGCATTCTTTGGCTCCCAGCATATGATGGCATTATCATTGATGGAAGGGTGAATGAAGCCTTGGCCAATCTCTAAATTTGGAGAGGTGTAGTTCATATATCCATTCTCGGTCTTGCTTGACACGAGTTTCGCATCCTTGACAGACTTACCGTATCGGTAACTCCATCCATTACTTCCCTGTGCGCCAAAGTCTTTGCTATAATTTGCGTTATTGTCTTCTCTCTTGGTAGTTGATACAGCATCCGCTGGTTGCTCTTTGCTGTCTACAATTGCCGCATAAAGAAGACCACCATCGTATGCATTGTTGGCATTTGCATTAACAACAAAGTAGATGCTCTCACCGTCTTCTACGTCTAGTTCCGGAATATCTGATTCCATTAATACTTCTGCATCCGTCTTTACATCGACGGGATGGGTTTCCAACAATTCTTCCCCTTTGTATATGGATACGGTAACACCATCTGGATAGCTTGGATTCTTATCTCCATTCACATTTTTCACATAGGTTGTCATTACGTGAACTTTTCCCGCTTCTGCTGCTCTCCACTCGAGAATTGCAGCCTCCTTTTCTCCCGGCTGAATAAAGTCCTTTTTTACCTCTAAGCCAGTTACTCCAATCTGCTTATAGGCTTCCTTATTAAAGTCCTCAATTTGTTTGGATTTATGTGGCTTATTGGCTTTTCCATATCTATAAAACCAACCATTGCTTCCCTGCTTTCCAAAGTCTGCAACATTAAAGGCGTGATTTTTGCGATTCGCATGATCCACAAAAGCTGGCTCTTTGTATTCCTCTACCTGGAAGCACTCTGGCCATTCGGTTTCTATTGTCTCAATTTCCGCACTCGCAATCTCCTTATCAGAAAAAATTCCAGTTCCAAGACATACGCCGACGGTTCCCCCAACAACAACGGAGGCCGAAACAATTCCTGTTATTATCTTGCCTTTCCTTGATAATTCCGCTATTTTCTTTAACATATTTTTTCCCCGTTCACTATTTATATAGTTCTATCTTTTCACACTTGATGTCCGAATTAATTGCAAAGAGTCCCCAACTCGTTCCCTGTGAAAGATACATTCTTGCAGTAAATGCTACTTTATCATTTACGTACATACTAACTACTCCATCTGAAATAAGCATGGATACATTCAATTCATCCATATCGGAAAGCTTCATATCCATCTCAGATTGTGGATCCTCTTGGAATAGGTTTGGTGTGTTGTAAAATTTGATTTTGTTCTCCTTCACATCAAACACCAAATTTATATTTCCCACTTCTTCACTATTTAAGTCGAAGGCGAATCCAAATTGTTCGCCTTTTGCAAAGTTCGTAATCTTCGCATTTACAAGATAACTTCCCAAAAGCTGATCGAATTCAACAATTTCGTATTTTGAGCCCTTAAATTGATAGCCGCTCTTCTCAGAAGATACCGAAGCCGACATTTTCATAGGTTCTAAAGTACATGCATGGTTCATGTGGTCACGAACAGAAGAATTAAGCACTGGACACAGGCTTCCATCACTCTGCTGCTCTAGCTGATGCACAACGAGGTTGCCTCCCCAGTTGTAATCTTCGCTGTCAAGGTGACTATTCTTTGTTCCATTCCATCCAAATGCATACAAATTAGTTCCATCCGTCTCCAAGCGTCCTGCATAGAATCCGTTTCCATCAACAACATCTTGCTTTGGAATTTCAAACGCACCATTCAAGTCATCGCTTACGCGATAATGAAACTGTCTGTTTGGCCACTGATCAGAGAAGGAAAGATACCACTTATCCTTATATTGAATGAGCGAAGAACACTCTAAATTTGAATCGGAACCCATGTCATTTACAAAGAAAACACCTGCATCTGTCCAATCCTTTAAATTTGTGGATGTATATTTTGCAAGTACACCCGTCGTAGCATTTCTGGTAGATACCAGCATCCAATACTGTTTCTCTGCTTCTACATACAATACATAAGGATCTCTAAAGTCATTTTTTGCATAATTTTCATTTGCACAGAAGGTATCTTCTTTTATCTTTGTCCAACTCTTCATGTCGGAGCTTGTCGCATGCATAATCGCTTCTTTTGGCTCATAGGTATCGTTGTGTCCTGTGTAAAAAGCGTGGTACATACCATCCTTTCCCTTTATCACACAACCAGTACCAAGTGCAATATCCTGGGCCTCCATCGATTCTCCAAATGGAATCACGGTTCCCTCATCCTCATACTTGCAAAAATCGCTTGTGTTATATAAGGCCCATGGATGGTAGCCTACGGTGCCATCTCTTAAATCTGCCAAATAGAACACATGGAAGGTTCCGTCCTCATAATATGGCATTGGGTCTCCTACAAAGGCTGCCTCTGTTGCCGGAAACACCTGTGCATCCGGTATTGCATCGCTTTCCTTACCGACCTCATCTTGCGCCTTTCCTGCACCGCATCCACATAAACTTGCAATGCAAACAGAGGCAATCAACATTGCACCTGTTAATTTTTTGCTTAGAAATTTAACTTTATTCAAAACAATCCCCCTCTTTGTTCCTTATAACTCTGCGTCTGCTCGTCTTCATTCCCTATAACGCTGACGCAATCCTTTTATTTTCCACAAATCTGTTCAATTTCTTCACCACTTGGCATAACGCGTAGTGCTCCTCTTCTTGTGGTGATAATAGAAGCGGCTGCATTGGCATAGGTCAACATCTCTGCAAGATTATCCTCTGTCAATTCTTCCAATCCATGCTCTAACACATAATGAAGCACACATCCCATAAAGGTATCGCCAGCACCTGTTGTTTCTATGGTATTTTGTTGAAGGAATGCCGCTTTTTCTACCACAATTTCTTTCTGCTCTTTGCTTACATAGTAAGCACGGCTTCCGTCCTTTCCCATAGAAAGTACAATCAGTGGAATCGCGTATTTTTGACGTATTTTTTCGATTCCTTTTGTGAAATCCTCTTCTCCTGTTAACCACTGAATCTCATTATCTGAGATTTTGAGAATGTCACATTTTTCCAAACCATACAGGGTCTGCTCCTTGGCATCATCCATCGATTTCCACAATGGCTCTCGAATATTCGGATCAAAGGATATCCGTGCGCCATTCTGCTTCGCTTTTTCCACGGCATGCTTTGTTGCATTTCGTACCCCTTCATCTGTCATAGAAAGGGTTCCAAAATGAAAGATTTTCGTATCCGGTAATGCCTCGTCGTTTATTTCCTCGCTGCTTAACATCATGTCGGCTCCCGGATTTCTATAGAAAGAGAAATCGCGATCTCCATTTGCAAGCTTTTCTACAAATGCCAACGTAGTGTGGATTTCTTTATCCATGCATAAATTACTACTGTCAATTCCTACTTCTTCAATTGCGGATTTCAACAATCTTCCAAACATATCGTCGCCAACTTTTCCAATAAAGCGAACGGAATGTCCTAATTTTGCAAGCATGGCGAGCACATTACAGGGTGCTCCACCCGGATTTGCTTCGAAAAGGCCATTGCCTTGGTCGCTTTTTCCATTGTTGGTAAAGTCTATCAGTAATTCTCCCAGTGCGGTTACATCATACTTTTTCATCTTGCCTCTCCTTTACCTATTCTGCTAAGTCGTACTTTGTAACATCTATCAAAGCTGCGCCATCACATTGGAATGAAATATTCTGCGCAGATAATCTTGTATAAATGGTTGCAGTCATGACCTGTTCCCCATCGTTTACAAATATTTCCACACTATATCGGTCCATGATGATTCTAAGTTTTAATTCTTCCGATTGGCTATAGACTTTTGCTCTTCTCTGATGAATAACGGCTTTGGTTGATCCCGAGAATTTACGATCAATTTTAAGGATAGATTCTTGTGGTCGGTAGCTAATAGAAGTCTTGAATTTGTCATCCTGAGCCAAATTAATGGTAAGTTCTCTGAAGAGGTTTTCCTTATCTTCTGGTCGTATGGTAACCTCCATATCAATGCATCTACCATTTACTTTCTCAAGTGTCTGTACTGCAGAGACTTTTATATCTCGATAGGTGACACAATCGGTGCGCAGATTCTCCAATTCTCGAATTGGCTTTTGCAGTAATCTACCATTTTGAATGTCGATTTCACGTGGGATAGACATCTGTCCTACCCAAGCCCTATCCTCCGAATGCATACTACAGGTATCCCAATTCTGCATCCATCCAATCATCACTCTTCTTCCATCTTCTGTGAGAATGGTTTGTGGTGCATAGAAATCAATTCCATAATCAATTGCCTGATTGTATTCTTCTACAAATTCTCCAGTTGCATCATCGATATGTCCAATCAAGCATACCGTTCCATTTCCGTTGTGATATTCCATATCTACCGGATACATATCCTGAGGGCTTAGCAAAAGGACATGTTTTCCATTCATCACGAAATAGTCTGGGCATTCCCACATACTTCCATATTTTCCGTGGTTAAATGCAAGTGTCTTTTCATACTTCCAGTCAAAGCCGTTTTCACTGTTAAATATGAGTAAGCTTCCCGTATGATCATAGGCTCTATTTGCCACAATACAGGAAAGGGTTCCATCCTCATTTCTCCACATTTTTGGATCTCGGAAATCTACTCGACTTCCACCTTCTGGTAAATCTTTTTCATCGAGAACAGGGTTATTTTCATATTTTTCATAGTTCACTCCATCACCCACTGCGATGCACTGTGTTTGCACATCTGTGTAGATTCCTTCCTTGTTCATCTCCTTCACAACACCGGTGTACATGATGAGCTGCTTTCCATCTGGCATCTCAATTGCACTTCCAGAAAAACATCCAAAATTATCATACTTTGTATCTGGTGCAAGCGAAGCTGGAAGGTACTCCCAATGCAATAGGTCGGTACTTACTGCGTGTCCCCAATGCATGGAATCCCAATGTGGTGCATAAGGATAATATTGATAAAACAAATGATATTCTCCGTTGTATCGTGAAAAACCATTGGGATCATTCATCCAACCAACGCGTGATGACAGATGAAAAGCTGGTCTGTCTTCCTTCCTTATGTTTTTTTCAAATATTTCTTCATGCTGTCGTGCATCTCTTAATAACTGACTACTCATTACTATCTGTTCTCCTTAAATTGATGGCGGAGTATGCAGCTGCATCTCCGCCCTCTCATTATTTTGCATTATATGCATCTAAATATTTCTGTTTAATTGCTATATAATCCTTTAAGCCAAGGCTCTCTAGCTTCTCAATGTACTCATTCCACTGTTCGTCAACGTCACCATTTAAAATCCAATCTGCTTTCTTCTGCTCTGCATACTGTTTGATATCTGTTTCATATCTAGCAACAGCTTCTGCATCTTCTGCACTCATAAACACGTTTGGATATACGGTTTCGTATTTCATGTCATTTACATAACTCTTTACAGCTTCCATTCTCTCGATTGCGTCTGGTGGGCAAGTAGTTACTGTTCCGTAATAGCTATCTAATACAGCAAGTGGACCACCTACCATCTGTTTCACACGCACATCGTATGGAGATTCGCCAACGATATCTAAGTGCTGTAATGTCTTGTCATCTTTCAACTCAAAAATGTTAGATGTACCTTCTTCGCCATATGTTCCCCAGTTGTTCTGAACAGACTGAATTGGAGCATACATAACGTCAATCCATTTTGCTGCTAATTCAACGTTAACACATGCGCTTGTAATTACTGCTCTACCAACCTGGAATCCGCCATCTGCACTTCCGCTCTGTCTTACAGCATTTTTAATTCCATCTGGGCCTTCCAATGCTGGAAGTGGAATGAAATCTTTTGGATTCTTTGTGCTGTTAGGATCCCATCCGAAGAATAAACCGTACTGTCCATTTGCTGCCTTTGCTGTATAGGTTGCATAATCCTGTGTGTAAGCTTCTGCATCAATTAATCCTTTTTCCTGAAGCTCATGTAACCACTTAATACCTTTTTTGTATCCTTCATCTGCTGTGGCATAAAGTACTTTATTGTTCTCATCAACCATAATATGGTCTGGGTTATCACCATAACCAAATGCCCCTAAGATAAATCCAAGGTCTTCATTTCCGCCATTAATTCTAAATGACATTGGAATTACATTTTCTACACCACATGGTTTCTTATCACGGAATGCAATCAATACATTCTCTAAGTCTTTTGTTGTCTTAGGTACTTCTAATCCTAAATCATCTAACCAAGCTTTGTTGATATATGGCATTCCACCGATTGCCTGAATTGCTTCTTTACCAACACCAAGCTGCTCAATCCAAGGGAAAGAATAGATGTGACCATCTGGAGCTGTGATGAGCTTTTTGTAACCAGGATTCTCATCCAATACTTTCTTAAGATTTGGCATGTATTTTTCGATTAAATCTTCCACTGGTATAATTACACCCTGTTTGGAATACTTTAACAAATCGACATTTCCCATTTCTGCATTAAACAAAATGTCTGGAAGTGAATTTTTCTTTGCTAAGGCAAGATTTCTTTTGTCAATAAACTGATCCTCCACATAACAAGTCCAATCAATGTTTACATTGGTCTGTTCTTTGATTCTCTGGAAAATCATTTTTTCTTCTGGATTCTGTGTTGAGATTGCTGCTGCCTTTGTCATAACCTTTAAGGTTGCCTCTTGCTGCAATGGAAAGCTTACGTCTGTAAGAACTTCCTGTTTCTTACTTCCACCACCGCAAGCAACCAATGACAATGTTGTGGCCCCCACCAAAACAGCACTTGCAAGTTTCTGTACAATTCTTTTCTTCATATTTTCCTCCTTCTATTAACCCTTAACGGAACCTACCATAACACCTTTATCAAAGTATTTCTGGAAGAATGGGTACATAATTAATAGTGGTAAACTTGATACCACAATTGTTGAGTACTTAAGTAACTCAGCAATCTTTGACATCTCCGCTGCACTTTGGATATCCGCAACCATTCCAGGATCTGGCGTGTTTTGAATAAGAATGGATCTTAATACCAACTGGAGTGGTTGTAAGCTGGAATCCTCCAAATAAATCATCGCATCAAAGTAGCTATTCCACATTCCAACAAATTGATATAGGAATATAACTGCGATAATTGGTTTACATACTGGTAACAGTATTTTGAAAAAGTGCATCAATTCTGATGCGCCATCCACAGCGGATGCTTCACGTAGCTCAGTCGGAATCGACTGGTAATAGGTACGAATCAAAATAATATTCCATACATTTACAGCACCAGGTAAAATAAGTGCCCATATGGTATTAATAAGATTCAAATCGCTAATCAATAAATAAGTAGGCATCAATCCACCACCAAAAAACATGGTAATGAGATAAACCGTACTGATGAATCTTCTTCCTACAAACTCTTTCTTTGAAAGTGGATACGCCGCAAGAAGTGTTACAAACACAGAAAAAGCGGCAAATGCAAATGAATAAATCAAGGAGTTCAAAAAGCCTCGCCAAATCATTGCATTTTCAAAAACTCTTTTATATCCATTCAGTGACCATTTCGATATATCAAAGGTAATTCCCTGACTATTCAATACGTTCGGATCCATAAAGGATGCAATCAGTACGAATATCAGTGGGACAATTATTGCAAGAACAAACAATCCTAAAAAGAAATATCCGATTCCCAACAATGCTTTATCCTGTTTTGAAAGTAAAATAAATTTTTTCTCCATTGTTGTTCCTCCTACAATCCTTCGCCTTCATTAAATTTCTTTACCACGGCATTTACAAAAATAAGAAGGATTACATTTATTACTGAATTAAATAATCCTACAGCAGTTGAAAAACTATAATCACCTAGCTGAAGACCTAATTTGTAAACGTAGGTAGGTAAGATTTCTGAAGCTGGAATATTCATGGATGTTTGCAGTGCATACGCCTTTTCAAATCCTAAGCTCATAATGTTTCCAGCTTGAAGTATGAACTGGATTACAATGATAGATTTGATTGCTGGTATATCCACATGTATAATCTGTTGGAACACATTTGCACCATCAATAATCGCTGCTTCTGTCAATTCCGGACTTGCACTTGCGAGTGCGGCGGTGTACATAATGGATCCCCATCCTGCTCCCTGCCAAATACCGGATGTTATGTAAATGCTTCGGAAGGCTTCTGGCATTGTCATGAAATTATATTGGGTTCCCATCAATTTGTTGATTGGACCGATTGGTGATAGGAAGATGAATACCATACCACATAACACAATGACCGAAATAAAGTTTGGAGCGTATAACACCAACTGGATGTTTTTCTGAATTCTTTTATTTCTAATTCTGTTCAGCAAAAGCGCCAAAATAATCGGAACCGGGAATCCCCAAAGCAAACCATATACACTTAACTTCAGGGTGTTCGCTAAGTAGCTCAGGAAGTCTGGTGATGACAAAAATCTTTTGAAATGCATCAGGCCTACCCATTCACTTCCCAAAACACCTTGGAATGGGTTGTAATTTTCAAATGCTATCAGAATTCCTCCCATAGGAATATATTTAAATATTATGGTTAAAAGAAAAGCTGGCAGCGTAAAGATGATGTACAATTGCCAATTTCTTTTTATGTACTGCAATTTCTTTTTTATATCTCTCATGCATCCCCCTATGTTTACATTTGCACACTTGTAATATTCACACTATTCTTTCTTGGTAAATTCGTATATTTTCGGGCGAAAACCATGTGCTGTCTCTATGCATACTATAGCATCCGGTCATTATGGTGTCAACCCATTTTTTACATACGCACTCGAAAACGTTGCGTTTTTAGTGTGCATTTGCACACTTTGTTGGTATTTTTGTGACAGTTTTCACAAAGCAAAGTGGGTTCCACTATGTTTTTGCACATTATTTTTGTATACTTTTATTTACATTTGACACTTTGCACTTTTCGTTTTATTATCAATTAAGAAAACAAATTATGGGGAGATTGACGAATGAAGAAAAGAGTTACCGTCCAAGATATCGCGGATGCTTTAGGGCTATCGCGCAACACGATTTCGAAAGCAATAAACGGAACCGGAAGCGTTTCACCAGCAACTAGAGATTTGATTTTTAAAACGGCCAGTGACATGGGATACAAACAGTTTTCTATGCTTTCCGCCGTTTCCACAGAAGTTGAAAAGCCTTGCGCCAATCGAGAAATCGCATTATTCACCTGCTCGATTCCGGGTTCTCAATTTCTTAGTTCTAGCTTATTAGATTCTTTTGAAGAGAAAATAAGCTCCCTCGGATATCGATTAATTGTATATCTACTACGTGCAGACACCATTGCTGCTTGTACACTTCCAGATAATTTTAACGCAAATGCAACCGACGCGATTTTGATTATGGAATTGTTCGATAAGGATTACATTAACTTCCTTTGCGACAGTTCGATCCCAACGCTTTTTGTCGATTCATTTGCAAACCCTTTCCACGAAAATATTCATTCCGATATTCTTTTTATGGAAAGCGTGAATACTTCCTATAATCTGGTGGCTCATCTTATCGAAAACGGATGCACCAAAATTGGTTTTGTTGGTGACTACACCCATTGCCAATCCTTCTACGAAAGATGGACCGGCTACCAAAACGCCATGAAAGAACACAATCTATTAGACTATATGGATTTCTGCATCACCGACGATGACGCTTCTCCATATGACGATATCTCTTGGTTATCGGAACGAATTCGTTCGCTTTCTACGTTACCAGACGCCTTTTTCTGTGCGAACGACTATATTGCCATCTGCATTATAAAGGCTTTGAAGCATCTCAATTACAAATTGCCAGAGGATATCAAGGTTGCTGGTTTTGACAATTCCAACGAGTCGCGCATTATTGAGCCAGCGCTTACCACCGTTTCCATCCCTGGACCGCAGATGGGATATATTGCAACCAATATTTTGTTAGATCGAATCAACTATCCGGATACACCTTACCGGACAACCTATGTACAAACAGAGGTTATTTATCGCCATTCTACGGAATAATGCAGAGAAAAGGCGTAGGTTCACCTCCAAGATCGGCGATAAGCTATTAATCCTGGGCTAGATTCCATTAAAGCAATGTAACAAAATTTCTTGATTCAAGCTAGGACATTACATTTTCTATAATAAAAGGACATATCAATTCCGCTTCCGAAATTTGATATGTCCCTTCTACATTTTCATTTTTGCACTCAACGCCAAAGCATTTTCTTTAAATCAATTTCGTTTCCGCATTATAGTAGAGCTTCCGCACATCACCAATTTAAGATTATAAGTATAACTACTACTTATTTACTCCTGATAGACATTTTTTAATTCAACAATTTTGTTATCTTCAATTATCAACTCTACATTCAAACTACTTGCATTCTGCAAAAACTTCTCTAGTGGAAACACTCCTTCATTAATTACTTTGCTCTCCACCTCGAGATTCTTGGCGCATCTCATTTCGACATTTTCCTTGACCTCGCAAAGATATGGGAATTGGCCAGCTGGATTTTGACCGAGTACAACATAATATCCCTCTAAGTCAAAATTTATATGACCAATGGAATCAATTTTAAACGATTCGGCATATTCATCACTCCACGTCGTATCTGCGCTTTTCTCTCCCGTTTTTATAATTTCTTTCATTTCTGTTCCACATTGAATGGAAATGGATTCTCCTTCTCTAAGATTATCCCACTCTTCTTTCTTTACCACTGTAGCTAAATATACATTCCCTGTAAAAATATATTCATCTCCTTCAGCTTTACAGCCATCTGGCAAATTAGCTCTAAATACAACTGGTGATTCTCCTCTTTTATTCTGAATAATATCATCTAATTCTGATAATTGAGTGTTCTTATTCTCTTGCATATTTTCGCTCTTTGGCGTCGCACTCTGTTCTTCTGAGATTTGCATATCCGTATCTGTTGGTCGGTTTAATGCAGAATTTATCCCAAATATTCCTGCACCACCTACCGCTGCTACCACTCCTGCAACTGCAATCTTTGATACCACCTTTTTTGATATTCCTGACGCGACATTTTTTTCAACCGTTCGTGCGCTCGGCTTCACATTAGCAGATACACTCAAGTCTACATTCCATCCATTTTCTCGTAACATAACATATAATATAGGGAAAATGGAAACAGAGTGAAGTCTCACTCCCGTCTTTTTTTCGATTCCTTCTACTTTCATTTTTATCTGCTTTTTGGCCCTCGAATGAATCGTTTTTACCGTATTGGGATTAATGTTCATTTCTTCCGATATTTCTGCAATGGTCTGCCGATTGAAATACATGCAAAAAATCACCATTCTCTCGCGTTCGCCTAGAGAAAAAATTATCTCCCTAATTTGCTGTTGCGTTTCTCTATTTGTCATCACATCTTCTGGCAAATCAAATTTGTCATCTGCATATTCTTTCTCTTCATTATCAAGTGAAACACATTCTTTCTGAAACCTCTTATCTTTTCTAAGAAAATCAATTGTTTTATTCGTTGCGATTCTGTTCGCCCATGCAATTCCAGCTTTTGAGTCCTTTATAGTGTGTATCTGCTTGCTAATAGCAAAGTCACACTCCTGAAGTAAATCTTCTTGATATCTTTCATCTATTCCTCGTTGATTAAAAATAAAAATAAAGCCGGGATGCAAAATTTCAAATAGCTCTGCAAATTTCTCTTCTTTTCCGTCATTGATTTCATTAATAAGAAATTCTGTTTTCTCAAAAATATTTTGTTCCATCTTCCAACTCTCCTTATCCTTCCGTTCATCGATAGTTTTCTTCTTCACATGTATATAGGTCGATTTTATCTTATAAAAAGTTTTAAAAATATTTTTTTCTTCTCTAAATTGTCCAAATTTCTTTAAGAGCCGAATACCATATTTGATATTCGGCCCCCTCATTACCAATTATTTCTTTTACATATAGAATCATATTCCTGTTTTATTTTAAGGAACATATCATTATCCCCGCCCATATTATCAGGATGATAAACACCACATAGTTTTTTGTATCTAACACGCAGCTCTTCCTTGCTTGTACAATTTTGGAAAAATTGTACATTATCTCCATGCTCAGCCGCTGACGCATATTTGTTTTTTATCTGCAATAAAGAGTCTCTTAGTTTTTCCAAACCATCTTTATGTTCTCGCATTTTCTGTAAATTGTTTTGTGTCAAAGGAATCTCTCCATTTGCAAATTTTATATAATCTTCGTGCGCATTTACAATTTTATCACGAGTTTGTATGTACAAAGTGTCTCTTTGCGCGAGAGAATTTTGTTCCAGTTCTTCTAATAGCACTGTTATATCCTCACGTAACTCACCAATAGATTTATCGCATTCATTCATCGAATTCCAAATCTTTTTTCGTTCTTCATTCTCTAACGCATCAATTTGATTTTGATTATGTTCATCTTTACGCAGTCTTCGTAATTCCTTCTTTTGTGCTCGAATCTCATCTTTTTCTGCCCATGGAACTCCATTACGTCCATAGTAAATAAGATGCGCACCAATTATTAAAATAGCTACAGCTACTCCCCCTCCTATTTTCCAGATAAGGTTCTACTCTCCAAACGGTCCTTGCTCCCAAAATAGCACCACATATATTGAAACTCCCCAAACCAAGCACGATAATACATTTAATATTATTGCAGTATATTTAAAATTAAATAATGCCATCGATACAATAAACGCAATCACTCCCATAAAAAAATGTTGCCAATAGTCCCAAGCAAAATGTTTTCCAGCTACCGAAACGATAAAGAGTGCCATATAAAATGCATCATAAATCTGAATCATACAGCAATAATCTAATACCGATTTATGAGTTACCGTATAGCCACCCTTTCCGTTGTCTTTTATTTCATATTCTCCCATGCAATAACAACCACCTTTCACAAAGTTTATCTAAAATGTATAGTGATCCCACACCAAACAATATCCCAGTAATCAGTCTTCTTACGTTATTAGAAATATAAGGCGTGAATGCCTGTATCGTTCCATCAAATATTAGTGGTAATATCATGATAAAAAACACTATATTATTTGTTGAGTAGTTTCCCAAGAGAAACACTCCACCACCAATTATTCCACCTAATAGTATACCCGTGCATCTTGCGCAAACAGGAAATTGCTTCCCCTTTATGTAGAAACTTCGCTCTGGAATTTGATGGCACATTCCGCTTTTTCTAACCAATTCAAATATAAATTCATAAATTTTATCTAACATCTGTACCTTACCCAAAAGATTTCATTATCTTTTCCTTCATTTCATGCCCTTCTAGAAGCCACTCTCAAAATCATTGATTTATCTTTTTATACTAATTAAAGCAGTAATAAACTAACTCATTTCCATAAAGCATTAATCTTGGTCCTGATCCATGAAAGGAATATACAACTTCCCCTAAAGTATAGACATATTCATATGCATACTTTATAGACTCTCCTACCTCTGAGCGAAAACCAATTAAATACTCTGGATTTTCTATCCATACTTCTTCGCCTTTTGTTCCAGCACCTTCTCCTAACATTTCCATAGTACCAGAAAGATTATGTCCTCGCTCCTGTAAATATTCTAATGTATCTACCTCAATTTCACAAAATCTATTTGGATTTGTTTTTATCTGCGCCGAAAGTTGGTCTACATAATTTTTTGTTTCTTCATCAAAAACTGTTTCACTTTTATCACAAAGTACAGTTTTCTCACCCGGAATGATAGTGTAACCGTTTCCATAACGATCATGTGCAACAAAAGTTTGACCATAATAGCCTCCACATGCATACCAATTGCCGCCTTCGGAACCATCTGCATAATAGTTTGTTATTCTATACTCATATTCCGTGCCATTTACAATTACATGTTTTCCTGGGTAGGCATCTATCATTGCCTCTTCACCCTCTGGAATACCATCTGAGGCTGAATTCCCATTACCTTCACTTTTTGCTTTCTCTTTTTCTAATAAACTCTTTTCTTCCTTCTGCAAATCATTTTGTGCTGCTTGTTCAATGTTCTCTACTAATCCTTCAATTTTTTCTTTCTTTTTCTCACTAATTTGTGTGTTGAAAACATAACCTTCTATTCCATTGCTAAGCTTGCAATTCACCCATCCTTCTTTATATTCCTGTATATATATCAATTCATTCTCTGATAACGCCGCAAGAATTATTCCTTTTTCCGATGGGCTTTCTCGTATTATTGCCTCATTTTGTGCATAAAACTCCAACTTATATTCTAACTCACTTTGTATGTTTTCCTCTGCTGTGGAGTTTATTTCTTCTGTAGATATTACCTTTTTCCCACATCCCGCAAGCACTACGCAAAATACAAGTGTTAGAAAGCATACAATACATTTTATTCTAAATTGTTTCTTCATATAAATATTCTCCTCGTCTTAATCATTTGTTTAACCTATAGGACGTAAAAAGTATATATATGGTTTTATTTTTTTATAATTTATTCTAGATTCTTCGAAATTTTGTCTCGCCATTCCTTGTATTTCCACGCACTTGTTATACCTACAATAATCCGCCTAGTTTTTACATTATTCGCTTTATTAGTTCAAGCTATATTTTAGCCTCATAGCTTTACTGATTCAAGAAAAAGCACTCTCATATATAAGCAGATTCTTACCTATAACTTTTCACATGTGTTCATCGATAAAAACAAGTAGCCTATGACTGTTACTTGCAACCATAAGTTACTTTTTTATTACATTATTGTTTTATCCTCTACTGATACACATATCGCATCTCTTGATACTCGCTCGTTTTCTCTTGAAAGCCCACCTTTTTATATACACCATATCCATCCTTTGTTGCGCTTAGATCAATGCGTCCCAATTCCCGGTCCTTTCCATATGCAAGCAAATTTTTCATAAGCTGCGTGCATAGTCCTTTCCCTCGATACTCCGGTTCTGTATATACGCTAAGCACCTCACCACGTAACCCGTTCAACACTCTTACATTCGCTGGCATTTCAATTATGTGAAGATAGGCGACAGATACAATGCGCCCCCCATCTCTCGCAACGAAAACAATCAATTCCGTTCCTAACTTTCGCGAAAAATAATCTGGAAGCTGCTTCTCCAGGCATTCCCTCTCGTATTCACTCACCTCTCCAAAGTCATCCAGCATGTACGCGATTCTTAATCGTACCAGCTCATCGATGTCAGCCACACCTGCCACCCCAAATTCCATATTCATGTTTCCTCCCTCCTTATTTTCATCAATTTTCCACAATCGTCGGAAGTATGCCCTTCCTTCTACCTACTTATCATACACCATATTGGCATTTGCTTTTCTTAATTTTTCTTTGATATGGTATAATGAGTGAAAGAAATTGCAAAAATGAAGAATGGAGAGTAGTATGCGCTACACAATTAATCAGATTCTCTCTGGCGAAGACGAACTCATCCTAAACTATCGCAAACTAACTCCGGAAGTGGAACGCGCCATGCATTTCATGGAACAGACCGCTCCAAAGTTAAGTGGTCGTTGCGATGACGAGGTCATCATTTTTGAGCCAGACGACATCCTATATATTGAAAAAGTGGACGAGAAAACCTTTGCCTACACCACCGAGCACGTGATTCAGCTTAGCATGTCCCTATATGAAGTGGAATTGCTTCTGCACAGCGTTAAATTCTTTCGTTGTAGCAAATCCATGATTGTAAACATAACAAAGGTGGAGCGGCTGAAAAGCTTATCCTCCAATCGAATCGACGCCACCTTGGAAAATGGCGAGCATATCCTAATATCTCGAACCTATGCTTCCGATTTTAGAAAACTGTTAAAGGGGGAACCTGTATGAAGAAAGTGTCCTTATGGGAAAGATACCTTACCAAAGAAATTGGCATCGAATTCAAAGCAGCTCTGTACTTTTTTTCATTTTTATTATTCTATTGCTGTTATAGACTTTACCTCGGTCAAAGCGAAGCCAGCATCTTACATATGGCCGAAATGATATTTACCGCTTATATCATCGGTTATTTGCAGGTTTATCTACTTTGGAACTTTGACGAAGCCGATGCGCTCGGACCAAAAGAATTCTTCGGGATGCTACTTTGCACCACCCTTTATACGATTCTCTCTTACGCATGTGCTTGGTTTGATAAGAACGTATATGTTTCAGTAGGCTTTTTTGCATACGTTGTCTTTGTATATATCTGTGTGTTTATGATTTATAAGTACAAGCGAAAAATCGACGACAAATTGTTAAATCAGGATTTGGAGCTATTCAAGACGAGACAGCAGAAAAACCCTGGAACGAAACTAGATAATTAAGATTCTATAATAAAAGGACATATCATTCCATTCTAGGTTTTGATATGTCCTTTTATTTTAACGCGTCCTCTTAACAATTATGGTTTAAACGAACTCCATAGAATTTCCATATGTTGCGCATAATTTTCCAATGTATGGAAAATTCCTAATATATATATTGCGTTCCACCACTTTGTATATAATTACATAGTCCATTCCTTTAATCTTTGCTTCATGGTAGTTAAGCGATTTCATGAAGGAATCTTGACTCATCCTATAAATATAAGGGTTATCTTCTAATTGTTCGTATACTTCCGCTACTTCTGCAAGTAAATGTTCTGCTGCCTGTTGATTATTTAATTTATTGAGTAAATAATCAACGCAATTATCAAGAAGCATATTCATTTCATTTGTGGCAATAATACTATAAGCCATATTTTTCCCTCGTTAGTTTAAGAGCCTCTTTTGCATCATGCACTTTTCCTTCCTTAATTTGCTGCTCGGAATTCATCAGGCTCTGATACATCTTAAGTGTCGCTGAAACCCCTTCAAAAGTTTCCATACTCATTATCACCATATCACCATATCCATTTTTAGTAACATATACTGGCTCTGATACGCTATGGCAAAGTTCCGATATTTCCGATGTGTTTTTCAAATCTTTGATTGGAATAATCTGTGGCATACTTTTCACCCCTTTGTTATTATGGACTAATTATACCATTTTTATCCCACATTTTCAACATGTCCATCTTGAAAAACTCATAATGGATGGCGGCGAACACTGGTTTCATACGGATGACCAACTGCGCTTTTTAGGCGGCTGATTGAAATCAAAAATCGGTTTTTAAATTTATCCAAGTGCAACTCACGACGGAAAAAGTGTCACTAACGGGTACAGTTATTGTCCCCGTATTTTTTTCTGCTATGCTTAGTCTATCAACGATAGGAAGGAGCTATTTGCATGGAATTAAATCATTCGAATAACATCATTGAAATACATAATCTCACCAAAAATTACGGAAAGCATCGCGGCGTTCGCAATGTTTCCTTTTCGGTTGAAAAAGGCGAAATCTTCGGATTCCTCGGTCCGAATGGCGCAGGGAAATCCACTACAATTCGTGCGATGCTAGGACTTATCCACTTTGATTCCGGATCTATCAAGATTCATGGTTTAGATGCGGTGAAAAAGCATGCGGAAATTATGAAACAAGTTGGATATATGCCAAGTGAAGCTTGGTTCTATCCCGGCAAAACAGTATCTGACATCTTAAAGCTTTCTGCAGATGTAAGAAAAATGGATTGCACCGAAGAAGCGGGTATGCTTTGTGAAAAGCTACAGCTCGACACCAAGCGGAAAGTAAATGAGCTTTCTCTCGGAAATCGTAAGAAGGTAAGTGTTGTCTGTGCTATGCAGCACAAGCCTGCACTTTTTATCTTCGACGAGCCAACAAGCGGTCTTGATCCCTTGATGCAGAACGCCTTTTTCGACTTGATAGAGGGCTACGTAAAGCAAGGGACCACCTGTATGCTATCTACACATGTTCTCTCAGAGGTTCGAGACCATTGTTCTCGCGTAGGTATCATGAAGGAGGGAAATCTTATTGTTACCGACACGGTTTCTCATCTGCGAAATACCAATGCCAAACGTATCAAGATGATTCGTGATGGTGAATCGCTTAATTATTTGTATCAGGGGAATCTTGATCTTCTTTATAAAGAACTAGAGGGGCATCACATTGAAGATATTTTGATTGAAGAACCAAGCATTGAAGAAATCTTCATGCACTACTATGAAAAGGGGGATGCATAACATGTTAGCTCTATTTAGAAACGAATTTCGAACAGGATTAAAAGCACTTCTCATTTGGGCGATAGCCGTTGGTGGAATGGGTCTATTTTGCATTTTGCTGTATCAATCTATGGAGGGAAGTATGGAAGAAATGGCGGAGAGTATGGCTTCTATGGGGTCCTTCTCTGACGCCTTCGGAATGAGTACGCTCAGCCTCGCTACGCTAAAAGGATATTTCGCAACCGAGATTGGCACCATTCACGCACTAGGCGGAAGCTTATTTGCTGCCTCCGTGGCTACCGTCGCCTTTTCTAAGGAAGAGGACGCGCACACTGCTGAGTTTACTTTTACCTTGCCTCTGACACGCGGAAAAATTATTGTAGCGAAGCTTTTACAACTGCTTGCAACTCTTATTCTTTTTCATTTGCTATGTGCTGGATTTTATTTACTTGGATTTCGCTTGTTAGGCGAAACAGATATGGGCTCTGAATTTATAGAATTTATGTTCCTGCAATTTGTGACAAGTGTGGAAATCGCCGCCTTTTGCGTGGGCATCTCCGTCACTAGCAAACGTAATCGCCTCGGACTTGGAATCGCAATTGCCATGTTCTTTTACACATTTGATTTGCTGGCACGCGTGATACCTAAGCTAAGTGATGTGATGTTTCTCTCTCCATTCTCTTACAGCAACGCCACTGCTATATTCGTAGGCGCGGATACCGATTGGAGAGCGATTTTCTTAGCACTTTTTTGTATTGTTGGATTTATCGTTGCAAGCGCCATTTATTATACAAGAAAAGATCTTGCCAGCTAGGGAGCCATGCAAGCTCCCTTTCCCATTCTATGCCTTTTGGAAACAATTTTGTCAAATAGTAGAAAAGGCGCCGTCTTCTTCCACAAATAAATTTAAATCTGCCTCCATCGAATGCTTCAGACAAGTTCGCACATTCACCATATCACTATATGAAACGAATTTTTCTGCTTCTGCATTTGGGTAAGATACTCCTATTTCTCTTCTTTTTTCCAGATAGCAATTATAATTCCTGCTACAGCAAGCATAACCAATGCTGTAACAAAACCCTGCTCTCCCGCAAAATAAGGTACCTTTGCATTTGTACTAAGTTGCTGACAATACGTCTGATCCACCAGATTATGGGATGCATGCAATAATATTGCTGGAAATACACTTCCCGATACGCTTCTTGTCCATGAAAAGATAATTGTCATAATCATTACAACTGCAACAAACATTACTATTCCGTAGAACACATTTGTCTCTGCTTGATATCTTCCTCCAATAATAATTGGTAGATGCCAGCCTGCCCACAATAGTCCGCTGAATACTACTGCTTTGGTTTTACCATATAATCTTTCCAGAACAGGATAAAGAAATCCTCTCCATCCAAGTTCTTCTCCTGCTGCTGTAATGCAGCTACCCAACAATCCCAATACAAAAGAGATTATCAGAAATGCACCAACCGGTATGGTCTCTGGCATTTTCATCTTAGCTGCAAGCGATGCCAATCCATTCGTTTGATCTCCTAATATTTTCCAAGAGATAAGATAGCTTCCCACTAGATACACTACTGGGATAAATATTCCTGCCAGAATATATCGAACTTTACAAAAGGCTATTCCCATTGGATGTTGTCCTTTGTAATATACGCATGCCGTCACAATGCCTGCCAAAAAAGGAACCCACATCAAAAACAGAATCATAATTTGCAATCCATATGCAATGTAAAGCCCTTCCATAATTCCACTAGTCGGAAGAAGTATTCCAAGAAATAGCTTCAATGCTTTCTTATCAATTTCCCTTGTATTCATATCCTTTTTACCTTTCATTATCCTTCCACTTTGACCATTTGTCTTGTATTATTGGTAACGGTCTCCATATTCCTTTTTGGCTTCCACTGTCCATTTTCTGATGAACTCGGTCTTCGCCTCGGTATAGCCATCCCTATTATGCTCAAATTTCTTCCGCACCCCAAGTTTAAGCTTCTCATATTCTTTTGCCATGTGTATGTCCCCTTCACATTTATCCAAATAAATTATACTATATTCTAGGTGATTAGATTCTTAATAATCGCTTATTTTTTTCTATAAAAGGCGCTAGAGTGACACGGATACCATCGTATATCCATCATCATTCTAGCGCCAATAATCAATTATTCCTTTACAGCTCCTGCCGACACTCCAGAAACTAGAAATCTCGACAGAGAGAAATATAGTATAACAATCGGAACGGCAATAAACACGGAGCCTGCTGCAAATCTTGAAAATTCTGTTTCGTCTAAATGTGTCAACCCTACAGCAACCGTCCACAAATCCTTATTTTTGAGTAGCATGTTCGGGAGAAGGAAATCGCTCCAAGGCCATGCGAACTGTGTAAGTGCCGTATAGACAATAATCGGTTTTGCCAATGGCAATGTAATTTTACGAAAAATTGTCATATTAGTTGCACCATCGATACGTGCCGCCTCATAAATGGTATTTGAAATCGTATCAAAATATCCTTTTTGCACCAGATATCCCATTGGTGCCGCTGCCGAGTACACGAGAATCAAACTCCATAGCTGATTAATCAAACCAAAGTTTACCATAATCAGATATACCGCCGTCATTCCCATAAAGCTAGGAAACATACTTAATACCAAAGTAGATTTCATCAATTTCTTTCTAGCCTTGAATTCAAAACGACTAATGGTATAGGCAGTTAAAATCACAAGTATCGTTCCAAGGATGCAGGAGCATACCGCCACAAACAAAGTATTTTTCAACCAGTTTGGATAATCGTACATCATGGTATCTTGAAAAAGCTTCGCATAGCTGCTCACGCTGAATGCGCTCGGGAAAAAGCCTTCTATATCATAGATAGAGCCACTCTTTGAGAAGGATGCCATCACTAGCCAGATAATCGGAAATGCAAACACTGCACAAATTGCAATTAAGAATATATGTGTAATCACGGAGTCCATCAAACTTTTTACGGTAACTTTCTTCTTCATCGGAATGTGTCCTCCTTCTTAAATGCATTACTTCTTACGTATACAGCTAACGACAATACGGAAGTGATAATAAAAATAATCAAACTTACGGCTGCCCCAATTGCATAGTAATTGTTGTCGATTGACAGATTATAGAGCCAGTTAATCAAAAGGTCCGTATCGCTGGCAAGGAAATATCCATCCTTATATAATCCTCCGCGAAGGAAATAAAAGATTCCAAAATTATTGAAGTTTCCTACGAAATTTGTAATAAGTACTGGTGTTGTAGAGAACACAACGAATGGAAGTGTAATCTTTGTAAACTGTTTCCAGCTAGAAGCACCATCAATCTTTGCGGCCTCATATAAATCTGTGTTCAGATTTGATAGGATTCCAGTTGCAAGAAGCATTGATGTCGGAATCGTTATCCATGCATTGACGCAAATACCAATAATTTTCGCCTTAAGTCCTGCATCGATGTCCAGGAATCCGATTGCACTGTGCCCTGCTGCGGTAATATAGTAATTGATTGGTCCACCGTAGGAAAACATGAATTTGAATGCAAGCAAGGTAATGAATCCTGGTACCGCATATGCAAGAATTGGAAACGCTCTCCAGAATGCTTTGAACTTAATGCACTTCTTATTAAGAAAAAGCGCCAATCCCAAACCTCCAAAGTAGTTGATTGCTGTTGCAAGAATCGCCCATACGATATTCCATGACAGAATTTTAAAGAACGTGTCTTTAATGTCCGTAAGATTTAATATTTTATGGAAATTCCCAAATCCGATCCAGTCCACAAGTGCCGGCGGAACTACCTCTCCACCATAGTTTGTGAAAGCAATCAAAATCATAAATACAATCGGCAACACATTGAAAATCAATACTCCTGTGATAGGTAAAATTAATGCAATCTTATAGAATTTCTTGTCCATAAAGATTGCTACTGCTTTCCCAAAACCCGGAAGCGTCTTTCCCGCCTTCATCTTCACATCGCTTTCGTATGCATCACGAATATTGCTCACATGAATGCCAATGAATAGCGCAATAATAAAGTAAGAAATAATTCCTCGAAGGAGCATAATGATAGAATCATCGCCCTGTATTCCAAGCCACGCATCACCTTCCACTGTTCCCAATGTAAAGAATCCCATCACATCCTGAACCCCTGCTAAAACCATATATGTTATAAATCCCAATAGAGCCAAAAGATAAAGGCACCCCTTTATCCATTGTCTTTGCATCAGCTGTCCAGTGCCCATTACGAAGAATGAGCACCGTACAGCATTTGAGCTTTGCCAATATTTCGCCTTTTTCATATTTCACCTACTACTCTGCCAATGTAAATACTGCATCGTAGATATCCTTATCTACTTTTTGAAGTCCTTTTTTCAACTCCTCTTTCGTCGGATAGGCAGCCTGCTGCCCCGAAGCCTCTCTGAATGGATCCTTCGCCACATCTCCCATAAAGGTCTGTGCTGGAACCCAAATCTGATCTACTGCTTTAACGGATGGCATAAGATAAATTCTCTGGTCCTCCAAGCTCTTAAATATGGCATCTGTCACTCCTCCAGATTCTTTGGCTACATCAGATCTAGTTGGTGCTATTCCAAGCATAGCTGCACGTTTTGCAACCATATCATAGCCCGTTGCAAAATTAACAAATTCTTTACATGCATCCTTATCTTTTGTGTAAGAACTAATTCCATATCCATTAACTCCGCCCATGACAACCGATTTCTTCCAATCTGTATCCTTCATGTCCTTTGCATCCTGTGTTAAATCACCGTTTGCAGGAAGTTTTCCAGGAAGCTCTATCATCTTAAGATTCTCTTTTGCTTTCTTTTCAGCCTCCTCCGTGCTAAGTCCATCTGCCTGATAAGTCAATGCCAACTTCTCAATAAATAGCGAATATGTATCTGGTGTCGAAACGGTACAGAAATAGCTTCCGTCTGCAATTTTCTCATAGCGGTTCATCGTAATCGTATCATCGATGCACCCCTCATTCATAAGCGTAGCCATCTGGCGAAGTGCATTCATTCCATTTTCGGATGTTCCTTTTGAGAATCCTATGTCCTTTGCATCCAATTCCCCATCGTCGCCTTTTCCAAAAACATATGCGTCATAGGAAAAAAGGAATTCTCCATTGAGATAAAGGTTGTTAAAGGACGCCATAAATCCATATTGGCTATCCTTGTTTGCGCTTGTATCTGCCTCTCGGATTGCTTTCGAAAAGGCATACATATCATTCCAATTCTCGAAGAAGTCAGCCACACCATTCTGATCTCTATCCCACTCAGTCTGCCAGTTCGCAGGCATCTTATCCTCGCGGTAAAAAAGCATTGGCTCTTGAATATTAACAGGAACCCCGCAATAATATTCCTTCCCATCCACATTCATTTTGAAAGCATCCCAAGCAGCCTTAGGAATTTCTGAGTAACAATCCAACTTATCTACTTCTATTGGAAGGATATGCTTATCACTCGCAAAGGTCATCAACTTGTCATTTGCCTGATAAATAATATCTGGCCCATAGCCGTATGGTCCATTCTTCGCCAGATCCGTATACTCCTCCATATTGGCATCCACAGCCTGAATTCCTTTATCCTTGTAGGCTTCGTTAAATGCACGAATTAACTCATCTAAATAGCCACTTTTCTTTGCAGTATCATTCTCAAGAATATGAAGAACAACCGCATCCTTTTTCTCTTCTGTCTTGCCACAGCCCGCAAAGCTTCCCATTGCAAGAGCTGCTGTCATAATGCCGATTAAAGCCTTATTCCCTCTACTCATCTATCACGATTCCTCCATTCCATATAACCTTAACCTTATCTCCGTTAATTGCAAGAGATAATTCATGATGTTCCCCTGTATTTTTTAGAAGCAGGGTATCTCCTTCTGCATATATTTCATATTTCCCATCCGTTATTTCTTCATTCTGGCGAAGGCGTGAAAGCGCATGCAATAGTCTGTATATATCCTTGTATTCCCCATTTGGTCCTGCCACATCCCAGTTCATGCATCGTCTGCAATCTGGATCATAACCTCCCCAGATTAAGATTTCTGTTCCATAGAAAATGCACGGTGCTCCCGGGAAAAGGTATAGAAGACAAAGTGCCGCTTTCATTTTCTTGCGATTGCTTCCCACCTCTTTGAAAAAGCGATGTGTATCATGGCTATCCAACAAGTTCATCATCATTTTGTTGACCGTAGAAGTATTTCTCATAAGGAGCGCGTTCAACTTCTCTGCCATCTGCTCTGCATTCAAATCATCCCAGGCAAAGTAATCCAGACAAGCCTTGGTAAAGGCATAGTTCATGATACTGTCATACTGATCTCCCCTGAGATTCGTATTGGCATCATGCCAGTTCTCCCCAATAATCACTCCGTCCTTCTTCACTTTCTTCATTTCCTCTCTGAACTTTCGCCAGAAATAGTGACTAATTTCATCCGACACATCCAGTCTCCACCCATCAATGTCATATTCCTTCAGATAATATCTTCCAATTTCCAACAAGTACTCCTGTACTTCCGCATTGGAAGTATTAAGCTTTGGCATGTAGGTGCAGGAAGCAAAGGTTTCATAATTACATTTTTTCTGATTCACCCTGTCCCCATCTATAAGAAACCAGTCAAAGTATTTTGAGTCCGACGCCTTTTCTAACACATCCTGAAACTGTACACATTCCTCACTGCAATGGTTAAATACTGCATCGAGCACAATGTGCATACCTCGTTTATGCGTCTCCTCCACCAAATGTTTCAAGTCTTCATTCGTTCCAAAGTTTGGATCCACTTTATAGTAATCGCGAATATCATACTTATGATTAGATTTAGACCAGAATATCGGCGTCAAATAGATTGCATTACACCCAAGCTCCTTTATATAGTCCAACTTCTCAATAATACCCTTTATATCGCCACCTGCAAAGGTATGTGGTGTAGGAATATCCCCCCATTTGCAGTTGATATAAGATGTATCCTTTGTTTCATCTGCCATATGGAATCGATCCACAAATATCTGGTAGAACACTGCTGTCTTCATCCATGGAACACATTCCATTACATCCGCCTCATTGATGTAAGGATATTGAAAATGATTATAGAAGCCGAGAGAAAAGTCGTAGGTTTCTGTTAGTCCATCCTCTGAGAAGTAGTATCTTCCACTCTCATCCTCCACATAGAATACGTAGGCAAGTCTTGTGTCCTCCAATGTCAGTTTCACTTCGTAGAAATCAAAAAGGTCTGTGGAACAAATTTTTTCCATTTCCTTTTTACTTTGTCTTTGTCCTATCACGTACTTGCTTTCAAAAATAACCCAAACCCTCTTTAGGTCTCCTTTGGCAGCTCGAAAGCGAAGCATTATTTCCTTTTGCGATATCGGAAAACAATAGGATGAATCTACAACGTGATGTAATGCCTGCTTATTCATACTATTTCGCATCTCCATTTCTTACAATTGTAACCGTATCCTGCGCTGCATTCTCAGGATTTGTCGTAAGTGTGATTGTATAATTACCATCTTTTATTACATTGATGTTTGCCTTTGCACTATCACCACTTAGTCCTCCGCCATTTTCAAACTCATCCTTCTCAAGAGCTGTCACACAGCCATATCCCTTTTGGTCATCCCATTTGTGATCTGCGATAATCTGAAATTGATCGCCCTTCTTCAAATCTACATTAAGCTCAAATTTGTTCTCATCTGCCGCCTTTGTAAATGTTATCAAGGAATCTTCGCAAGTATTATCCCAATTGCTAAGTGCAAGTGCCGCACTTGTTCCGGTTCCTGCAATTGTCCATACGCGAGTATCTTCTTTTACATTTGCCTGCTTGAAATTACCATATACAGTTGTGTCCTCGTTAAATTCTTCCTTTGATAAATCAAGTTTGCTTGACTCCAAATATGTTGGTGTCTTATACCATCCTTCAAATTTTAAATCTTCTCCTTCTTCGAACTGCTCATATCCTGATGCAGTCTTTCCTTCTGCCACTTCGATTTTGCCAAGCTCCTTCTCTCCATTCATAAAGGTAATGGACACTTTTTTGGCTCCGCACCCAGTACAACATACTGCAAGAGCTGTAACTCCTGCGACTAATAATGCTCTCATTTTCTTTTTCAGTTGATTTTTCATTTTATCCCTCCTATAATAGACTTAAGCGGTTAACTTAAGCGGTTAAGCAGATAGTAGCATTCCAAAAATGCATTGTCAACGCGAGTTTTGGAGCAAATTCATCCATTTTCAAAAAATTAAGTAACTGTATTCCTGTCAAAAGCGATGAATTCTAAAAAATGCAGCGCGCAAATTCAACTAAATTAAGTTACACAAATTTCAAACATTATCCGTAAACTAGAACATATAGGAGACTACAAATGGGAAAGAAAATCACTGTAAAAGACGTAGCACGTGAAGCCGGCGTATCTGTCGCAACTGTATCCTACATACTAAACGATCGCACGGACCAAAAGATTAGTGAAGCAACCAAAAAGAAGGTTCTGCAGATAGCAAACCTTCTTAACTATAAGCCTAGCCATGCGGCCAAAAGTCTGGCCACTGGAAGAAACAATATTATTGGAATTGCATATAAATTAATCAATTGCACCCCGTCAAGAAATATAGAAATCACAGCTCTCGTTGCACAATTGATGGAGCGTTTACAGCGCATGCACTATGATGTCATCACCTTGCCAGTGGTATCCTCTTCCGAGGAAAAAATACCTGCAAATCGCAACATAGATGCCATCATAGCCATCGACTTGCCCGAGGATCATTTCCGTACCCTATCCAACGAATACCTTGTGCCAATCATCTCTGTGGACATGCAGATAAATGACCCTCTTTTCTATCAAATTTATACCGATTACAAGGCAAGATTGTCCACACTTTGTGAAGAACTCGGTGACGACTTCCTTCTCATTATGGACGAATTCAGCAATGAAACCATGCAAGAAGATATCTACTCCATCTTACCTCAAGAACGCATTATCTTCAGCAAGAACCTAACCTTAGATTTTCTAGCATCACTAAAAGGTAAGAAACTTGTTGTGCTAGGTGAATATCTTGCCTTATCATTGCGTGGATTTGTGCCTGATTCTGACCTCACTTATATCAGTTGCACGCCAGAGTCTCCCGTGTTCTTATCTGGCATCCGTCACATCTCCACCGACTTAGAGAAGAAGGCAAACGTTACAATTAATATTTTATTAAATGCCTTAGATCACAATTTTGTCATCGTGCATCAGCAGCCATTATAGTAGCCAGCAAACGAATCACATGCTATAATTCTTATAATTTATGAAAAGGAGTACAACTATATGGCACAAACAACAGCCTACTTTGCAGGTGGATGCTTCTGGTGCATCACACCAATTTTTAAAGTATATGGCGCTTCACAGGTATTAAGTGGTTACTCTGGTGGTGACGAAGTAAATCCTACCTATGAAGATGTCAAACACCAGAAAACCGGACACCGCGAGGCAATTGCCGTGGAATACGACAGTGACAAAGTAACCTACGAGAAGCTCTTATCTCTTTACCTTGCCAATGTAGATCCTTTCGACGGCGAAGGACAGTTCATCGATTCTGGAAGAAAGAAGGCAGACTAACCCGTTTGCATTATGAGAATTTTCTACCTATCTCAAGCATCAAAATCAGTGATTTTCTCCTTTTTTGATGCTTGAGATGCTATGATTTATATTTGTGCCACCGCATACGCCTCTAAAGATTTTCCGAGTAAACGCATGATTTCCAGCTCATCGATTGCGTCACATATCGCATTATGTACCTCTTCATACCTTCCATTTCCTGAAAGCAATTGCATCATTGGTTCCACTCCATAGTTGCGCTTCATTCTTCCTGTTTTGCAACATTCCACATCCGATGGAATTTTGTGATTATATTGTTTGTAAGCCGCAATTCGCATAATGTCAAACCATGCATAAGAAGCCAATTCTTTTAAAAGATTCTTATCAAAGGCAGCATTGTATGCGAACAATTGCTTCACCTCATATTCCACTAACAATTCCTTTATTTTTTCCATCGCAACTTCGCGAGAGCACATCACATCCTTTTCCTCTTGCCCTTTTTCAAGTAGCTGATATGAATAAATCCCTCCAACCTTGTATTCAGGGTCAAAAATAAAATATACACGCTCTATCCCTTCAAAGGTTGTTTGGTCTGCTATCACGACTCCGATAGACATGACCTCATTATTCCAATTCGTTTCCGTATCAATCACTGCAAAGTATCCCATGCAACTATCCTCTCTTATGTATTTTGAAAAAGGCGATTTCCCACTACCGCCTTTATCTTTATTTTTTATCTGTTTTTGTTTGCTAGTTCCTTTTATTTATCGTAACCTTAGTATATTTCTCTATTGGGATAGTTGCAATGTTTTTCCTTAAGATCCCGTTCCCGAATACTGATTTGCCCCTCTCATCCAGAAGCGATAAGAAAGGTAAAAGAAAAAAATTCCATACACCGGTGAAAGCCAAGTAAGTATGCCAGCTTCAAGAGGTCTTACCACGGACAAACTCGGATAGTACGCAATGAATCCAATCGGAATTAAGAAAGTAAAAAGCAGTCGAATCATGGGTGAGTAGATGGTAACCGGATACTTTGCATAATCTCTTAGCTTATTTACCGTAACCATGATAAATCCCGACTTGATTACCCAAAAACAGGTTGCTGCTGCAAAATTCATTATGGCAACCATAAAAAGCGACGCTGAAAATAGTGCGAGCAACAGTTTCGCTAACATAAACAAGGTCACCGGAATAGCAAGCTTTTTCCAAGAATAAATCATGCAGCCAAGGCCTACCAGAAGCTGTCCCAAGCCCTTCACGTCAAAAACTTCCGAGATAAAATAGAAATAGATATTCATTGGTCGAAAGCAATATTTTACGAATTCCCCTTCATACACATACATTCTAAGTGACCAATTGTTATCAAACAGACACTGGAGTGGTGTCAATGCAATCAGCGAAAATCCATACAAAAATAACATCTCATAATAATTCCAACCACATACACTTGGAAAATTTTGAAACAAGATATAGAAAGCGGCTACCTCAATAATATCCGTAGCAATCATTCCTATCATAGATATGACGAAATCGCTTCTGTAGCTCATCTTACTCTTGATATCCTGAGCTACAATTCTCGGATATATTTTCAGATAGAATCGTAATCTCTTCATAATTCTAGCCTCCATTCACTGTAATTTGTCTTTCTGATACGTACCAAAACGCTCTCGCAATCGCAAACATAATCACTACCCATAAAAGTTGTTCCCCTACCAGGACAAACGACTGTGATATCGTCATTTCCTCCTTTGTTAAGAACAATAGAGGAGTATTATAAATCGAATGAAATGGCAGTAGCATAGCAAATTCATATAATGGCTTTGGAAAGAACGCTAATGGTATTGTTGCACCCGACAAGAACAGTACCACCACTTCCTTCATAATGTTGATTCCCCAGATAGATTCCGTATAAACGCATATTGTTCCAACAAAAAAATCTACACAAAAGTTAATTAACATTCCAATTGTCACCGACATCAGATAGAACACAAGGTTTATTCCCATAGGTATGCTTCCCTGTGTAAGTATCTGCACAAAAATGAACGTGGGTACAAAGGTAAGCAAAAAGGCGACCACATTACCACCATCCACTGCAAATAATTCATACAAATCATAAGACACCGGCTTTAATAGTCGATTAACAATGGCACCACTTTGTACCGATCTGCCAATTTCCCAAGTAACAAACGCTTCCATGAAATTGAACTGGGCTGATGCAAGCACCAAATAAATCATCGTATCATGAAACGTCATTCCATTCACAATTCCGCCATCTACCGAAGCAAAAATTGCCTTCCATAGATTATATATAATAACCAGATAAATAAGATTCCCTATCAGCATCGCGAGGGTTCCTATTCGAAACTGTAAGCTTTCCATAATGGACACCTTCCACAGTGCCCCATATGCTCGAATCCTTCTTTTCATGTTTTTCCTTTCCCTTTTCTTATGCATTCTTTTTAAGCTTCTCTGCGTCTTCGTATAACTTCTTAATTACGCTTTCCGTGGAAATCTCTTCCAACTGCAAATCATAGATTGGTATGTTTCCCTCTAGGTATGCAAATACTTTCATCAACGGAATCTCCGATTCATCAACCGTAACACACACCCACCCATCCTCAGATGCATAAGAGAAATGCACATCCGGATAATGTGCTTCTAAGGTTCTCTGAACCTTTTGCAATTCCTCCCTGATTGTATATTCATCCAATGTTTCCGGATGCTTATTCGTACTCACTTTAAGAGTTCTGTATTTCCCAAAAAAGCTTCTTAAATTGTCAACGTTATCATCATAAATCATGGTACCCTTATCGATAATTACGATTCTCTCACAAAGTGCATCTACGTCACCCATATCATGAGTAGTAAGGATAATCGTAGTGTTCTTTTCCTTATTGAGCGCCTTAATTAATCCTCGAATCTTGGCTTTCATAGACACATCCAGTCCAATGGTAGGCTCATCCAGGAAAACAACAGGTGGATTATGTAAAAAGGCGGCAAGTATGTCGCTTAGCGTTCTCTGCCCCAGTGACATCTGCCTTACAGGTTTGTGATACAAATCCTGAATGTCCACCAGGGATTCATAAAGCTGTAGCATGTCATTGTAATCCTCATCCGAAATCCCATAGATTTCTTTTAGCAATTTAAAGGATTCAATCAAAGGAAGTGACCACCATAGTTGGCTTCGTTGTCCAAATACAACACCAATGTTTTGCGAGTTCACCGTTCTGTTCTTATAAGGTACTTTTCCGTTTACACGAATCTCCCCCTCCGACGGTACAAGTATGCCCGTCATCATCTTAATCGTCGTGGATTTTCCCGCGCCGTTTGGCCCAAGATATCCAACAATTTCCCCAGGCTTTATCGTCATCGAAATGTCATTAACCGCGTGAACCACCTTATAATCCCTCGAAAATAAATCATGAATACTTCCCTTGATTCCTTCCCTCCGGTTAAGTACTTTAAATTGCTTTCCAACATTTTTTAATTCAATTATATTTTCCATCAAGTTCCCTCCTTGCCTTTGGCGTATTATCACTATATAATAGTTTTGTGTAAGAAAACACCACTATTTTTTCCGATTTTTATAACTATATTTCACTATTGTGGTTATTTTACAGTAAATTATCAACATATTTCACTAGGAGGTTATTATGGTACCAGAATGGAGAGGGCATATTCAGAAACGACCAGATGGAAGTGAACGCGTCAATTACAACAACCCGCATTTTCCAACGTTTGCATACCTCGGTTCCGTATTTGCAGGATGCTCTTGGGAAAAAGATGCACATTTTCACGACGACATAGAAATGATTGCAATGACTACAGGAGATGTTGATTACTCTATTAATGGAGAACAAATTCATATACATGAGGGTGACTGTCTATTCATTAATTCCAAGCAAATTCACTACAGCATTGGAATTCACCCTGAAAAAAGCTGGTATTCCATCTACATATTTCATCCAAATATCATGTATTCCTCTTACGAGGTAGAGCACAAATTCATACGCCCTATTATTGAGAATACTTCAATTCCATATATTATTTTTCGAAAAGAAGAAGCAGATACCAAGAAGCTTTTTGATTATATGCTTTCCTTGCCAGAATGTAGTGGCAATGAATTTTTAATAACATTAACCACCTTTGAGATGTGGAAAATCATCATGCGCAGATGCCAACAGAGTATGACGCAATTCAAATCAAACTCCGTTGATAGCAGCATGAATACACTAAAAATGATGATGACCTATATGCAAAATCATTATAGCGAAACGATTACTTTAGAGGATATTGCCAATGCTGGACATGTAAGCAAAACTTACTGTAATCAGCTATTCCATAAATACACCAATCAAACCCCGATTGAGAATCTGACGAAGCTTCGCCTTTCCATCGCCTGCGATCTGCTAATGGAAACCAATCAATCGATGTCTGAAATCGCAGAAGCCTCTGGTTTCTCTTCTGCCAGTTATCTTACAGAGAAATTCAAACAGTTTTACGGTGTATCCCCTAGAGAATATAAAAAGAAGCCAGTGGTGTAACATCCCACTGGCTTCTACCCTTTAACAATTATGAAAAAGCGTATCAATCTCCTTCCATCCCATGCATCTCACAAAGCTTTCATTTGGAAGCTCTTCTTTGCGATTCCATGGACGATCAAATACCGCAACTGTGCAATTGTCAAAATGTAGAACATGTTCAAACGCAGCCGGAGAATCTTCAATGGCAAAATCAAAGGTTCTATCGTAAAGTTCTTTTAATGTCATACTGTAGGAACAGCCCTG
>JAZUHO010000049.1:0-34664 GCA_045641745.1 Agathobacter sp. | reverse complement strand
ACTGGCGCATTGGCCAATTCTTCCATCGTCGGAAACTTTGCATATAAATCCTTCACAACCACATTTACTCGGGCATCGGTGCACTGTGCCGCCAAGCGTACACTCACCAATAGCTTCCATGCTTCTTCATATTCCAGGCTACATCCCGAATCCGGATATGCCTCTCGTAACCGCTTTATTACCTCTAATGCTCTCTGCTTCTTGGTCATACTTTCTCCTTGTCTCATAATATTTCATTGTATCACGAAACTTGTATTTAAGCCATGGGTGGGGGTGGATTATGTGGAATTCTTGCAGGAATTTATATGGATTTCCTGGAGTTATTTTTATGAATTTCTTGGAACTATTTATTCGGAATTCTGGTCATTCACACCAAGGAATTTGCCGTGAGTTCCTCATTTCATCAACATTTCAAATCCAAGCTTCTTTTGATGACAAAATCAAACAAATTCCAGCATCTAATCATCGAAACGATGAGCTAACATGGAAAATTGATGCACATATTACGTATATTTCAACATTTTTTCATCAAAACGATAGGTCAATCAGAAAAATCGATGCATATGATGCACCATTTTCATCATTTTTTTCATCAAAACGATAGGCAAATTAAGAAAATTGATGCATGCGCTACTAAAATTGCAACATTTTTTCATCAAAATGATAGGTTAATACGAAAAATTGATGCATATGCTTACTCTCCCTCCTCGAAAAATCCAATCACAACAACTTTCGATGAAATTCACATAATTATCACCATTTCCATCAAAAAACTCCATCAACCATGCTAGACATCCTTCCTGCTCATTCAGAAAAGAGACCTATCACGTTGATGGAGTTTAAATTCTTTCGTTTGTTATATCTGACCTGCGATCATTTCAGTCCTTCTTGTTACCGCATTCGCCTAGCGATTCCTATTCTTCCTTTTTACACCAAAATTAGTGATGGAAAAGGCGAAGACCTGTAAAGCTCATAACCATATCATACTTGTCACATGTATCAATTACATTGTCATCTCGTACAGAACCACCTGGCTGTGCAACATATTTTACGCCGCTCTTCTTTGCACGCTCAATGTTATCGCCAAATGGGAAGAAAGCGTCAGACCCAAGTGCAACATCTGTGTTTTTGTCTAACCATGCACGCTTCTCTTCTGCAGTAAACACCTCAGGTTTTACCTTGAAGATTTTCTGCCACTCACCCTCTGCAAGGACATCCATATACTCATCACCCATATAGACATCGATTGCATTATCACGATTTGCACGTCCAAGTCCATCTACGAACTGTAGTCCAAGAACCTGTGGAGATTGACGTAACCACCAGTTATCAGCCTTAGAACCAGCAAGTCTTGTACAATGGATACGTGACTGCTGTCCTGCTCCGATACCGATTGCCTGTCCACCTTTTACATAGCAAACAGAGTTTGACTGTGTATATTTCAATGTAATCATTGCAATTGCTAAATCAATCTTAGCCTGCTCTGTTAACTCTTTGTTCTTTGTTACAATATTGCTGAAGAAATCCTCTGTAATGTTTAATTCATTTCTTCCCTGCTCAAAAGTAATTCCAAATACCTGCTTACGCTCAATTGCCTCTGGCTCATAATTTGGGTCAATCTCAATTACACAGTAATTTCCATTTTTCTTTGCTTTTAATATTTCTAATGCTTCCTCTGTATATCCTGGAGCAATGACACCATCGGATACCTCTCTTTTAATTACAAGTGCAGTTTCTTTGTCACATACATCAGAAAGAGAAATGAAATCTCCGAATGAAGACATACGACCCGCACCTCTTGCACGAATATATGCATTTGCAAGTGGAGTGAATTCTACATCCATATCATCTACCCAGTAGATTTTCTTCTCAACATCTGTAAGTGGAAGTCCTACTGCTGCACCTGCAGGTGATACATGCTTAAAGCTTGTAGCTGCAGGAAGTCCAGTTGCCTGTTTTAACTCTTTTACCAACTGCCAACCATTGAATGCATCTAAAAAGTTGATGTATCCAGCACGTCCGTTTAATACTTTGATTGGAAGCTCTCCCTGCTCCATGTAGATTCTTGCTGGTTTCTGATTTGGGTTACATCCATATTTTAATTCATATTCCTGCATGTTATATATCCTCACTTTTACGCTTACTTTTCGTATTTTGTTCTGCTCATATTTTACGCTTATTTTTATGCCTACTCCCGTGTTTTTAAGCTATTGTGCTTTCACATTTCTTATTCACACGTTTATATATACTTTTTGCAATTTACTATTTGTTTTTACAAATGCAATTTACTTTTTATTGCAATTTACTTTTTATTGCAATTCTTTTTAATTACTATTTGCTTACTATTTGTTTTTTAATTGCCTATTTGTTTTTGTTTACAATTCTTGTTTCGTATTTTCCAGTCTCAATATCAATAAAGCGAACAAATAAAGACACTTTATTGTCTTCGTTTAAGTTCTCCCAAACCATATTTGTGAAGCTATCAATGTCACCATCGATTTCCACCCAAGTAGGTTCTCCCTCAAAGCTTGGAAGTGGATTGCCATCTCCCATATAGGTATGAATGAAATGTCCTTCTCCTGCAACTGGATTTGAGTATGCAAAGGTGTAACGATTGCAAGCATCTGGATTACCATTGTTGCTTTTTAAGATAGACATTGCATAATTGAACTGTGCATTCTCAATATGCAAGATTCCAGAAATTCTTGGTGTATAGTTTGGAGCATCTGGCTCGAATTCACGTGTTCTTAATGCCTGCTCAAAGGTCTGCTGTTTGTCCATAAGCTCATAAATTGTATCCGTCTGATCACCGTTTGTTACGATTGTCTTGTTTCCAAGTACACGAACTGGAGCATAGATGATAAGGCTTGGATCCTCTAACTTAGAAGGGTCAAATGCCTGTGTACGGATTCCCTCTCCATCCTCTACAAATACACGGTTGCGGCTATTCTCACTTCTTCCCATAATGAAGTATGCTGTAACAGCCTTCTTACCATCTTTTGACTTACCGATTACGATTCCACGACCTGGATATGTTGTGCTAGAAAGTTCTTTTGCAAGTGATTCTTTTCTCATAATGAGCTCCTTTCAAATTAAAGCGATTGTGTTTTTTCTGTCGTTTTTTATCTTAATTCTCCACAAAAAGGTATATCAAAACCTCCGGAGTATTTTTAACTTATAGGGAAAATTTTTTCCCATAGGTATAAAAAAAGCCAACACGACTAGGCTCTCGCCCAGACGGTCGGCATTGTAAACGTTATACTCCATGTGGTTCATTCCACTTCCGTCAGTCATATAACTTGATTCTATTTAATCATGGGAAATGGGAAAAGTCAATAATTAGTACATTTAAATTATCTTCACTTTTCTATAAGTACACCTTATCTTTAATTCTTAAAGCTATGGATTGGTGCTGGAATACGTCCACCACGATTGATAAAGTCAGCACAAGAATATTTATTTACTGGCATTACTGGAGCATATCCAAATAAACCACCAAATTCAACTTTGTCTCCTACTTTCTTTCCAATTGCTGGAATCAAACGTGCCGCTGTTGTTTTCTGGTTCACCATACCAATTGCCATCTCATCTGCAATCATACCAGAAATTGTAGTGGCAGGGGTATCTCCCGGAATAGCAATCATATCTAATCCTACAGAGCATACACAAGTCATTGCCTCTAATTTCTCTAACGTAATTGCACCAGCTTCTACTGCATTAATCATTCCCTGATCTTCACTCACTGGAATGAATGCACCGCTGAGTCCACCAACATAAGAAGATGCCATAACTCCGCCTTTTTTCACCTGGTCATTTAACATAGCAAGTGCTGCTGTCGTTCCAGGCGCACCTGCATATTCCAAACCAATGGAACACAAAATATCTGCAACACTATCCCCAATCGCTGGAGTAGGCGCTAATGATAAATCGACAATACCAAATGGAATTCCCATCATCTTAGATGCTTCCTGTGCAACCAACTGTCCTACACGTGTAACCTTGAAGGCAGTCTTTTTGATAGTTTCACATAACACTTCAAAATTCTCTCCACGAACTTTGTCTAACGCAGTAAGTACAACACCAGGTCCACTGACACCAACATTGATGACTGCATCCGCTTCTGTCACTCCGTGGAATGCACCTGCCATAAATGGATTATCATCTGGTGCATTGCAGAATACTACAAGCTTCATGCAATCTGCAGAATCGTTATCCTTTGACATCTCTGCGACCTCAAGAATAATCTCACCCATAAGCTTGACTGCATCCATGTTGATTCCCGTCTTTGTTGATGCAAGATTTACAGAACTACATACTCTTTCTGTTGTGTGAAGAGCTTGTGGAATGGAACGAATCAGCATCTCGTCTGCCTTCGTCATTCCCTTGGATACTAATGCAGAATATCCACCAATCAAGTTAACTCCCACATCCTTTGCTGCACGGTCCATTGTCTTAGCGATGGTTGCAAAATCTTCCGGACTCTTACATGCAGCGCCACCAACTAATGCAATTGGTGTAACACTAATACGTTTATTTACAATTGGAATTGAATAATTCTTCTCAATTTGCTCTCCTGTTGCTACAAGATTCTTCGCTGTTGTCGTAATCTTGTTATAAATATTTTCATTTAAGCGATTCAAATCAGAATCAATACAATCCAAAAGGCTAATTCCCAATGTAATTGTACGGACATCGAGATTCTCTTTCTCGATCATTTCATTGGTTTCTTGTACTTCCCAACTGTTTATCATTTCATTCCTCCAAACTGATATCTGTGATGCAAACAATCACGAACTAGATACGATGCATTTTCTCAAAAATCTCTGCTCTCTGGCATTTGATAGAAACTCCAATTTCATTACCAAGAGTATCTAAGTCACCTGCGATATCAGCAAAAGGCGTCTTTGCACTTGCCATATCTACAATCATCATCATGTTAAAATATCCCGAAACAATTGTCTGCGAAATATCTAACACATTTACACCTCTGTCAGCAAGATATGTACATACCTTCGCAATAATTCCAACAGTGTCCTTGCCCACAACAGTGATGATGGCTTTGTCCATTTTGTTTTCCATAATATTCTCCTTACTTTTCCTATATTTCTTCTATATCCACACCAACATGTTCCAACCTATGGTACACGTACAAGCTGTGATACACAATCCCTTTTTGCAACAAACATCGGAAAATCCTCCGCCTTATACGGATTATCCCCCATTGTCACTTCCAGACGTACAGTCTCATATGCCAATTCTTCATAATTGTTTTCTTTGCTCAGATGTCCTAACACCACCGTACCAAAATTATCATGAAGGAGTCGTCCTAATAACTGCCCGCTTCTTTCATTGGAAAGGTGCCCTCTGTCTCCTAAGATACGTTGCTTCAGTGGATATGGATAGCTTCCCACCTGAAGCATATGGATGTCATGATTCGCCTCTAATAAAAGCCCATCCAAATTCTGCAATTGTTCTACAATATGCTCCGTATAATTTCCCAAATCCGTGATTACTGCCACCTTCTTGTCCCCGTGATGAATACGGTATGCCACTGGATCCGCTGCATCATGAGATATCGAGATAGGATGAATAGTAAGATCTCCAATTGCAAAATCCACTTCTGGTTCAATACTGTGAAAAAGCGAAGCATCTATTTTCCCCACAGATTTAATTCTTTGAATTGCATCAATGGTTTTCGCTGTTGCATACATAGGAATCCCATATCTTCTTGCCAATACACCAAGACCTGCCACATGATCAATATGCTCATGTGTCACAAGAATTCCTTGCATTTCAGCTGTCTTAAGTCCAATTTCATTCAGGCCCGTCTCAATTCTTTTTCCACTAATTCCCGCATCCACAAGAATATGGGATTGATCCGAACCTACACATATACAATTGCCACTGCTACCACTGGCAACACTACACATTTCTAACATTTTAATTCTCTTTCCAATAGACTTCAATTCGATCCTCTGGATGAAGAGCCTCTGTATATCCTGCATCATGACCATTGATTGTGGTCACAATTGCTCGTCCTCTGCTCTCCGCCAGATTGAAATCGATTTTATCAAATATATCTACAAAAATAAAGCTATTTTTTCCATTCAGTACTACAGGACTATTATTTACATACACTGTAATGCCTGCATCTTCTGCGGTTGCTTCTAACTCGTTTTCCACCATTTCATCTGCGGTTGTTTTATCATCATTCTCTACAATTTCGTCCGCAGTTGCCTCTAGCTCATTTCCAGCTATTGCTTCTGTGGTTACATTATCATTTTCTGCAATGGTATCCGCAGTTGCTTCTAACTCATTTTCTACCATTGCATCCGTAGTCTCTACCTGATTTTCTCCAACTTCATCTGTTGCATCCTTCGTAATTATGGATGCACCCTCCTTTGGTCCATACGTAAAGGAAACATCACTTGCCGCAGTAGCAAAAGAATTCACGGTCCAATCAATGGAGAAGTTCTCATATACAAGGGTGTCAAAATCGGCCTCTCGGTTATTTACCAGGATATCATGATCCTTATCCACTTCAACATCCATAAATTCTGCAACCTGTCCTACCGTATAGAAATTGCGCGTCTCAATCACATCTCCTTCTTTTATCTCGTAAGATGCAGGCTCTAGACTTCCGTTTACCTGTACAAATTTTGGACAAACTACATTTCTTCCGTTTACTACAAAATTAACGGTAGACGTCTTATACTCTTCCAACTGTCCTACTGTATAAACAGCTGCATCACCTGCGGTCGAAGGCACAATGGTAATGTCACAATTTGGTTCTAGTGGAGTATTAATATGTGCAGGCCTGTCATTCATAGTAACAATTGCGGGTTCTCCTGCTTCTCCTCTTGCAATTCTGGTTACTCCATTTACTGTGAAGTTAATAGGTACTCCACGTTTTGGGAATAACTGGTCATTTGGGAAACCTGCCTGTAATGCAGCATCCACAATGGTCAAACGATTGTTATCGTACAATTTCATTCGTTCTCCATTGAAACGAACCATAATAAAGTTGTTCTTCTGCTCAAAGTAGTTCAAGCAAATACCAATTGGTGTAACAAGAAGAGGATCCTTTTTGATATCCTTTTGTTCAAAGATAACTTCCTGAAGAACTTCTTCACCTCGTAATGCAACACGCTCATGAGGTAAATCCAACTTGTCAGCCAACGCCTCGGTAAATCCATGAATCTTTCCACCACCACCAACTACGAAGGTTGCACTTACAGTTCGATCACCATTCAACTCACGAATCTTATAGGCCACTTCTGTTGTAATCTTATCTATCACAGGTGCCGTAAGCTCCCATACTTCTTCCGCTGGAATCGTATGGCTGATATTCATAATATCCTCATATGTAATTTTCTCAGAAATTGTTGACTCTAGCTTAATCTTCTCTGCAGTCTTAAAGTCAACAAGATAGTGCTGCACAATAATCTCTGTCAGCTCGTCTCCCGCATAAGGAATCATGCCATATGCAATAATACTGCCTTCTCTTGTGAGAGAGATATCGGATGTACCTGCTCCCACATCTACCAAAGCAATATTTAACATACGATAATTCTCTGGAATTGCAACATCAATGGCAGCAATAGGCTCCAAGGTCATATTCGCAACTGTAAGTCCAGCAAGTCCGACCGCTGCATACAAACCATCTACAACATCCTCTGGCAAGAAGGTTACAATAATTTCTTCTCCGATTTTATTTGCTTTATGTCCTTCCAAGCTAATGAACATTTCATCATTTAAATAGTATTTCACTACCGAATATCCCACGCAGTAAAATTTATACTTGGTATCATTCTTCTCTTTCAAGATTTCCTGTGCACGCTCAATGCCAAGTAAATCTAAGGTATGCAAATCTTCTCCTGTAACCACAGTCTCCTCTGCATACTCAAATTCAATCATTGTATCTACGGTCTTAAGAACACGACCAGCCGCTGCAATACACACTTCTGTAAGCGTCTCATTAATCTGGTCTTCCAATTCTTCCTTCACGATTGCAATCGTTCTACCAACACGACCAATATCATGAATCTGTCCGTCCAACATTGCACGCGTTTCATGTTCTCTTACATGTTGCGCAACAACAACAAACTCTCCATCGTCTCTTCGATATCCAACCGTACCAACAACGTTTCGCGTTCCAATGTCTAAACCAAAAACTAACTCCTGATTACCCTTTTTTGAACTACTCATTGGCTATTCTCCCTAATGCTTTGTCTATTTGTAAGTAGGTATTTTCTAACGAGGTATTGTTATCAATTACCTGCTTACAGTGTTCTCTATATTCCTGTTCGCTTAGCTGACTTGCAAAGATTCCAGTTATCTTCTCATCCGAATATCCTCGCGTCTCCTTTAGTCGCGCTCTACGATTTGTTTCACTAGTATAAATATACCAAATCTCATCACAAATTTCATCATAATGTTCTTCAATTAATAAAGCTGCTTCAACGACAAGAAGCGAAAGTGTTCCTTTCGCTAATTCCTGTCGATATGCCTCTTTTACATATTCTTTTACCGCAGGATGAACCACCGCATTTAATGTATTTCTCTTGCTTTCATCTGTAAAAATAAAGTGTGCAAGCTTTCCTCTATCAAAGCTTCCATCTGCCTGCCAAATATCTTCCTTTTCCCACATCGAATGGAGCTGTGTAAAGCATGCAGTCCCCGGCTCCATCAGATCATGTGCAATTTCATCCGTCAGCATAACGCGAGTATCTGGTAGCGTTCTCAGATAATCCAATATTGCAGATTTGCCGGCTCCCACGCCACCGGTAATTCCAATAAATCTCATTCTGCAGTTCCTCATTTCATAATTTAATGCGCATCGTACCAGGTATATCCACTTTCGGTTTCAATCTCAAGTGTCACCGCAAGATTTGCAGCTCCTGTCATCTCTTCCTTTAGGATTTGCGACACCTTTTCTTTCTCTTCTTCCTTCGTTTCGATTAAAAGTTCATCATGCACTTGAAGAATCAATCGCGAATCTAACCCTTCTTTTAAAAGGCGATCATGTACATTGATCATTGCAATTTTAATAATGTCTGCAGCTGTCCCCTGAATTGGCGCATTCATTGCAACACGCTCTCCAAAAGATCTTTGCATAAAGTTACTTGATGCAAGCTCTGGAATTGGACGTCTTCTTCCAAATTCCGTAATCGTATAGCCCTGTTTCTTCGCATCCTCCACTGCTTTGTCCAAAAAGCCTTTGATTTTTGGATAGGTTTCAAAATAACGCTCGATGTATGCGGCCGCTTCCTTTTTACTTATGCTCAAATCCTGACTGAGTCCAAAGGAACTAATTCCATAAACAATACCAAAGTTTACGGCCTTCGCATTACGTCTTTGCAATGGAGTTACCTCTTCAAAAGGAATATCAAACACCTGCGAAGCTGTAATTCGATGAATATCCTTCTCTTGCTTATACGCATCAATCAATTGCTCATCCCCTGAAAGTGATGCCAATACACGAAGCTCAATCTGCGAATAATCGGAATCTAAGAAGCAGTATCCCTCTTTCGCATAGAATACCTTTCGAATCATCTTTCCAAGTTCGATTCGAATCGGAATATTCTGCAGATTCGGTTCTGTACTGCTCAATCTTCCTGTTGCAGTGATTGTTTGATTAAAGCTTGAACGAATTCTTCCGTCCTCGTCAATATAATTTGCCAATCCATCCGCATAGGTTGACTTTAATTTGGTGAGCTGACGATACTCAAGGATATCCGATACGATTGGATATTCTGCTGCCAACTTTTCTAACACATCTGCCGAAGTCGAATATCCTGTTTTGGTTTTCTTTCCATTCGGAAGCTGCATTTTTTCAAAAAGAATCACACCTAATTGTTTTGGAGAGTTAATATTAAAATTCTCTCCTGCAGCCTCATAGATTCTGCTCTCCAATTCTGCAATAGAACCTGTAAGGCTCTCGCCATATGCCTTCAATTCCTCTGCATTGATAGCAATACCTTCCAATTCCATATCCGCCAAAACATAAATAAGAGGAAGCTCAATTTCAAAGTACAGCTTCTCCATTCCTGTATTCTGTAACTCTTGTAAAAGAGCAGACCAGGCTTTAAATGCAACAAAAGCCTCATAGCAAGCATATTTTGCCACAGCTTCTGGGTTCTCCTCCCAGAGTTCTTCACAAGATTTCTTACCTAAAATATCCGTTTTGGACGGAATCATTAATCCTAAATAATTCTTTGCAATATCCTCATATGGATATGCTCCAGTTAATGGATTCAAAAGATATGCGGCAACGGTTGTATCTACATAGTTCTGCTGCTCACGCGAAATCACACCCTGCAGCTCTTCCATGATGTGAATTGCACCTTTCAAATCCGGTGTTATCCAACGAATAACCTCACTCTGTTTCATTCGTTCCATCAACTTCTGACTTGTCACCTCATCACCACATGGGAAATAGTAAATATCTTCTTCTGAAAAAGCGATTGCCAAGCCAAGAAAGTCATTTGCTTTCTCGTCGATTGCAAATATGCTCATCTGTCCATTCTTCTCTTCTTTTGCGTCCTTTTTAGAAGAAGGCACGATAAAGAATGCACATTCCTGATTCTTTGCCTTCGCAAATAGCTGATTAATTTCCTGCATACTGGTAATCGTCTTGAATTGTTCATCAACCTGACAAGTAGGTGCCTGCACATCAAAACGATTCAACAAATGCTTGAATTCCAAACGCTTGCACATCATGTACGCAGCTTCCGTATATAAGTCAGAAATGGCGTTGAGCCTTGCATCCTCCAACTGATAATTGATATCTGCATCCGTAATGATTGTTGCAAGTGTTTTACTCATTACCGCCTGTTCCCAGAATTCAACGATATTATTGGATGCACGAGGTGGTTTCACCTCACTTGCATGCGCATGTACCTCTTCGATGCTTCCATAAGTAGCAATCAGATTTGTCGCTGTCTTCTCACCAATTCCCGGAACTCCTGGAATATTATCCGCAGTATCACCCATCAAAGCCTTAACATCAATAAATTCCTTTGGTGTAACGAGATAGCGTTCTTTTACATCTGCAGCAAAATAATTTTCAATCTCAGTCCCTGTTTTCTTGGTTTTTGGAATTCGAACCATAGTATGATCCGTAGCCAACTGTAAAAGGTCTCTATCTCCAGATACAATGCGCACCTCTAAACCATTTGCTTCTCCAATGCGCGCCATCGTACCAATCACGTCGTCTGCTTCAAAGCCCTCGCGTTCCATAATTGTAACGCCCATAGCAGTCAGCATCTCTTTCATTAAAGGTACCTGCTGCCGTAACTCATCGGCCATTGGTTTACGTGTTCCCTTGTATCCATCAAACATCTTATGACGGAAGGTTGGCGCATGTACATCAAATGCAACCGTAAGGTAATCCGGCTTCTCCTCCTCTAATATTTTGAACAAAATATTTAAAAAGCCTAATACTGCATTCGTATGGACACCTTCTGAATTCGTCAAATCCGGAAGTCCAAAGAATGCTCTGTTCAAAATACTATGTCCGTCAATCAATACTAATTTCTTGCTCATATATAGTGTTGCCTTTCACATTTATCATTCTTGGTTGGGTAAAGGCGCGTATATTCCTCTTTACGCGCCTCTCCCTATTGCTTCGCTAAGCAATACCAAACTTTTAGATTGCACGAGTTGCTTCCTGCAACCATGCGAATTCTTCGCCCTCTAAGTAAGGAGAGATTTTCTCTCTTACCATTTCATGGTAACGATTCAAACGTTCTCTCTCTTCTACACTCATTTCCTCCACAGCTACTGCATCCAAGTCAAATGGAACATACGTGATTGTCTCAAAGAACATAAACTGACCATATTCTGTCTTTGGTCCTTTCTGACAAATCAACTCATTCTCATGACGAATTCCATACTGATTCTCAATATAAAGACCTGGTTCATCTGTAGTAATCATGCCTTCTTCCAATACGGCATGTAATGCAGTTGTAGGTGTAATTCTCCAGTGGAAACGGTTTGGTCCTTCATGTACATTTAACAAATATCCCACACCATGTCCTGTTCCATGATTGTAATCCATTGCGACATCCCAAAGTGGCTGTCTTGCGAGGATATCCAAGTTCTGTCCAGTACATCCGTACACAAATTTTGCTGCTGCAAGATTCAAATTACTACGTAATACTCTTGTGAAATCACTCTTCATCTGTGCACTAACAGGTCCCAGCGCAAAGGTACGAGTAATATCTGTGGTTCCTTCCAAATAGTGTCCGCCCGAATCTACAAGAAGTAAACCTTCTGGTTTTAACTCTACATCCGTTTCCTTAGTAGCCGCATAATGCACGATAGCACCATGTCCTGCATATCCACAAATCGTATCAAAGCTTAAATCTACGCAACCATCCTGTGCTCTACGTAATTCCTCTAAATAATCTGCTGCAGAAATCTCTGTCATAGGAATCTTTCCTACATTCTTTTTCAGCCAGTACATAAATTTGCACATTGCAACCCCATCTTTGATGTGAGCATTGCGCACATTCTGTAATTCCACCTCATTCTTGCGTGATTTCAAAAGTGTAGTAGGTTCAATTGCATCAATCACTTCGCACTCTGGATTAAGATTGCTGCAAATGCGATAATTAATGGTCTGTGCATTCATTAAAATGCGTAGTCCACCTGCAAGCTGCTCTGTATATGCATAGAATTCCTGATATTCGCGCACGGTAACACCACACTGTTTTAAGTATGCTTCTACTTCCTCATTTAATGCACTTTTTTGTACAAACCAAATGCACTCTTCCTTCGTCAATGCAAGATAGGACAAAACAACTGGTACATAACTAATATCACCACCACGCACGTTAAGCAGCCATGCAATATCATAAAGAGAAGATAATAGATGAACATCTGCTTTCTTTTCCTCCATTGCAGCTCTCACCTTTGCAATTTTAGAAACTGTGCTCTCACCTGCATATTTCTCATCTAAAATCCATACTGGTTCCTTTGATAATTCTGGACGATCTGTCCAAACAATATCTACCAAATCTTCATTTACGTATAAACTTCCGTTTTTCTCAGTAACAATCTGAAGAAATTCTTTTCCTAAAGCGCCGTTCACTACACGGCCGTCAAATCCAAGAACGTCTCCTTCTTTTAGTGTATTGCGCAAATATTCCTGAATCGTTGGAACTCCCTCATTCCCACTCTTGTAAAGAGTAACTGTGGTTCCTTCTAATTGTTTTGCTGCCTGAACAAAATATCTTCCATCTGTCCAAAGTCCCGCTTCTTTTAAGGTTACAACTGCTGTACCAGCGGATCCTGTAAATCCAGTCATAAAAGCGCGTGCTTTAAAGTGTTTTCCCACGTACTCCGATTCATGGAAATCAGAGGTTGGAATTACATAAGCTGCAATTCCTCTTTGTTTCATTTCTTCTCTTAATGCTTCTAGTCTCTTTGGTATCATGCTTCTTCTTCCTTCATTTCAAAAAACTTTGTATCGAGTTCTGGATAACTTCTCTTTAATGAGATTGGTTTTCCTGCTCTGTTCAAAAAACAGTGCGAGCTGGTTGCTGTCGTTCGCAATTCACCAGTCTCTTTGTCTGTCATACGGTATTCTACTTCCATTTTCACGCCATTGTATTTCACAAGCTTTGTCTCGATTACAACAACGTCGTCAAAACGAACCATACTGTGATAATTTACAGAAACAGATAAAACTGGACTTATAATCTCCATGCTCTCCATCTGCTTATAATCCAAACCAATCTGATCCATCATATCCATTCGTGCTTCTTCCATCCATTTGATGTAATTCGAATGATGAATGATTCCCATTTGATCGGTTTCATAGTATCTGGCCCTGTGCTCATATGGGTGAATCTGTATCGCCTCTACGGTACACTCGACCTGTAATTCATCTCGTGCCATAGCAAGTCCTCCTTTTACTCATATAGTGTTTATTATCGCACAAGGACTACTCTTTTTCAACTCTCCACACGGTTGTCTTCATATATTTCTCGATAATCATTTTCATCTGAAAACAATTGATATTCTCCGTCCATGTATCCCATATATCCAGCTTCTACATAATATCCTTTCATAAAAAAATACACTCCTTTCATCTGAACTTTTCCTTTGCCCGCTTCCTGATGAAAGAAGTGTATCTTATCTGCAGTCCCATTTATAGGACTCCATTTTTATACTCATTACGCCATTATTTTGTTTTTTGATATTTTAAATATTGCCAAATCGTTTTGCGATATGTTTCTTTTTCTCCGTTGCCTTTCGCGCTGCGAAGAAATCGTCCACCGCCTGCACAAGCTCCTCTGGTGGTTGGCTCTTAAGAAGGTATCCCTCTGGTTTTAATGACAAGCCCTTCATAACACTATCTTTGTCTCCTCGTCCAGTCAGAAACATAATCGGTACGTCTTCAAATTCCGATTCCGCACGAATCATTTCCATCACCTGCGGTCCATCGCAAATTGGCATTTCATAGTCCAGCAATACCAAATCCGGAAGTCGAAGTGTCATATTTTTGATGGCCATCATTCCTGAATTTGCCACTTCTATTATGTACTTTTCTCCCAGCCAGCTTCTTACGTTGCGAAGTACCGTTCCAGAATCATCCACGACAAGAATACGCTTTTTTAATTCTGGTTCATAATTTTGGATGAAGTCATCAAAGAATTCTACCATCTCAATCGTATTAATTGGTCGGTAAAAGATAGCTTCTATCATTTCCTCTTTAATCGTATTAAAGAGGGTTTGTACCTCTTGCTCCTCTCCTACTATAAAAAGAAGAATATCCTTGTCCACGGTTTGATCGCGAACATACGTTAATAATGCCGTGTCATTGATTACCTCATCGTTTAGATACAAAACTACATAATTTGCTTTCTCAATTTCATTTTCCACATGTGCCATCTTTGCATCTCTTCGGATGATGCTATAAGAAGCATCCTCCATTTTCGATGCAAAAGCGGAATATAGATATTCTTTTGTATCCCCTATCAATAGAATTGTGTTATCGCCTTTTACCATAAACCCCTCCTGCTTTAGTTTTGACATTTACTCTTAAAAATTTCTGTCACCTTCAATATATTTTCAAAATCCACATCTGCAACGTAAGCTTCCAAAAGCTCCATTTCTTCTTCCATTTCTTTTGGAATCTGATGTTCCTTCAGTTTATGAATTACTTCATCCATAACATCCAGATTGAATTGATCCACAGCATGTTCCAATCGAAGTAGTGCATCCATAATCTTGTTTTTATCCAAATGTGGCAAATTGCTTTGTTCTTGTCCTACATAAGGCTTCAGCTGCTCCTTGTAAGCCTGATACCGAGCAATTACCTCCGGTGCCTTCTCTTCTATCATCCGCTTTTTGCCTTCAAGTTCTGCCGAATCAGCACCCGTATGTTCCTGTATCTCATGGCCGATATCTTCAAGTTCTTCTGCCATCTTAGATAATTCTAATGCACCAATTGTTCTTGCACTACTTTTTAATGCATGAATTTCGATGGTAAAATCATGGAAAAGACCATCTGCTAAGCACTTCTCCAATTTTGTTTTCTTCATATTAAGTGTCTTGTAGAATTCCGTTAGTGAACGCATAAAGATATCTTTGTTTCCACAATAATGAAGTGCAGCTTCCATATCTAAATCTGCAATCTGCTTCATCGGAATTGGCTCTTCATATTCCACCATTTCTCCATCGCATTCGATTACTTTCTCCTTCGGTAAGAAAAGGCGTAGGCAATCGCACAATTCGTTCATTCCCGTTGGTTTTGCCAACACCTCGTTCATGCCAGCCTCTAGGAATTGTTCCTTGGCATTTCCTACAACATTGGCGGAAAGTGCAATAATCGGAAGTTCCTGACAATACGCATTTTTCTTATTTCGAATCCGCTCCGTGGCCTCAATTCCATCCATCACTGGCATCATATGGTCCATAAAAACGAGGTCATACTGCGCTCTTTCGATTCGCGCAATCGCTTCTTTTCCATTCTCTGCAACATCGATTTTCATTTGAAGTGGTGCTAACAATCCCGTAACCACTTGAATATTCAAATGATTGTCATCTACTACCAAAATGTGTGCCTCTGGTGCGACGAACGTTGCCTGTGTCTCTGGAACAGATTCTCTTCCCCCAAGCATATATTCGTCAATATCCCCGATTGGTATATCGTCTACGATTTTTTGTGGGATGCATACGGTAAAGGTACTTCCTTCTCCATAAATACTCTCTACTTTAATTGTGCCTCCCATAAGATCCACCAATTGCTTACAGATGGCGAGTCCCAGACCCGTTCCCTGTTTGTTTCGGTTTTTCTTTGTGTCTACTCGACTGAAGGAATCGAATAACTTATCAATATCCTCTGTTCGAATTCCTTGCCCGGTGTCCGTTACTGACATACGCAAATTTAGGATTCCTTTTGCTCTTGTTTCTGCATTTACACTGAGAAGTATCATTCCACGCTCTGTATATTTCCTAGCGTTCCCAAGTATGTTAATCATGATTTGTCGAAGTCTTACCACATCTCCCCACAGCTTTCGAGGCAGGTTCTGATCCACTTCTAACATAAACTTGATTTGATTCTCCACTTTATTGACGTTTGACATATTTGCAATGTCTCTCACCAAATTTCCAAGTTCATATTCTTCTTCGATCAACTCCAATTTTCCAGATTCGATTTTAGAGAAATCCAAAATGTCATTTATAATAGATAATAATCCCATGCCTGTATTTCGAATAGTCTCCAACTGCTGTCGCACCACTTCGGTTACTTCCTCTCGAAGCGCCAGCTCGGACATTCCTATAATAACGTTCATTGGAGTTCTTATTTCATGTGACATATTAGATAAAAATGCGGATTTTGCGTAGCTGGCTGACTCTGCGATGTATTGATTTAGAAAGCCTTCAATAATACTTGCAAAACGCGTCGCTTCATATTTCTCTGCTAACGTATACTTATCTTTGCGAATACGGTCAAAGAAAATGCAGCCGGTATATCTACCTTCCGTCATAGTTGGAATCCATAACTGCGCACCAAGTAAGCTCTCTTTTCGAATATAATTGACTCTTGCGTTTCTTTCCTTATTATGCTGTCCTGTATATTCATCCTCATATATTTCAACGAGGCCATTTTTCATATACATCTCAACGATTCTTTCGTACTCTCCCTCCTTGAGATTTTGGAAAAAATCGTCCAATATATAATGTTCATCACTTGCCCACTGAAATTGAATGCGGTTGGTCTTTAATGCAGGATTCGTATCAAAAACAATAATACGATCATAGTGCATAAATTCTGCCACCTTGCTAATTGCAATGTTAATACTACTCTTTAAATCCTTAGAGGTTTTCAAAAACTCCAGCATTTCTTCATAGAATCTTTGATTTACCAGAAGTTCTTCATAATCCGTATCTGACATCTGCTCCAATTCTCTGGCAATCATTTGCATTGAAGAAATAACATGTGTATTCTCTTGCACCCCAATGGCGTACTCTACTTCCTTTTCATCTAGCAAATCTGCAATACTATCCCCTTTGCTTTCCTTCCATTTGGACGAAAAATCTAAGGTATGTGGTTGAATTTCCCCGACACGAAGGGACATCAGTTCATTCTCAATCGCACTCTGCATCCGAAAGCCCTCTTTATAGGTTCCTCCCGGAATAAATAGAACAAATTCTCCTCCATGCAAACGTCCCACTAGTGTTTTCTCATCCTTGAGCTGTACAATTAGTTCCCCCACTCTTTTTATAATCGTATTTCCATACAGGTAACCGTAGGCATCTGTAATATCTTTCATATTATGTATGGAAATTCTTAAGAAAAATCCATCAATCTGCGCCTTATTATTACGCTCTATCTCTCTTGAAAATCCTTCGAAGGATAATAGCTGTGTTAAAGAATCCTGATACGTTCTTCTTTCATTCTCTCCTAACGCTTTCTTTTCCTTCGATATATTGGTAAGCTTTCCAATTACTCGAACCGGATTTCCTTTCTCATCCCATATAAAGGTTCCTTCAAATCGATACCATAAACAATGGTCTTTTCCCTCTACTACACTGGAAAAGTTCAGTTCTATTGGCTCGATTTTTCTTTGCCTCACCATATCAATGGCAATATCTACCGTCTGATCTGGTCTCTCCAACGTTTTAATAAAGCCTAAAAATTCCGGAATAACAACCGCCTTTTTTGCATCGCTTCCCTGTCGAAAAATCGTATCGCTGGCTTCATAGATATCCTCTACGATATTGTAATCAAGAATAATATCTTTGCTGCTTTCCACTACGTATCGATACTTCTCCTGCTCGCCTGCAATTACCTGATTCATTTCGTTTTGTTGTTGTACCTGATTGATTGCATTGCGCACAATTTCGCGAAGGAATACATAGCAAATAAAGAACACCACCCAGATTCCAACAAGATACATCATCGTGCTGTTCGTCTCCGAATAATCAAACCCTTGGAAAATATGCTCTGTTATGGCTTGAATATCCATTCCGATTGCCATCCCTACTACAGCAAGCACACTCGCCAGATTCAGGGTGCGCATATCCAAATATAGGCAGCTTAATATTGGAACCAACATATACGGAAACCATATAATAAACGTGGATTCCGTTCCCAAAAGAGCCATAAATAACGAAAGAGAAACGATGATGAAATTCTTTGTAAACTCCGGATTTACTTTACAGCGTACCAGCACTTGCGGACATAACATTCCGATGATGCACATGGCTGCGATTTTAATTCGCATTCCTGGCAAGAACTCGGACAGTCCCAACGCACTGGCTACAAAGAATACTCCTAGCAAACAGGCGCAGATGAACAAACCTCTACAAATAATGAGGTTTGTTGCTTGTACTGCTTCTTGTTTTGACACACGAGTATCCTGATAACTGTGTAAATCGTCGCGTTTATTCATCAATCGTTTCTCCTCTAAATCAGCTACATAATAACTTATGTTGTCTCTTAGATTTCTAAATTAAAATTGAAATAGCGAACAGAATTGCGGTAAGAGATATCTCCTACCATTCTTCCTAATATCTTCTCATCCCATGGATACTCTCCGTTTTCTACCCAACCTCCAATGAGATTGCAAAGAATTCGACGGAAGTATTCATGTCTTGTATAGGATAAGAAGCTTCTTGAATCAGTTAACATTCCTATGAAATTACCTAAAAGTCCAAGATTTGCAAGGCTAGTCATCTGATCAATCATTCCTTGCTTATTATCGTTGAACCACCATGCACTACCCTGCTGAATTTTTCCAACAACTTCATCGCTTTGGAAACATCCAATTATGGTTCCAATTGCAGCGTTGTCTGCTGGATTTAAGCTGTAAAGGATGGTTTTTGGAAGCGCATCCACTTCGTTTAGTGCATTTAATAAATCTGCGAGCTGTGCAGAAGGGGTATATGTGTCAATACAATCAAATCCGGTATCTGCCCCTAACATTTGGAAACGTTTCTTATCGTTGTCACGTTTTACTCCATAATGCAACTGCATTGCCCAATTTAAGCGCTTGTATTCTTTTCCAATGAAAAGAAGAAAAGCTGTCTTATATTTCAAGTCCTCTTCGTAGGTTACCTTTTCTCCGCGAAGTGCTTTCGCGAAAATTCCTTCGATTTCTTCTTCGGAGGCTGGTACATACATGGCATAATCCAAACTATGATCCGATGCTTTACATCCCATTTCCTCAAAGAAGTTGATTCTCTTTACCAACGCTTTCTTTAAGTCTGCAAATGTTTGAATATCCATCTCTGCAGCTGTAGAAAGACGCTTCATATAAGCAGCAAAGCCTGGCGCTGCGATTTTCATTGCCTGCTCAGGTCTCCATGCTGGCAATACCTGAACATCAAAGCTTTCGTCCTCACGAATCATCTTATGATACTGTAAATCATCCGCAGGATCATCTGTTGTACACAGTAAAGTAACCCCTGACTGCTTGATTAGTGTTCTCGCACTCATGGTTGCTTCCTGTAACTTTGCATTACAGATATTCCATACTTCCTCTGCTGTCTCACCATTTAATGCACCGTAATATCCAAAATATCTTTGCAATTCCAAATGGCTCCAGTGATACAAGGGATTACCAATCGCCTTTTCTAATGTCTCTGCCCATTTCTGGAATTTCTCGCGATCCGTCGCATCTCCTGTAATATATCTCTCTTCCACTCCATTGGAACGCATCTGGCGCCACTTATAGTGGTCGCCACCAAGCCAAACCTGTGTGATATTTTCAAAGTGTCTGTCTTCTGCGATTTCCTTTGGATTGATATGACAATGATAGTCTAAGATTGGCATCTTAGCTGCATACTCATGGTATAACTTCTTGGCTGTTTCTGTTTCCAGCAAAAAGTCCTGATCCATAAATGCTTTCATGGCATAGCCTCCTCGTATAGTATCCTTTTCGATACCTTATTTTACATACTTCTGAAGTGTCTTTCTTACCGCACCTACTCCGCTTGTAAGTTCAGCGAAATAACCTAATACACGCTCTGCAAGACCTACCTCGTATAAGTCCACACCGAAGATATTCTTCATCTTAAGTAACTCTGCAACTGCAGCTTCTACGTCCTGTCCCTCTGCAAGCTTTAAATCTGCTACATATGGACGAACCGTATCAAGTAATGGATCGGATGACAACTCAAAAGCCTCTCCATTGTCATTTACACCCATAAGGTAACGTAACCAACCAGCAAATACAAGTGGGATTAAATGTAAATCCATCACATCTAATTTTTCATCTGCTGCATAGGCTTTGATGGTTTCTCCAAAACGAATTGCAAGCTTCTGTGAAGTATCGGTTGCGATACGCTGTGGAGTATCTGGCATAAATGGATTTGGAATACGTTTCTGAAGAACGGTATCAATAAATTCTTTTGGATCAAGAATTCCTGGGTTAACTACTACTGGAAGTCCCTCTGTATATCCGATGACCTCCACCATTTTCTTAAGCTCAGCATCCTTCATTTCTTCTGATATCTTGTCGTATCCTAAAATACAACCATACACAGCAAGCGCTGTATGAAGTGGATTTAAGCAGGTACATACCTTCATCTTCTCAACCTTGTCAACAGTCTCACGTGTGGTAAACATAAGTCCGCCTTTTTCCAAGGCTGGTCTTCCATTAGGGAAGGCATCTTCAATTACAAGATACTGTGTCTCTTCCGCATTTACGAATGGAGCAACATAAGTATTCATAGAAGTTACAACTGGCTCTAACTCTTCTACCCCATCTTCCTTTAAAATGCTCTCCACGGTTGCGTCTGGTCTTGGTGTAATCTTATCAATCATAGACCATGGGAAGGATACCTTATTCTTGTCATTAATATAATCAACAAAGCCCTGCTCAACCTTACCATTTGCAGCCCATGCCTTAGCAAAAGCATCAATTGCAGCAAACAATTTATCACCATTGTGAGAACAGTTATCTGTAGAAACCATTGCCATTGGTTTCTCTCCTGCCTGATATCTTGTGTAAAGAAGAGAAGCGACTTTTCCAATATAGCTTGCTGGTTTCTCTGGGCCAGCTACAAAGTCAGCAGTTACTGCTGGGAACTGCTCGCCTTTTCCATTTACAAGGCTATATCCCTTCTCTGTAATAGTGAAGGTTGCCATCTGTAGAGAATCCTTGGCAAAGATTTCTTTTAAACGACCAAACTGTACTTCATCTTCTGAATTAAGTGCCAAGGACTCCATTACACCGCCAACAATTGTTTTCTCAACCGTTCCGTCTCCTTTTAATGTTACAAGTAAATTGTAATCATCGTGTGGACGATTCATCTTCTCAACGATTTCATAGTCAAACCCTTCTGCTACTACAATTCCACGATCAAGAACGCCTGCGTTCAATAATTCCTGTGCTACATTTGCATGAAATGCACGGAATAAATTTCCCGCTCCAAAGTGAACCCAGAATGGATTCTCTTTCGTTGCTTTAATTGCTGCTTCACGATCGAATGTAGGAAGCTTGTATCCTTTTTCTTCCCACTGTGCTCTATTTTTTAAACCTTCTGCATTGATTTTCATTATTTTCTTTCCTCACTTTTTTTAATTGCTTCCCATAAACCATTCAAGTATGTTGCACCAAGTGCGCGGTCATAGAGACCATATCCTGGCATGGCAACCTCGTCCCAAATCATACGACCATGGTCTGGACGAATTGGTCCTGTAAATCCGATATCATAGAGAGCCTTCATAATTTCATACATATCAAAGGTTCCGTCTGATGATAAATGAGCAGCTTCTTCAAAGTTTGTAGGTGTGATAAACTTCAAGTTTCGAACATGTGCAAAATGAATTCTACCCTTCAAAGAGCGAATCATATCTGGAAGGTCATTCTCAAGATTTGTTCCGTAAGAGCCTGAACAGAAGGTTACTCCATTGTGTGGGTTGTCTACCATTTTCATCATGCGAAGAATGTTATCTTTATTGATAATAATTCTTGGAAGACCAAATACGCTCCATGCTGGATCGTCTGGATGAATTGCCATGTTGATATCATACGCATCACAAACTGGCATAATCTTCTCTAAGAAATATTTTAGGTTCTCAAATAATTTCTCATCGTCGATGTCTTTATACATCTCAAATAATTCTTTTACATGCTCCATACGCTCAGGCTCCCAACCTGGCATTACGGTGCCGTTCATATCTCCAGCGATAGAATCAAACATTTTCTCTGGATCAAGCGCATCTACTGCTTCCTGTGTATATGCAAGAACGGTAGATCCGTCTGGACGAACACGTGCAAGCTCTGTTCTTGTCCAGTCAAATACTGGCATAAAGTTATAACATACAAGATGGATTCCCTCTTTACCAAGGTTCTCTAATGTCTCAATATAATTTGCAATGTACTGTTCTCTCTCAGGCGCGCCCGTTTTGATTGCATCGTGAATATTTACACTCTCGATTCCTGCGATATGAAGTCCTGCAGCTTCCACTTCGTCAATCATTGCACGAATTCTTTCGCGGCTCCATACCTCACCTGGCTGTGTATCGTATAAAGTAGTAATTACTCCTGTCACTCCAGGAATCTGGCGAATCTGTTTCAATGTAACCGTATCAAATTTTGATCCGTACCATCTTAATGTCATTTCCATAGTTTTTATTACCTAACCTTTCTTTTGGTTTTCTTGTTCTTCTTATTTCTATGACTTTAGTCTCATTGCTTAAGCTATTAACATTATATGTCTTCTGTACTCTATTGACCATTGACGTAATTGTTGTATACTTTGCAAAAGTTGCGGTTTTGTGATACGCTATAAAAAATCAATGTTACACGACAGTCAGGAGTATCTATGAAATCAAATATACAAAGTCAGTTCCAAACCCGTCAGCACATGCTAAGCGATGAATTTGAGCTTTATTACTATAATGATTCCTCTCTTGGTAAGGTGGATTGGCATTCTCACAATTATTATGAATTCTATATTTTTCTAGAAGGTGACGTTGCCATGCAAATTGGAGCAACGGAATATGAGGTTCATCTTGGTGATATCATGATGATTCCTCCACATTTATCGCATCGACTTATTATTCGTAATCAGAATGTCCCATATCGTCGTTTTGTATTCTGGATTAGTGAGGACTATTATCGCCATCTGGGGGATTTGTCAAAAGATTATCTCTATCTTATGGAATATGCCAAACGCACCAGCACCTACTGGTTTCAGCTTGACCAGATTCAATTTAACGAAGTGCAATCAAAAATGTTACACCTTATTGATGAGATACACTCCGAGCATTTTGGTCGCGATGCGCAAATCCCACTGCTTTCCCAGGATTTGATTCTTCATCTCAGCCGTGTGATTTACCAACAGCATCATCCAAAGGAATCCTCTGGTGAATTGGAGCTCTATCAAAATATTGCGTTATATATTGATCAACATCTTGATGAAGATTTGTCTCTAGAAACCCTAGCGCAACAATTCTACGTAAGCCGTTACCATATTGCGCACATTTTTAAGGAAAATCTAGGTATGTCCATTCATCAGTTCATTACAAAAAAGCGATTATCCCGTTGTAAGCAAGCGATTTCTGGTTCTTCCAATATTACAGAAGTCTATCAAGCCTGGGGGTTTGGCGACTACTCCAGCTTTTATCGCGCATTCAAAAAGGAGTATGGTATCTCTCCGAAAGATTATAAAAACATGCAGAAACTAGATGTATAACACACCCGTTCTGCATGTCCTTATATATATCAATACTCCTCTCAAATAGCTTACAGCCATTTGTAGTACTATTTTACCATTCAAAGTGCAATAAAAGTGCAACAATAGTGCAACAAAATCAATATAAAATGCTGAATAAAATGAAGTGCTTTATTTTATAGCTATATTTTATAGGAAAGGAAATTCCTATACATTGAAAAAGCTACCGCATTACGGTAGCTTTTCCCTGTTTGTTTATTAGGATTTATTTGGAATTTATCAAATAGGCAATAGTTCTATTGAGATTAATGTATAATTAACCTCTGATTTCTTTTACGATTGCAGCAGCTTCTTTGGTAAGTGCTTCAATCTCATCAAATTTGCCGGCTGCAATAAGGTCACCCTTAACCATCCAGCTTCCGCCACATGCGAGAATACGATCATAAGCTAAGTAATCACGTACGTTCTTTGCGTTGATTCCACCTGTTGGCATGAATTTCATTCCAACATATGGAGCTGCGATTGCTTTGATATAGTTCAATCCACCAGCCGGTTCTGCTGGAAAGAATTTTACAACATCAAGACCAAATTCCATAGCCTGCTCAACATTAGAAGGATTACAGGTTCCTGGAGTTACCGGAATTCCTTTTTTCACACAATACTCTACAACCTTTGGATTGAGTCCTGGACTTACAATAAATTTAGCCCCAGCTGCTACTGCTCGATCAACCTGCTCTGTTGTAAGAACAGTTCCTGCTCCCACAAGCATCTCTGGAAATTTTTCAGACATAATACGAATAGACTCTTCTGCTGCGTCGGTACGGAATGTAACCTCTGCACATGGAAGTCCGCCTTTGATTAATGCCTCTGCAAGTGGCTCTGCATCCTTTGCATCATTTAATACGACAACCGGAATAATACCAATTTTCTGAAACTGTTCTAATACTGCGTTCATAACGTCATCCTTTCTTCTGTTCTTCTTTATGCGAAAAACATTACAAATTAAACTTGATTTATTTTCATTTTCTGCTATTATAGTCTTGTTAGTTCCACATTATGAAACTCTTTTTCATATTATGAACCAAACTTAAGATGAATTATACACCCTGGGAAAAAGATGTCAATACATTTTTTATAATTCTGCTTATTTTTTATAGGCTCATTTTCCTACTACAGAAGAAAGGATACACACTCATGCTAGAATCCAAAAACGTTTCCGCTGAAAAAAATACCGATAAGAATCCGATTCAGGTTGCCGAAAAAATTTTTGGCGTCATTGAATGCATGGCAGGTTCTGGTCCTATGGGATTAATGGAAATTAGCAATGCCATGAACTTGAATAAAACTACCGTACATAGAATTTTAAACTCTCTTATCTGTATGGACTATGTTCATCAGGATCCAGAGACTTCAAAGTATACTTTGAGCTTCAAATTTTGCAATATTTCAAGCCAGATTCTATCTCAAAATAGCATCATCGATTTTGCACGCCCTTATTTAAAAGAGTTATCGAATATCACTGGTGAAACCGTTCACCTTGTGGAAATCGATGGCATCAACGCCGTTTACATTGACAAGGTCGATTCCGCAGTAAATTCCGTACGTCTTGTTTCAAAGGTTGGTAAATCCATTCCTCTCTACTGCTCCGGTGTCGGCAAAGCACTTCTAGCAGAGATGAGCAACGAAGAAATTGCCTCCATTTGGAATCGCAGTGAACTCAAACAATACACCGAGCATACCATCCTCGACTACAAAGAATTCCTTCAGCTCATTGAACAAATTCGTAAGCAGGGCTACGCCATGGACAACGAGGAAATTGAACTTGGTGTCCGCTGTGTAGCAATGGCAATTCCTGACTATCATTCCAAAATCAAATACGCAATCAGTGTTTCGGCTCCCAAAGACCGCATGACCGATGAACGTGTAGAAAGCATCGTACATACCCTCTTCGAGATTCGTGGCAAAGTGCAAAACCTCATGAAGTAATTCGAAAGTCCCTTGCTATGGCAGGGGGCTTTTCGTATGTTAAATAAATTTGCAAGGCTCCATAGGGTACAAAACATTCGCCGGACGCTTAATTTCAAGTTGCTAAGCACACGAAGTTTTTACCCAAAACTGTGGCAGTTCGCCAAAATCTGGACTTGTGACGACTACTGTTCGCCAACCTTGTTGGACGTAAAGCGGGCCGTGTCAGCGCTTAACAGATGCTCGAAGATAAAGCGGGGCGGCAAAGAACTGTTTGAGCAGGATTCACGCCCATTGTCGATGGGCATGAATCCTGTGAGTTTTCGCAGCCGCCCCATAATAAGCGTTCTAAGAGCATCTGTTTAGCGATGCTAGGCTAAGTGTCCCGTCCAACATTGGTGAACAGCAGTCGGCACAAGTCCAGAGGTTGGCGGACAGCCACAGGGCAAAACCTTCATGTGCAAGCAACTTAGAAATCCGCTTTAGGCGAATGTTTTGTACCCTATGGAGCCTTGCAAATTTGGATAAAAAATAAGCCCCCTGCCATAGCAAGGGACTTAACCTCTATTCTTTGTGGTTTTGCACGTTTGTTTCGCTTATGATGTAGTGCGGTCTGTGCTTGACCTCCATGTACGTTTTGGAGATATACTGCCCCATGATGCCCATGCAAAAGAGCTGTATTCCTCCGATGAATACAATGATGCAGACTAAGGATGGCCATCCAGAAACAGGATCTCCAAATAGGAAGTATCGTATAATTTCAAATAAAATAGCGGCGACCGATACGATAGTCATAACAATTCCGAGGTAGGATGAAAATTGAAGTGGTACATTGGAAAAATTCACAATTCCGTCTAAGGAATAGCTGACCAATTTGAAGAAGCTCCACTTCGTTTCTCCCGCTACACGTTCAACGTTTTCAAATTCTACCCATTGGGTTTGAAACCCAACCCATGCGAATATTCCCTTGGAAAATCGATTATATTCGGATAGTTCTAAGATGGCATCTACCATAGCCCGACTCATTAATCGGTAATCTCTGGCTCCATCGGCAATGTCTATATCTGTCATGTGACGCATAATTCGATAAAAACGTCTGGCAAAGAAAGAGCGAATGACAGGTTCTCCATGCCGGTTAACTCTTCGTGTTGCTACATTGTCACATTCGCCTGCTGCCACCGGCGCTATCATTTGCTTTAGCAGGTGCGGAGGATCTTGCAAATCCGCATCCATGGTTGCTATATAATCGCCTTTTGCCGTGCGAAGCCCCGCAAGCAAAGCGGCCTCTTTTCCAAAATTTCTGGAAAAGGATACATATCGCACACGACTATCTTCCGTTGCTATATTTCGCAGTATTTCCAGAGTACGATCTTTTGAACCATCATTTACAAATACAAATTCCCACGCATACTCTGACATTTCACTTGCGATACAATCCAGTTCCTTTTTCAAATATAGCAAACTCTCCTGCTCATTAAAGCAAGGAACCACAACACTAACTAACTGCATCCTCATTCTCCTGTTTCTCTATTTTCCTCGTCACGCATTTCAAATTCTTCTTGAAGAAGCTGCTCCCAGTCAGATCCCTTTATCTCCATGACTCTCATCTTCTTCCTTCTTGCTCTATGAATTATGATACTAATTCCAAAAAGAAGCAAGCAGACACCTGAAATTGCAGCACCTATCCGCAATCCAGGGGTTTCATAGGTAAGCTCGATTGTATGCTCTCCGGTATCCAATTCTGCTGCAATCATCGTTTCTTCAAATTCACGAATTTTTGCCTGTTTTCCATCTATCTTTAACGTCCAACCCTTTACACTTGGAATTGTCAAAACAAGTATCTGTGGATAAGAAAGTTGAACTTCTCCCACAATCCTTGTGTCTGTTTTCTCCAATAATTGCATGGTATTCTGCTGCAATTTCTCATATGCATTTGCAAGTACCGCTTCATTCAATCGGTATATCGTAAGTGTCAGTTCTTCGCTGACATCGTTATGAATGGTAATGGTTTCTCCGTAATCTACTTCTCCAAGATCTAATAGATAGCCATGACTTGCTTTCGCATATTTACGCTCTTTCCCATTACTTGTACTCATCCGAAGTGTTTCTGCATTCGTGGAAAGATAGCTTGCAAAATAGTATCCCGGTTCCGATGGCATTAAGGTATTGCTTCCTGGTTCCTTCGCTTGCGAACAGTCCACCTTTTGCAGTAAGTTGCCACATCCCAATGCATTCGTGAAATCATTTACATGATTGTAGCGATACCCCGTTGAGGCTTCGTAGGCTTCCACTTCAGCCTTGTCCATTAGGACGCCTAACGGAAGTGCATAGATATTCTCATAAAGGAAGCTTTTACCACTTCCTGCAATTGGTTTCCAGATGCGACTCTCTTCCATTCCATTATCAGCAATGCGATATTTCATACACAAAAGGCTGGCAATAATCGGGGTGGCTCCATTGTAACAATAGAAGTTTTTTCCCCCCTCCATTCCAAGCTCTTGATAGAAATGGCTCACATTAATATTCATCAAAGAAGAAAACTGGGTTGCTCCTGCATAACCATAAAACATAGCATCATTTTTAGTATTGCGCTCCATGTCTTCCACGCGATAAAATGCTACGTCCTCTTCTCGCTTTGTAATCTCTTCCAATAGGTATTCATAATCATCATATTTTGCCATATAGGAAGTTCTATCTGTCACTCCAAATCCCGTAATCGCAGTATTTGCTATAAGTTCTGTAAGTACTAGTGCCATAATTATCTTGCGAAGAAGGCTCTGAAGCTGTATATCTGCAAGTTTTGCCAATATCATGATACAAGTATAACAGAGCATGAATATAAGCATCAGTGCCAATGCCCATGTATCAAATAACGTGTCCTCCACCTGTACATACCCCCAAATAAAGAGAGGTACCGTAAGAACTATCGCAACCACAATTTGCCAGATTCTTGTCTGTTCCCAACGCAGAATCACTTCATAGCACATGCATACTACCAAAAATGAGAATAAGAAGCTCTGTCTTCCTGGCAAAGAATCTGGGAAATGAAATCCATGCCAGATGAAATCCAACATATTATTTCCAAAGCTAACAAAAAAGAAGACCACAAGAACGCCTTTTGCCAGCTTATCCTTCCAAGATATTTTGCGATTCAAGAAATATAATACGAGAAAGAGTACCGCAAATGCTCCTGTATATAAATTAGGCCAATGTTCCTTACCCGTGTAGGTATAAGCCCCCAATGCCATACGAGAAATTCCCTGTACCGCATTAAAATACCATTTCGCTGCTTGCGGAAAGTGGATTCCTGATGAACCGCTGTAGGATAAGACCATATACTCTGGAATTAGTAGCACTGCTGATGTACCGCCTGCCAGTATAGAATACACACTAAACTGCATAAATGCTCTCGCTTTTCCCTTCTTTTGTTTCACCCAAAGATAACAAAAATAGAGCACAAGAAACATACAAATCATCATCGCTATATAATAATTTGACCATATTGCGAGTGCCAGGGTTCCATAATATAGCCCCACTTTATTCTGTGTTACAAGTCGATATAGTCCAAGCATAATAAATGGAAATAGCGCAATGCAATCCATCCACATAATATCCCAACTATATGCAGCCACAAATCCGCATAGTGCATAGGTGGTTCCCAGTAGGACAGCATAGAGGTCGCCTTTTCTAGCAAATTTACTAATCTGTCGAAGACTGCTATAACGTTCTTTTAGGAATAGAAAACAACCCAAGCTAGATAAACAGATCTTTAGAACAATTAATACTGTCATAAATTCGATTACATGTTTCTCTGGACAAAATGCCACCAAAAGATTCAGGGGACTTGCCAGATAGTAGACATACAAGGAAACAAAATCTGAACCTAGACCAAGATTCCAACTGTACATCATACTTCCGCCATGCAACAGCTTATTGCGGAATTCTTGAAAGAATGGTAAGTATTGATGGTACATATCCACATGAAGGATGCAATTCTCACCTAAGGGATACACAAAATTACCAATCAATACAATGATACAAATAATCGCCGGAATGAATACGGATAGCATATGCGGATAGTATTTCTTGCTGGTTATCTGATGCATCTTTGTTCTAGCTCGTTCCATTATTTCTTCTCCCAATCCATTAACTGATAATATTGCAGACATTGATATTCTCTCAATGCCTTCTTCCACTCCTTATCTGACTTCTTTCCTTCCTTGCTCTCCACTTCGATTGCAGATATAACCGGGTATTGCTGCTTTAACTCAAGCAAGTACTTCTGGTACGCTGAGGTTGGCACTCCACCTGCCTTTAGTGCCTCTGCCGCCAAATAGTTTAAACTGGTGTCCTTTCCCCTTGCTTCCTCAATATCGTAATTTGCCCAAATGAGATACGGAACCTGATACCGCAGCTTCTGTTCCTCTTCTGTCAATTCACTAACACTACGCCCTTCTATTCTCAGTGCCATGTCTGCCACATAATCATTGGGTTGATGGTCACCGAAAAATACCAATAGCGTTTTTTCCTTGGAAGCCGCAAGATACGCAATCAAATCCTTTAATGCCTGATCAGACTTCTTGATTAGCGATAAATATTGCTTCAATGCAAAATCTTGACTCCCCATTGCTTCCACGTCTGGTACAAAATTTGAAAAAGCCTCCGTATAGCTACTATGATTTTGCATAGTAACGTTAAATATAAACACTGGCTTTCCCTGATTTTCTTCATATATGCGTTTGATATTTTCAAAATCTGACGCGTCATCTACGTATTTTCTGAGATATTTCTTATTGGTAAAATCATCTTGAAACAAGGAATTCTCAATGCCAAGAAGGGGATACACGCTATCTCGATTCCATCCACTTGCATAGTAAGGATGCATCCCATATGTGCGATATCCTAATGATTGCAAGTGACTCGCCAGACTCGGCACCTCACTTTTGACATATTGTTGATAGGGAATACTTCCGGTTGGAAGAAATGCCATCGTATTTCCTGTCAAAAACTCAAATTCTGAATTTGCAGTATTTCCCCCACAAACCGATACACTCGCATATCCTGTCTGCGCATTTTCTGCCCCCTGCTGCATGGCATGCATAAATGGCATGTAATCTTCATTAGTCACAAAATCACTTACAACCTGTAAATCAGAAAAAGCTTCATCCATAATTACAATAATATTTGGAAGTTCCTGATTAGGGGCTTCCTTGTTCTCATAAGAATCCAACACATTTTGCGCTGTTTCCTTCGAGTAACCGCTTGGTTTTTCCACAATCAAGTAGGCAAGGTTCATCGTAAAGGTAACCATCATACCATTCACTTTTGTCATATATGCGGGTGTAAAAAGAAACGGATACAGCGCATGTTCATTCTGAAAATCTTCCGACTGCAAACATGCCGTAAATCCGCAAAGAATTGCTATAGATGCCACAAGTGCACCCAATCGAATCAGCATCCGTCTCTTCCATTTCATGGAAATCCAATGGACGCCAATAATAATTGCTACAAATCCAATAGACACTATAATAACTCGACTTGAAGGCGTATAATTGTATTCTCCTGCTACACTTCCAGCAGTCTTAATAGAAAGCAAATCCCATGGCACGAAAGGCGTTGAGCGAAATAGCATAACATAATGATTAATTAACCCGAAGAGCATCACAGCTGTCGCTAATACACGCATTGCAATCTTTGCACTCCCAATTAGGAAAAATAAACTCCATGCAAGTAATTCCATCAGTATGATATTAAATACTGCTGCTTCAAATCGCACCTCGGCAAATGGATTATGCTCGTAAGCTTCTACCAAATAGAATAATCCTGCTGCAAAAAGGGCATAAACCACCCCTTCTATTACCGTTTTTGTTGTTCTCACTTCTATCTGTCTCGTCATTCTATCAATTACAATCCTTACCCTTATTTAGAAAAAGCGACTATTTCCTACGCATTTTATTTGCATTCTTATTCTCATACATTTTTTCGTCTGCCATACGAATGTACTCCTCGAGTGTGTATTCATAGTCTTCCACGATGATGTATCCAATGCTTGTTGTGATTTCAAAATCGGTTCTCTGATTTAAAGCAGATGTAGCAAGATAACTTTCTATTCGCTTTTTCTTATTATCTGCGTCTTCTTTTGATGAGTGTGGGCACAGTATTACAAATTCATCCCCACCATATCGCATAATAATATCCTCTTTGTGACAACACTCATGTAAAGCCTTCGCCACTGCCATAATTGCCACATCTCCCATATCATGCCCATGGTTATCATTGATGTGTTTCAGGCAGTCCACATCGGAAAACATGACAACGATTGGCTCATTCTTCTTCTGATGCTCTTCAAAACATGATTCCATTATTGGCTTATACGCAGCACGATTGTACGCCCCCGTCAAAGAATCCCTCATATATAAACTAACCAATTTACGATTTAATTTGCGGAGCATCATCTTACTACATACATTCTCCAAAGTGTCATGAAATGTTGCTAACATGTCAAAAATCAATTCTTGTTCCAAAATATGATCTGCGTTTTTGAACACCATATATCCCACTTGCACCTCTCGGAAATGTAATGGTACATGAAGGAACACATCGCCCACCATTCTCTCTGATTGTTCAAACGGACAATATTTATCATTCTTTGGTGTTTCCTTTTTCTCGTTGTCTACAATCGAACCCTTTTCATAGGCCAGAAGAATATCCATCTCCTGTTTGTTAAGTTTCTCATCAATTTCTGCTTCAAATTCTACAAAATTCTGTTCCAAGTCAATAGACAAATCTAGCAGTTTTCTATTCAAGAAAACATATACATTTTCGCACTGTAAAACTGGCAAACAATCTTTGAATGCATCCCTCAGTTCTTCAAAGCTGTCACATTCAACCAACTGTCGCTTAAATTCCAGCATCACATTCTGCAACGAATTCGCATTCACCTCATCAAAAATGGCTTTTACCATAAATTCTCGTAGGTTCACGCATTGCTGCTGCATACATCCACAGCTTTCTTGGAATCTACACTCTTCTACAGGAAACTTCTGTCTTTGTGTATTCTTACCGTTCCATATTTCCTGTATAAAAGCCATTGCTTGTGCTGCAATCTGCTCTCTTTCAATTCCGATTGTAGTAATCGTTGGACTATAGATATTTGCTCTGTCAGAATTGTCAAATCCCGTCACTAAAAAGTCCTTCGGAACATCATACCCATGTTTCTTTGCCTCATGGCAGATTCCCACCGCAATACTATCGTTCGCACATACAAAAGCCTCTGGCAGTTCTTTTCTCTCGAGATAATGCCTAAAAGCTACTTCTCCTGTTTCAATCTCGTAATCCTTCTGATACGCATACTCTTCTTCATAATGTAGACCATATTCTTCTAAGCAATCTTTATATGCTTGAAACCTTTTCTGATTCTCATCATTATCAATAGGACCACCTATGTAGAACATTTTCTTACATCCGTGCTTCTCAATCAGATGAACCACAAGTTTTTTAAGATCATTGTAATTATCTAATCCTGCAAAATATAGTCCATGTATGTCTTCTACTAATGAAAGAACTGGAATTTTTGCATTCCTTGCCCTTTCAATTAATTTCGCACGCGCTGTTTTATCTGACATATTGGTAATCTCTATAATCGCACCGTCAAAATCATTGAAATCGAACATTTCAAAAATGCTATATTGACCCAGATTGAACTTTTCGTCCTTACTGAAATTTCCAAAGCTATGGAATACATAAAATTCCACATCCATTTGAGTTTTTTTCGCATAACGCCGGCATCCCTCAATCCATGCATAGTTAGAATATTTTCGCCATCCGTCTGTTATAATTGCCACTCTTTTCATTTCATTACCCCAGCTTCCGAACTATCTAAACATTATTTTATACTCTTTATTGTACACTTTTATCTATTATACTCTTTTTATTGTGTACTTTTATCTATTATACTCCTTATTTTGTCAAGAAACCATATTTTGATAATAAAAAATAGGAAATCAGCATATTCGCTAATTTCCTACTATAATAATGCCGGCAGCGGGACTTGAACCCGCACGTGGTTGCCCACAACAGATTTTGAGTCTGCCTCGTCTGCCATTCCGACACGCCGGCTTTCTTTGCTCAATCACTTGAGCCGAGATTTATATTATCATACCACTTAGTGATTTGCAACCCCTTTTTTTAGAAAAAAATGAAAAAAATTCATTCTGTTGTAGTTATGTTAACTATTTTGTGTTATACTAATCATGTGTGAATTTTAAAATATAAGGGGATTAATCATATGAATAAAAAGAAACAATCAACAAATGCACTTAAAAGAATCATTCTTTCCCTCTTAATAGGGTTTTTACTATCCTTGGTACTTCTATATTTCTACATTCAAACTGGTAAAGCTACCATTTTCCAGCTCCATTTAGAATCCTATCAGGTAACTATATTTGATATCGACGTTTACAGTATTTCTCATGGTGAACATGGACTAGTAGGTACCTTCATACCACACAATATCCTAGTTGTATTTTCCATCATCATGTTTCTATGTATGTTTT
>JAZUHO010000048.1:0-31392 GCA_045641745.1 Agathobacter sp. | reverse complement strand
TCTGCAATACGAGACATACTCAAACTTATTGATTGTTCGCCCCTTCGCTCCATCTCCATTACAGAGACTTCTTCACTACTATGGGCTCGGCTGACTTCTCACAGTTCGTTGTTACTAGGCTAATGGAACCTCTGTGAGACCTCCACGCTTAAGGTACACGCTCTTTCTCTCCATATATCCGCCACATTTACTCTGCTACTACAAAAGTGATAGTTATTAGACTTCGTTGCTCTAAGCCAACTTATCTCTCGTAGCCTAGCCTTATATGTGATTTCTGTTCGTCGGACCAGAGATTTGCTTACAGCTTCCTTCAGATTCCACCTCACGATAGACACCCTTGCTGTTCAGCTATACATTTCCCACTATCTGGGCGTGTTCGGGACTTGCACCCGTTAGAGCGCGCCCATGGCGCGCAAACTTAAAAAAGGACCAGCTCCGCTGATCCTCTTTCCCAAACACAAAAACCTTTCTTCCGTTATCCATGCAAAATGTGCTCTGAAAAGTATTTCGCCGCCTTTGCATATTCCATATCATCCTCAATATACCTTACGACAGGATTATCCTCTTCATCTTTTTCCACTTCATAAAGCATATAACTCTGTGAGAAATCCAAGGATTTATCCTCTTTACGAGGTAAAAGTGCAAAATAACTCTTTGCATCAACCTCAAAATGAGAAAACACACCACATTCCATTTCCGTTCCGTCTGCTAGTGGAAGTGTGACTATCAAATCTTCCAATTTTTTTCCCATGAATTCCATATTTTTTCGCTCCTTAATTCTTACTAATGCAATTGCGTTCATTATAGCATAGAAGAGAATAGAAAACGACGACTATTTGTTTCAATTTTTACAGCATTTTACACTCATAGCAATTGCAATTAGCAGAGAAAGACAATGACTGATAAGAAATGCAATCCAGATGCCCGTTAATCCTAGTACGCCTTTTAGCACGATTGCTGCTGGAATTCTTATGATAATATAGTAAAAAATCAGAAGAACCATAGCCATTCCAGGTTTTCCTACTCCCGTGATAAAGCCTTGCATGCAGCTCGTCAGCATGTATAATACATATCCCACACTAATAATTCTAAAGAATTCAACAACTATTTTTGCCACTTCTTCTCCCTGTCCGAAGGCCCCAGTCAGCTCTCCAGCAAACAGAATAACTACTAGGCTAACGATTCCTATCATAGTTCCGCCAATTACCATACTAGACTTAAGATAATCCTTTGCTCTGTCCATTCTTCCTGCCCCAACGCATTGTCCTACAATTGATGTCACTGCCATTGTCATAGCTGTTGTAGGCATGAACATAATCAACTCAAGGTTTCTGGCAACACCAAAGCCTGCAATACTGTTGATTCCAAAGGACGCGATGAATGAAATCATAAATGCCGAGCTTAACGATGGCATGACTGCTTGTATTGTAGTTGGGATAGAAAGGCGAAGCATCTCCTTTCCATACTCTCCCCTCATACTTTTGAAATCGAACACAAACAATTGGTGTTTTTTATAATAGAACGCTGCATACACAATGCAAAGAACCTCTGATACTAACGTTGCAACTGCTGCCCCTGCAAGTCCCATTAGCTGAATAAAAATAGGATCTGCAACCACATTAATAAGTGCAGTTAAAAGCATTCCTCTCATCTGGAAGGTCGGATCCCCAAATGCTCTATATATCGAGGTAAAAATCATATAGACAAACAATGCTGCATTTCCAATTAGATATAGTTTTAAGTACAAAGCTGCATCACTGACTATTTCCGCTGGTGTTCCCATCAATCCAAGAATAGGATCAATTAATAGCTCCGCTACAACAAACACTCCCAATGAGATAACTGCTCCAATGGCAATGATACTTGCAATGATTCCTGGCATTTTTTCTTTATCCCCGGCGCCTACATGCTGTGCTACCATAACAGATACGCCATTTCCCATTCCCATGGAGATGGAATTAAGAATCAAAACAATTGCTGTTCCTGCCGTTAATGCCGACATACCGCTTTTTCCCAACATATTTCCTACAAAAAAGCTGTCCACCATATTATAGACCATGGTTAATGTCATTGCCAAAAATAATGGAATAAACATCTTTATCAAGGACCCATTGGTCTTTCCATTCATAAAATCCATTTTACTGTTCATATTTCCCTCCTTTGTATACCCTCTATACAGTTTAGCACCTATACACTTTGGTTTAAAAAAAGCGCCGATTCTCAATCGGCCTTTTTTCTTAAAAATGCTCTAATTCTTCATCAAAGGCTTTAAAAAATTCCAGCATATAAGCGAACTTATCATCTGGAACCTGTTCCATAAACGCCGCGAACTTCTCTCCTGTGGTCTCATGCATCTTTCTATGTTCACTACGTGCCCGTTCGCCAAGCTCTGTAAGATAGAGATTCAGTGCTGCATCAGACTTCGGCGAGACACGCTTTTCTACAAGTCCCTTGTCCACTAATCGATAGATCATCTGTGAAGCTGCACCCTTGGTTATTCCTCTTTTTGCAGCAAGTTCTGTTACATTTATGCCTTCTTCATCACCAATAATTGCCACGGTGTGAATCTCCGACTGTGTCAGCATGATACCGTCACAATATTTCTGAGGCATTTTCTCAAACTGATTGTATTTGTGGATTATTTTTTCCATTAACCACGCAATCTCTCTATAGTCTCTCACATTAACCTCCATGTGTATAGGTAGTATACTGTTTAGTTGATATACACGTTATACCATTAAAAGACATTGGTGTCAACAACCTTACATAGCAAAGTCGATTTAACTTGGACATTTCATCCAATGTTGTTATAATCAATCTATCAGAAATGTACTGCATGAATTTAATTTACGCAGTGGCTCGTGCACTCTTTATGAATGGTTTGTCCATTGTAAATAGAATTGTAGCTGTAAGGCTTGAGAAACAACATCTTTAAATTCGACGCAAGGAGATTATACATATGAAATCAAAAGAATCATTTGATATACAAGAGTATATGACAAAAGGAGTAGAACGTGTTGTAGCAGATTCTATAAAGGCAACCTTAAAAAACCCTAAAGAAAGTGCCTTTATGATGAAATTTGCAGCTGCAAGTAAAATAGCATCTGAAAAGAGAAAAAAGGCGAAGAAGTCTGGTGAACACAGACCACCATTTTTGATTGCAAGTATTACAAGTAGTTGCAACCTCCATTGTGCAGGCTGCTATTCAAGATGTAATCATGCTACAGTAGATGCTGAGCCAGTAAAGCAGCTTACAAGCGAAGAATGGCTAAGGATATTTGATGAGGCTGATGATTTGGGAGTTAGCTTCATTCTTTTAGCAGGCGGAGAGCCAATGATCCGTAGAGACATCATGGAAGCCGCTGGTGAGAAAAACAATATTTTATTCCCAATATTTACAAATGGAACATATATGGATGAAAGATATCTTGAGTTGTTTGATAAGTGTAGAAATCTTATTCCCATTATGAGTATTGAAGGTGAAAAAGAAATCACAGATGCGCGTCGTGGAGAAGGCATCTACGAGAAGCTGATTTCAAATATGGATGAGCTATATAAACGTGGATTAATCTTTGGTGCATCAATCACAGTTACAACGCAAAATATAGAAGAAGTCACCGCAGATTGCTTTTTACAGAAATTATCTGACCGTGGATGTAAAGCAGTTATTTTTGTTGAGTTTGTACCAGTAACCGACGATAGTAAAGAATTGGCTCCTGACGAAAAAGAGCGTGCGTATCTAAAAAATGAAATTAATCGGTTAAGAAAAGAGCATCCTGAGATGGTTTATATTTCATTTCCTGGGGATGAAAAGAGTTCAGGCGGTTGTGTCGCTGCGGGACGAGGATTTTTCCATATTAATTCACATGGCGGAGCCGAGCCATGTCCATTTTCGCCATACTCAGATATCAATGTTCGTGATACCTCATTACGAGAGGCTATGAATTCTCGCTTGTTTAGAGAATTACGGGATGGTGGATATTTATTGGAGGATCATCCAGGCGGATGTACACTATACGAGCGTCGTGCGGATGTAGAAAGAATTCTCACTGGATCTATCCAGTGAGAAAGGAATGCAATTATCCGTACACTATTATTGTAATGTAAGTAGTATTTTTTCTATATCAGAAAGATTGCTTATGAATTATAGTATATTATATATTATCTTTCTGGCATAGTTGTGATATACTGCTTTTCGGAGAGTTTTTTATTTTAAGGGGGAAAAAATGAATACAAAACGCAATTCTAGGAGATACTTTATTTTCTTAATAGTAATCCTGACGCTTGTCTATGTGGTGGATGAGATAGCTTCTAATATCAATAGCTCGATTCAGCCATATGCCATCATTGATCTATTCAAAATTCCAAATGGTGATTTCTTATCAACTGAATACACCTCTGCAGTGGGCTTCATAACCACATTTTCTGTGTTAAGCTATGCGCTGATGCTTATTGCACCTTTTTACAAGGCTCTGGCAGATAAATATGGTCGCAAAATTTTCCTGGTACTTAATACCGCAATAATGGGAGTCGGCATGGGAGTCATGTTGCTTGCACCAAATGTATGGATTTACATTCTAGGCACGCTCCTTATTACCTTTGTTATGAGTAATGATATGCAGGTTATGTATATTATCGAAACTGTTCCAGCTGAGCACCGTGCAAAGGTATGTAATTTTACCAAAGCAATCGGACTAATGGGTGTATCAATCATTGGAGCATTGAAAGGTGCCTTTTACAATTCGTCAGTACCAACTTCATGGAGAATGGTATTAGTTATTCCTGCACTTATGGGAATTGCTATTGCGCTTCTTGCTCTTATTTTTATTCATGAAACACCTGTATTTTTGTCTAAAAAGACCTCTGACAACAGTGACAGGGTTGACGAAGCTACTTCAAATACTTCCAGCAACACAGGCGTACTTCCAGCCATCAAGTTTATTTTTTCTGATTCACAGATGCGTAAAATAGTGATTGTGGGCCTTGTTTTTGCAATCGCTACCGGCATAACGAACTATTACACAACTATCCTGGAAGCCTCTCGCAGTACAGGTGTTATTACAGCAGAAGCCGTCACCACCATAATGATCGTATTTCCATTTGTTAATGGTGTTATGACCTTGATTTGCGGCTTTATTAGTGATGCTTGCGGACGAAAAAACGGATGTATCATTTTCAGCGTAATCGCATTAATCGGCCTTACTGTTTTTGTTCTGGGTGCCAGATATGGTGCTAATCCATTTGTAATTGCTGTAGCTTATGGTTGCTTTATTGGTACATTGTGGTCAGTAACGGATACACTTGTACTTGTTATGACCGCTGAGTCAACACCTACGAATATGCGCGCTTCTGTTATGGGTGTTATGAGTCTTATCCTTTCCTTTGGAATGATGCTGGCAATGATTGTTTTTGTAGTCGGTTTACAGTTTGCAGGATCTGCTGATATTGGACTGGTTAGCTTAATTATATGCCTTCCATTCATGATTGTATCTTGCTTTTTGCTTAGTAAACTCAAAGAGACCAAGGGCACCGATTTAGACTCACTTTAAAATACTACTTTAAGATTATCATGCAGTGAGAATAAATAAGCTCTAGAAGTTAGAAAAACCTTGCTAGGATTATCCATCCCAGCAAGGTTTTATTATTATCTCAAAGTCTATAATTTTTACTTCTGTTTCTTATTCTTCCAGTATCTATCTAGTAAATTAGGAAAAAACAGTCATAATAAGTGATAAAAGCTGCAAAACACTCTTTATAATGTATGGAGCCTTCGACCTAGCGTAACTACTCTTCCTTACTATTCATATCTTCCGTCAAGCATCCGGAATTATTATTTCCATTATCGTTTCCATTATTATTTCCGTTATTACTTCCAATCATTCTCTCACCCTTTGGCGACACCATTATTCCAATCACAAAGCCAACAAGAAATAGTATCACACCTGCAAAAAAGAATTCCCTTGTACTCAACTCTAATTCTTCCATTTTGCCAACGATTTTATTCATATCAAATTCCTCCTTATCATCTCTTTAACCCTAATACTGATAAAGCAAGTTTTTTAACTTTCTTTCCTAAGAAGAGTATACCAAATCCCCCTGCATATTTCATCTAATTTGTCCGTTAGGTTTCTTAATTTTTCCCTAAGATTTCGCAGCTCCAGATGAATGCAGTATCTGAAAACGCCTTTAGAATAAGTATAAAGATACTTGCCTACTTGATTAATCGATCCAAGAGTCTTTCCCAAGGCATAGATGTCTTCACATTTTCCATACCAATCAAGGCACATATCCCTTGAACAGATGCCCATATATGGATTAACTCAACTTCCTTTTCTTCATCGGAGAATGCTAAATGATTCTCTGATACATATTGTTCAAATAGGTCTTTGAATAGAAGAAAAGGCGGATAATCTCCCGTCGAATCTGCGTTTGGATTAAGATGCGCCTGAATTTTTTCGCTACAGAACAAGAAATTGTAATAATCAGGATTCGTGATAAAAAAGCGAACATATGCTTTTCCCATGGCAACAATCTGTTGTGCAGCGCCATTATTTTGCTCAGACAAAATGGCTTCTTTTAAGCAAGTGGTGAACTGTTCTGTCACAGAAGCTTTGATTGCAGAAAGAAGCTGATCCTTATCTTTAAAGTGTGCATATGGTGCAGAGTGAGACACTCCACAGATTGTGGCAACCTTGCGAATGGATAAGGCTTGTTCGCCACTTTCATTTATTATTTTTATTCCAGCATCGATAAGTGCTTGCTTTAGATTTCCGTGGTGATATTTGTCTGTCACTGTTTCTTCTCCGTGTACGTATTTGTTTTGATTTCCTTTAATATATCATAACTTACATCTGCTTGTTCCCATAATGGACTATGCGCCGCATTTTCAACTAAATAGAATTTCTTATCCGGTGCTTGAATCCTATCAGAATATTCGCGTACCAATGGCCAAGGACAATTGTAGTCATGATCTCCACTTAGGAAATAGACTGGTATTTCAAAGTTCAGGTCGCCTTTTCTATAGTCAACATTCTCGAGCTCTTTATTAAGCATCGTATTTCGGTACATTTTCATTCCCTTGATATAATCGAATTTCTCTTTTACCGTATAGCAGTGAGACATTACGATAGGGAGATCGATGCCAACAAATTCGGTTTCATTCATGGTAGTTCCACCGCCAGCTTCGTGAAGTAGCAGAACAAAGTTATACCAGTTTTTACATACAACTTGATTATCCTCGACATGTTTCACAAGAGTTTCTAGTTGTTCTAGCCGTTTCTTATCGTTTCGCGCGCTAAAGGTATCCTTCATAAAATTGTAGATATAGGTGTCATTATCAGCGCCTCGACAGATTACCTGGGCCATTCCGATATATGCGTAATAATCCTCTGGGTACAACTGTGCTGCACAAAGTCCCAAATGTGTTCCACCAGAAAATCCCATAAGATATATTTTATCTTTGTGGAACCGGTTTTTTAGATACTCTGTTACCCCTTTTAAATCTCCAAGAAGTGTATCCAAATCAATGCTTTGAGGATCCATTGTATCATCATACACGATACCCATTCCGCGATAGTTCCAATAGCACACGGTAAATGCATCATCCATATGCATATTTGGATATTTCTCATTAAAGAAATAGTCATCGGTTCCTGGTCCACTGGAAATTAGGAGCAATATGGGATTGTCGGTATTCTTTCCGTTAATAAAAAGTCCATTTAAGGCGCCATTTATTTCGACTTTAATCTTTTCACTGATACTCCCCTCTAATCTGTTCCCTTTTGAATCTTTGTATTCTTTGATTTTTCCCGTACTGATTAAAACAAAATATGCTACAAACATAAGTAGTAATGCAACGATAGTTCCCACGATACGCATCATCATTTTAATGCCCTTTCTCTTTTTCATAGATAATCCTTTCATTCATGCTTTCCCAAACTAGACACTGTCCAGATATATACAGATTACTCATCAAACTAGACAGTGTCAAGATAAAATATAATCTTTATGTCTTACGCATTATCCGTTAGTGCACGCCCTTGGCGCTCAAGTAATTAAAAAGAGCACCGAATTTCTTCGATGCTCCAAAGTATTGCTTACATTGATGATTTTTCCGCGCGACGAATTTTTAAATCGCTAATTACTTGTTCCTTTAATGAATTTGGATAGTTAATGAACAATAACGGAATGGTATATAAAGCTGCTCCAATCGCTGGTCCAAGCATAAATAATGGCCAAATGAACGTATTGAACCGTGACGACAATTCCGCACCTGCCTCTATTGCCTGTGCATCATAGGACAACCACGTTAGTAACGCACCTGCAACAACGGTATTTAAGGCATTTGCAATTTTATCACAGAATGTTTGTGCTGCAAAAGTAATTGCCTCGGCACGCTTGCCGGTTTTCCATTCCATGTAATCAATGGAATCTCCCCATAAAGCAGTTCTTGCAATACCAAATAGATTACTTGGAAAACTACCTAATCCAAAGACAATCATTGCAATCCAGATTCTATTTCCTTCGAATCCAATAAAGAATGCGATTAAACGGAAAATAACCGTTACAACGTTTGCCATAATGAGGACATTTTTCATTCCACCAATTTTATGCGCAATCTTATCTGCAAAGAACATGGTAATTCCAGAAAAGAAATAAGAAACAGCGTAGAAAATGGTCATTACGGTTAATCCGCCTATTTCGTTGCCAAAAAGCGTTGCTGAAACCTTATGTTGGAAGAAATAAGCTGCTGGCACAGTAAGTGAAAGCCCATTTAAAATATTTCCCAATAAAACTAACATTACAATTTTGTTTTTGAAAAGCATTTGTAAATTGTCTTTAAAGCTTTCTGTGACTGTTGATTCATCATCACCAATACGCTCTCTTGCACTGCTTGTAAGAGTGGAAATAAGCATACCACCTAAACCAAATACAATTGCTCCACCAAAATAAATTGTTTTTAATGGTATCCCCTGAGCCTTTAACGCGTCCATAATCACTGGGAAAATTCCTAAGAAGCTAAAGCCAATTGTGGCCATAATACGTCCCCATTTTGACAGCTTATCACGCTCATCTGGGACCTCCGTCATAACAGAAGTCATACTCCACATAGAAATATCCTGAATTGTGAATATACCATCATATAACAAATATAGTACCAAGATATAAATGGCTTTTGGCATATCACCGCTAAAGCCCCAGTCCGTGAACAACAGAACGATGATTATTCCGACTGCAATTGGTGTTATACGTAAAAAAGGGCGGAATTTTTCGCCATTTTTAAACCTATGATGATCGATTAGTGTTCCCATTAAAGGATCATTGATGGAATCCCAGACACGTGCAATTCCTAATACCGTACCGATAACTACTCCATTAATGTATAGAACATCCGTACAAAAAATAAAGAACCAGTTCATCATTAACGCGCACGCTAGGTTCTGTCCAAAAACTCCAAAACTCCATTTCCACGCCTCACGCTTACCAACTTGTCCTTCTTTAACAAATTTCTTCTCCCCCATATTTAATTATCCCCCTATTTTTATTGTGGCATAGCGCCAAAAATGATTATAACATGAAATGCATTCTTACAGGGCATTTTTTTCAAGCATCCACCAAATTTTTACGCCTTTTTCAACTAAACAAAAAAGGAATTCTATGCTATGATACAAGAAGAAATTTTTAAGGAGAATTAATTATGAGTGATAATGTAAATAATGTAGGCAAGAACGTTCGCGTTCATTATAGAGGTACCTTCAACGATGGTACACAGTTTGATTCCTCTTATGATAGAGGAGAAACCCTTGATTTCGTATGCGGCGCCGGCATGATGATTAAAGGCTTTGATGAGGCTGTAGCACATATGCAGGTTGGAGAAGAGGTTGATATTCACCTTATGCCAGAGGAAGCATATGGTCCATCTGATCCTGAAGCAATTCTTAAAATTGAAATTGCTCAGCTTCCTGGTTCAGAAGAATTAACGGTAGGTCAGCAGGTATATCTCACAAATTCCATGGGACAACCATTTCCAGTTACCGTTATCGCGAAAGATGAAGAAACAATCACACTTGACGCCAATCACGAGATGGCTGGAAAGGAATTAAATTTCCACATTGAACTTGTTGAAGTAACAGAGTAATTTTAAAAAAGCAATTTGCCAAATGCAAATTGCTTTTTTCATTTCTCAATATCATATCTTTTATTTGCGTCCTACTTTAATGCATATTCCTCAACCGTAGCTGCCAATGCACTTGCACAATCGCCCAATTGTGTTGCAATTGCACTGTTTTCCTGCGCACTTGCCGCATTGCTTTCTACCATGCAGGATATCTCTCTAAAGTTTTCTGCGATTTCATCAATGGATTCTTTTTGCCGTATAACCGAATTAAATATATCCCTCATCAATTCTGTGTTCTCACGCGAATATTCAATTCCCAATTCCAATGTCTCACGGGTTCGATCTACTAAATCTTTTCCATGCGCAACAGCATCTCTCGACTTATTGATGACTTCATTTATATTGTTACTTGCGGTGGATGAATTCACCGACAATGCCTGAATCTCTTCTGCCACTACCGCAAATCCACGACCTGCTTCTCCCGCTCTAGCTGCCTCTATTGAAGCATTCAAAGATAATAGATTGGTCTGCGATGCAATGTTATTAATTTCATCTACAAAATTAGCAATTCCATCAAAACACTTTACGATATCATCCATCGCCGTAACAAGCTCGTCCATTTCTTCTCCACCTGCACCTAATCTGGTATTGGTTTCCTCATTTCTGGTTTTAATTGCTTCCGTCAATTCTGATATCTTAACCATTGCCTCGGATAGTACGGTAAGCTCCTCATTTGCAGAGGTAACTGCACCACTTTGAACGGTAGCTGCCTCCGCAACGCTCTCACTTGTACTTGCCAAACTATTCGCATATTGTAGCACCGTTTCCGCTTGTGATTTAATTTCATTAAAACTTATATTTAGCTCATCCACTACAGCAAGAAGTGCATGCTTAATTTCGTCATAATCGCCTGGAAATTCCTCCTCGATGCTAATGGTAATATCCTTACTTGAAATGGAATTTACCACTCGGTTGATTTCATCGATATAGATTTTCAACCCATTGATGGTACTGTTCAGTGCAACGGTAACAGCATTGATATCTATCGATTTATCATCTTCCTCAAAATTATAAGTTAATACACCATCTGAAATATTATGTACATTTTCCGTTACTGCTTCCAGTGAGGCAAACATTGGAGCAATTACCTGTATTAACACCTTAGCCGCAACCTTTTCTGCAATCTTTGCTGCAATTACTACCACGATAAATAGTATTGCGATTGAAAATAAAGAATCCAAAATCGTGCTTGTATAAATCAATTTCCATCCGGTCTTCGTTGAGGTTACAATTGTTGCCAATTTAATGCCTCCCGAATAGTCCAATAGAAAGCTGGTTCTTTTCTCATGAAGCTTGCTATATTTTGTATCCCCTACATTTGTTGTCGAATCATTTGACAACGCATATTTTGCAACAGGGTGCGTAATAATCGTTCCCTCGCTTGTCGCCAAAATAACCGAATGCATGTCTCCACCGACTTCATCCACAAGCTTTGTCAAATCCGTCAAATACATATCAAGACCTACAACACCCTGTCCTTCCGCAGTCATAACCTTATGAGACATTGTAATGCATACGTTTCCTGACTGTTCATCCAAATATGGTTCTGATATCGCAACGCCTTCTTTCAGCATTGCATCTTTATACCAGCCTCGCTCCGTAACAACAAAGTCACTCGGTGGAACCCAACCACCGCTCATATAAGTCATAATTCCGTCTTTGTATGTCACTCCAGCTTCTGGAACACATATATATACAGCAGATACGTCCGAATACATAGAAACTAAAGAATCTACATATGCACCATAATTACGGTTCTCCATCGTCCTAGAATTTACCGTATTCGCAACGGTAGAAACAAATACTATCTTTTCCTGTAGCATTTCCTCAATACTAATAGAATACAAATTGCTAGTTGACTTCACTTGATCTGTTGCATTTCGGTATGTTATAGCTATAACAACGAATAATGCTAGTAACGCAGTCACTGTGATAACTCGTTTGATACTCAAAGTCGCACGCCGAGAAACAATAACACTTAATTTTTCCATGATCAATCCCCCATCCGTTAAAAACAGAACACCTTTCCTTAATTTTATAAGCTACTATAATTATAGGAAATAATTACTATTCCTGCAAGTGTATTGTCTACACAATTTGATTCTTTCTACTATTTTTCACAGCATTTTTCATAATATTTCTATGCACAATCTTCCTGCTATTACTTTTCTGTCGTTATACGCCCTACTTCACCATCATATAAATGAATTCACAGACCTTCGCCGATTCCCCATCATCGTTAGATTGAAAAGTCACCAAGACCACATCATAGCTTTTCCCATCAGCCGTGCGCTGTGTCGCCTCATCAATTACTGACTGTGGTATCTCTACACAAATGCGATAGTTTGCTTCCTATCTTGCATATTGTGTAATTCATCATTTTCATATTGACCATATCCCGGCTGTACCGTATCCAGAATTTTATCTGTAGGTTGCACCACTTGTGCTTCAAGCTTCTCTTTCTCGGTCAGATAATAGAAATATATACCATAGCGCTCATCATACTTTGCATAATGCGGAGTAAAAATCAGGTTCGACCCCTTTAGTGCAAATGCCAGCCCGTTCTGTTCAAAATACAGCGGTAAATCATTTATAAATTCTTCTCTCGTTATACCATTTGGCAAAATAACATATTCACTCTCTACTATTTTATCCTGTGGAATCGTAACCGCCACTCCAGTCGTTGTCGTCTGCATATTTTCATGTCCAAGACCTGCGGATAACACAAGCGGTCCATATTTAAATCCCATCGCCTTTTTATTGTCCGGAAGGGAATGCGCGGTTATTTTCATTGGAATATCCACACCTATATAGTCGCCTTTTACAAACTTGTGCGCCACACACGCATATCCATCGACTTCCGTATAATCGTATGGCATACCATTTAATGATAACTGCATTTTTCCAGCGCACCAATCTGGAATTCGAAAATGAAGCACGGCTTCCTTGCCAGTAGCCACAGCTTCTTTTACCGTAACGATTGTGCTACCACCTTCCAGCACCTTAGACTCCTGCATCAAAGTCAAACCGTCTAATTGAATGGTGGATGAAAGATACATATTTACTGCAATGTGGTTTTCCTTTACAAAATAGATTGCATCCCCTAGCTTTGTAAAGTTCTCCATTCCCGTACCTGTACAGCACCAAAATTTGGTATGAGGCGTGCTATACACCTTAAAATATCCCGTGGCCATTGGCTGAAAATATGTCGTCATACCCGTTTTCGGATTCTGCGAAGACAAGATTGCATTGATGTAGGTATTTTCATAGAAATCTGCATACTTTCGCTCTCCCGTATGCATAAATAAAAGTTTGGCAAGCTTTAGCATGTTATACGTATTGCAGGTTTCATTGTTGCAATTCGTGCGTTCCCCATCCAATACGTAATCTGCGCCAAAGTGCTCCCACTCGCTATTTCCGCCCGTGATATACGTATGCTTCTCCCAAACCATGTTGAAAAATGCTTTACAGTATGCCAAGTATTGTGTAGCCTGCACCACTTCTCCACCTACGCTTTTTCCATCTACATACAGATAACGCTTCATTGCACCAATAAACTTTGGTATGGTGGTGTTTGCATGCAAATTATTTAGTGCATCTTCCTGTTCGGACAGCACCTTCTCAAATAAAGCCTCTTCATCAAATTTGTGCGCTGCGATTGCATATTTCTCCTCTTTTGTCACCTCGTACAATTCATACAAACAGTCATTCATTCCGCCATACTCGGTTGCCAGTGTCTTAAGGCGTGTTGCTTCGCTCCATTCACCGACACGTTCTGCTACCCAATCCCCCAGAGCTGTTGCTACCTGAAGTGCAGGCCCATAGCCTGTTGTTTGATATACATCAATCAGTCCCTGAAGTATTTTATGCATCGTGTACCAAGGCACCCACGCCTCTGTCGTAATATTGGTGCGACCTATTTCTACGTGGTCAAATTGCGCCTCCACATTATTCGCATCTATTATGCTGGCACACCAAAGAAATCCAGGTTTTCCTTTTGTATTATCCTGACATTTTTTAAGCTCATCCACAAGATAAGTCAAATTTTTATGTAGCTCTTCTTTGTCTTCTGAAGAAATGTCCTGGCTCTGATATGCGTATCCACAAGCACTGATATAGTGGCCAAAGGAATGGCCTGCAATCAGAGAGTTCTCCCAGCCTTCATATCTTACTTTTCCCTTTTTATCAAGACCGGCATTCTCTCGAAATCCAGCCAACCATCTATCACTGTCAAATGAAAGTAGATACATAACCTCCAAATTCAGCGCATTTACTAAATATTCATCCTGTAGAGATATCTCTTCCAAGCTGACATCTGTCCACTTATGCAACGTTGTTATACTTTTTGTCTGATTCACTTACGCTTCTCCTTTTATCTATCCCCTTGTTTATCCCCTGATAGATTGTTCTATCGCGCTCGCTTTTACAATTATACAACAAAGCTACTCCATAATACACAAAAAAGTGCTCATCCAAACTAGCCCGGCAGCTAATTTTCTGAGCACTTCTTTTGTGTTTTTATCGAATTTTGTGTATGTTATTTTGTTTGTTTTCGTATATTTTATTTATAATTTCATAGGCTTTGAATTTCTCACGGATTCTATTTAGAATGTGATAACTCTTGGTTCTTCTGTGAAAGAAGAAAAGGTAGCAGTTGCATCTTTGAAGTATAACACCTCCGTATTATCATCCTCTGCAGAATACATTGCTTTCAAATTTGGATAGCTTTCCAACATGTGAGCCTTAGCCTCTACTCGATCATCACGCACCAAGGTTCCAGCAACACGTAACCATTTTCCTTCGCCGAACGCACAAATCTCAGCCTTTGGATTTGCCTGAAGCTGCTTTGATACGTCCTTAACTTTTCCGGTCTGAATATAAAGCTTTCCTTCGAAAATATCAATTGTTCCAAAAGGACGAACGCGTGGCTGATCCCCATCAACAGTTGCCAAATAGTATGTCTGACATTTTTTTAAGAATTCATATACTTCGTTCATTGTTTCCTCCTACTCTTTGTTTATATTAAATTCAATTCAATTGTACTCAATCATACATGTTTTGTCAAGCGCGAATGCAATCTGCACCCGCGCCCTGTGAATATTTTTCAATTTTCCAGCGACCTTCCCTGTTTTATGGAGTTTCTCTATCTCCCGATAATTCCTAGTGGAATCGCGACGTAATTTCGCGTAACTTTTCTGCAGAATCTTTACAGTTTGAGGTTCTCTCATAAGTCTCAACCGTTAAGCTAACAACATCCGTCGTCTTCTCCGCAATATCGCTCACACCAATGGTACACTCATTGATATTGTTGCTGATTCCATCAATGGCAACAGCAATACTCTGCGTGCTACTCTTGATATCAAGAATCAACTCATTGGCATGATTCATAAAGTTTTCAATGGAGTTCGCAGCTTCGCTATACTCATTACTTGACTCTAAGAATCCATTGTAATCTGCCATAACATTGTTTTCCATGAAATCAAGAATTTTAATTAAGTTCTGCGTAAGAACCTGTACAGATTCATTTACCTGCGCAGCGATATTCATAATATCAACTGATGTGTTCTGTGACTGATTTGCAAGCTTTGAAATCTCATCTGCAACAACCGCAAAGCCTTTTCCAGCTTCTCCCGCTCTTGCAGCCTCAATCGATGCATTCAAAGAAAGTAAATTGGTCTGTTCTGCAATATCCTGAATAGCCGTTGCCAGGGAATTAATCTTATCTACGTCATGAGCTCGTGTAATTGCCTCTTGCGAATCCTTTCGAATCATTCCAAACATATCAATGGTTTCTTCACTTGCCTTCTGTGTCTTATCTCGAATAGCCAAAGATTTCTTACGAACCTCATCTGTGAGAGCCGTTCCTTTTTCAATCTCATTTGCTACATTTCCAATACTTTCATTCATACTCTGAATGTTTTCATTTACAGTCTCTGCAGATGTAGAGGTTTCCTCCATACTGGCTGCCAATTGTTCATTTGTAGCCGAGTTGTTAGAAGATGCATCATTCACTCTCTCGGAGATATCATATAAACTATTGGAGTCATCCACCAATACTCCCGAAATACCATTTAATTCATTTACTATCTTTGATAAATGCTCTCGCATGGTTTCTACTGCGTTTGCCATGATTCCAATTTCATCACTGGTTTCAGGAATTTTAGTTTCTGAATTCATATTCAATTCTGAAATATCATTAATAACCGCAGTAATTGTGGAAATTGGTTTTGTGATGCGATTGGTAATAAACAAGCAAATCACAACAATAACCAGCAAGAGAAGCATACCCACAATTACACAAAAATTGGTTATTTTATTGACGGGTGCCATAACATCATAACTGTCAGCTTGTACTGCCACAACCCAGTCATCTACGGTACATATGAATGCAACATAAACGTCTTTTCCATCTACCTTACAAGCTTTTACGTCGGCAGTTGTAATAATTCCTTCTGTATGAAGTCGATCCAAAACATCCTGCACAACTGGGTTATCGCCCAATTTCGTACCAACCTTTTCATGATCTGGATGGTACAAATAAGTACCTTCGGAATCTACAAGATAGCAAATGCTAGAGTCCATCGTATCAATGTCGATATTGTCAAGGATGTAGTCCAATCTTGTTGTCATATCGCTTCGATCATTATCCCCAAAGAAACTCTCATACAAAATATCGGATGCCGATACAACCGTATCATACATATAGCTCTCACTTAGTTCTAGTACATTTTTGCGATTGACAGCATAAGATACCACAAGGATGCTCATTACGAGAAGGACTGCACTTATCGCCATCATCAACGCTATTTTTCTACGAATCGAAAATTTAACCTTCATATGTCCTTCCTCCGCTATTGTCCTGATTTCTCTTCTTTCCATCTTTGCACCACATAGTCTTCAACCAGATTAAATTCTTGTTCCCCTGTCGCATATAAGAAAAGCTGATTTGACAATTCATCTTTAAAATCCTGACCTGGGAACGTTGTAAAGTTCCAAGAGACCGATGCCTTGCTGGAATCATTAATGTAAGCGGATACTTCCTGCGCTAATGGATTCTCTGGTAGATCTGCATCCCCCAGTGTGTTGAATACGGTAATAAACTGGAAGCGATTCTTTAAATAATCCTTACCAATGTCAGAGCTAAATACCCATTCCATGAAATCGATAGAAGCCTTCTGTGCTTCCTCACTCGCCAATGCGCTAACTGCCATGTAACACTCTGTTCCAATGCAGATTCCCTGTGACTCTTCGCCCTGTGCTCCTGTATAAATTGGAAGGTACTTGCAATTCTGCTCTTTCACCACATTTCCATCCACGGAAGCAATCTGGGTCCATGCCCAGTTTCCATTCTGCACCATCGCACATTTTCCAGTCGCAAACTCCGTCATAGAATCCGTAACCGTCTTGTTTCCAATCTCACTTGGTGCTACGGTAGAATTGTTTAAATACAAATCAAAGATATTTTTGAAATTTTCTCCGTAAGTAAAGTCTAATGCTTCTAAGTCATCTACGCCCTTTTGCTGATATTCCAAGTAAACTGGAAGATTCATAAGGTGCGTCTGCCATCTCCACTCTTCACCAGACTGAAACGAGGTACACGCAAACACGCCCTCGATTCCAAGTTCCGCCTTATGCTTTGTCATATCCTCTGTCACTTCAGATAACACTTTGAAATTATTGATTTCATTCATGGACGCATACGCAGTTCCCTTACCTGGAAGTGAGAAATAGCGTTGCATAATCTCATCGTTATATATGATTCCATACCCCTCAACTACGTATGGAATACCGTATACACCACCATCCGTGCCTGTGATACACATATCCTTATCAATTACCCAGGAATACAAATCGGTATCTGCTAAGTTGATGCAATAATTTTTCCAGGTAGCATATCCCACCGGTCCATTTATTTGAAAAAGCGTAGGTGCATTCTTCTTAGCAATTTCCGCCTTTAGTGTCTGCTCATTACAGTTACTAGGCGCAGTAAGAATCTCAACCTTTATACCAGTTTCCTCTGTATATTTCTCAGCAATCTCCTGCCATACGTCTGCAACCTCTGGTTTAAAATTCAGATATCTGACAGTTACTTCTTCTTTTTGGCTTCCGCAACCTGCTAATGCCAACATCGCCATAGCAGCCACTCCAAATAGCTTCCAATGTTTCATGCTTACTGATTCCTTTCTGGATGATTTTTGTTTTTCTATGCCAATAGTACCATATATTCGTATTTTAAACTACTACTTTTTTCCTATTTTTACTTGTTTTTTGTCTATTTTACACATACTTTTTATCTATAAATCAAAAAACTTACCACATGTGTGCAAAATTCACACATTGGTAAGTTTCTTTAACTAAAATTGACCAAAATTATTTTATTTTAAAAGTTTCTTCCGTTCCAGCCCCAATCATTGACTCCATGATAGGTTACATACACCTTATCGCCTGGAATTGCTAACTCCTCCGAAAGAATGCTACAAATAGCACCTGTCATCTTATCATAGGCCTCTGGTGAAGCATTTCCAAACAAGCTTACAGAAACATAGGCACCTTTTTCAACTTTATTGCCCCCCATATAAAGCGCATACTCATCTTCGAATCCAACCATAAGGTAATTCTCAGATTTATTCAACAAGCTGATTGCCTCGCCTAGTCTGCTTTTAACAGCCTCTTCTTTCTCCGGTGATAATTTTACTGTGATTTTTGAATCGATAAATGGCATTTCTTTCTCCCTTCTTTTTTTGAACTTCTTTATTTATGCTAACCTATATTCTAATTACGTTCCAACCTCATCGTTTGTTGAACTTCTCAAATTATAAAACAATGCGGAAGCTAACACAATCACTGCCCCTACCAAACTGATTCTTCCAATCTTCTCTCCATAAAAGATTGCCACAAGCATAGGGTTTAAAATTGGCTCGATCATAGAAATCAACGCTGCACCTACCGGTGGCACCTTGTCTAAAGCAATATTCAAGAAAATATATGCCAGACCAATTTGCACAACTCCCTGCAATACTCCCGTCGATACATTCATAATTCCCCAGTCTGTTTCCTGCAAATAGAATGGAATTCCCACTGCAAAATTGACGGCAAAGGATAAGAGTGCAGAAGATTCAAAGTCTGAACCAGGAATTCTCTTAATTAAGAAAACCACTGCGTAGAAAAAACCGGATATCAGCGCCATGATATTTCCCATAGTTCCGCCGAGCGACAAACTATCAAAGAAAAAGAATAGAATTCCCACCAACGAAATGAGACCAGACACAAAGGATACCCTGTCTGGCCGCTTTTTCTCAAATATCCATACCAAAAGCATAATATAAATTGGCAAGGTAAATTGAAGAATAATCGCATTAGCAGCGGTTGTCATCTTATTTGCCATAATAAACGTCAGTGACATCATGCTATTTGCAACTACGCCAATGAGAACCTTTCCATTGAAAACAAATGCATGCTTCGTTGCCTTCATATATGCAAGAAATACGAAAAATGCAAAGAAAGAGCGATATCCACTGATTGTAAGCGAAGACCACGTATTTAGTTTTAATAACAAACCGCCTGTCGCAAAACAAACCGCCGACAGAACGGTGCATAAAATTCCTTTTTGTTGTGCTGTCATCGTATACTCCTAAAAAAAGATGTAGTATCGTAATGATACCACATCTTTTTCAAATTACAATCAAAACTAATCTTCTGCGCGAATTAGTCCAAGCAAATATGGATCATCCCATTCTCCAACCAATAGGAATCTCGCATTCTCCTCCGCAATTTCTTCTAGCATAGGAACTGGCTCCTTTTGCGGATTTTCTCTTTCGTCCAAATCCTCAAATGGCTCTCCATATCTGTCGTAAACATATGCCATTCCTTTATACTGCCCAGACTGTATTTTCTCGATAGTAACATCCGCGCAGGAAATCTTATGTAATTCGTATTCGTATTTTCCCTGATTACGAAAGGTTCCCATAAAAGCAGCTAGCAAATTTAGGCCTAAAATCACGCACACCAGGCCCAAGAATATCATGGCCGTATTCGGAGTCGTAATCTGTGTTATCCTAGTGCCAGATTTCTCTACCGTTGTTTCTAAAGCGCGTGTCTTTAATATAAAGCCGCCTACGATGGGAAGAACAATTCCCGCAACCAAGAGCCAGTATGTTATCTCGATTTTTTTGCATTTCTTCCCCATGATTTGCAAAATTTTCTCTTCCAGATTCTCCTTTTCGAATGCGGAGACCTCTTTCATTTCTTTAAATTCATCACATAAAGCCATATTCCCTCTCCTTTTCTTTTTATTTTGTTTTTCCGTACCTCACTTAATCCCACAGCATTTCTACCATGTATTATTCCTACTTCTATAGTACCATATTCTCGCATTTATCCAAACAAAATCTTTCACTTTTTTGCATTACACTTGCCTTCTTTTTCTCCCACTTTCCTCGTTCTTTCGCTTCCTTAATCTGGTCTTATATTTCTTTTCCATTTTGAGTATATGTGTATATCCAGTCTTGTATTATGATGAACCCACGAAAAAGCGCGCGAAACAATTTGGAGGAACTATTATGAGAAATCAAAAACTAACCATTCAAGACATTACACGCATCGGACTCTTTACCGCTTTGGTTTATGTATTTACAGCTTTTATCAATGTCCGATTACCGATTGCCGCCAATGGCGGACTCATTCACTTAGGCAATGTTCCACTATTTATTGGGGCCATACTTCTTGGAAAACGCGTAGGCGCTATCTCCGGTGGTATTGGAATGGGACTGTTTGACCTACTTTCCGGTTGGACAGCCTGGGCGCCTTTTACCCTGATTATTGTTGGACTTATGGGATATAGCGTAGGAAAAATTACCGAAAAGAAATCTCCTGTCCGCTATATGCTTGCACTCACTACTGCATTCATCATTAAAATCGTAGGATATTATTTTGCGGAGTGGATTCTATATGGCAACTTTTGGGCCCCACTCGCATCGGTTCCTGGCAACTGCGTGCAAATTGGCGTTGCTGCTGCAATCGTGCTCGTAGTCATTGAGCCAATACAGTTAGCGATTCACAAAACACAACACCTTACTTCCCGCCGTGCCGGTGCAAGTAATTAGAAAGGGCGAAGCATATGTACAAGATTATGACTCCGGGACCCACTCAGGTTCCTTATAACGTTCGAATGGCACGAAGCCTGGAATGTACCAATCCTGATATTGATGAAACTTTCCTTGATTTCTACAAGGAAACCTGCGAGCTTATCAGCCGCCTACTCTTTACCCAAAATGAAACCCTCATTTTAAGTGGAGAAGGCATTCTTGGTCTGGAAGCCGCCTGCGCCACCCTAACCGAGCCTGGGGATAAGGTCCTCATTCTCGACAACGGCATCTATGGGAAAGGCTTTGCTGATTTTGTCACCATGTATGGTGGGATTCCTTACCTTTATTCCACCGATTACCGCAATCCCATTGATCCTAAGGCATTATCCGATTTCCTTGCCACCAACCATGATTTCAAATACGCCACTGTCGTTCACTGCGATACCCCAAGCGGTATGCTAAACCCAATTGCAGAGCTTTGTCCCCTTCTTAAAAGCTATGGAATCCTTACCGTTGTAGACTCTGTTTCTGCAATGTTTGGTGAAGAAGTACGTGTCGACGATTATCAAATTGATTTGCTATGTGGGGGATCACAGAAAGCAGTATCAGCACCTCCTGGCTTAACCTTCGTCGTTATCAGTGAGGATGCCAAGAACGCTTTTCACGCGCGTAAAACAAGGGTTGCCTCCTTTTACTGCAATCTTATGATTTTCGAGAACTACTATGAGAAAAAGTGGTTCCCATATACGATGCCGATTAGCGACATATACGGTCTTCGCGCTGCCTTTGACAACATTGCCGCAGATCCGGATATCCTTTTACGACATAAAAAAATTGGCGAGAAAACTCGCCAATTCATTCACAATATGGGATTAGAACTGTATCTTGAATCCGGCTTTTCCAACACCGTCACTGTAATTTCCGTTCCTGAGGGAATGGATGCATCTACAATACTGGAAAAGATGAAACAAGAGCATCATATTATGATTACCGGAAGCTTTGATTATCTCGCCGGCAAAGTGCTTCGCATCGGCCACATGGGAGCTAACGCCAATGACGCAGACATCGACGAAACACTCTCAGCCCTTAAACAAGTTATCGAAGACTTGCGTAAATCTCCTCAGCCTCAGGCATAACACGTAGAGCGCCTTTTCTTGTGGTCACAATGGAAGCTGCTGCATTCGCAAATGTAAGCATCTCTCGCAATTGTTCCTCGGAAAGGTGCTCGATTCCATGCTCTAACACAAAGTGAAGACAGCTACCTCCGAAGGTATCTCCTGCACCAGTTGTTTCCACCGTATCCTCTCTTACGAAGGCAGGCACTTCCACACGCATTCCCTGATAGTAAGCACGACTTCCTTCTTTTCCCATGGAAAGTAGAATCAAAGGAATCTGATATTTACTCTGCAGAACCTTGATTCCTTCATCATAATCTTCTTTGCCAGTAAACCACTGAATTTCATTGTCCGATATCTTTAGGATATCGCAGCACTGCATTCCATAGTCCACCTGCTCTGCGGCGATTTCCATGCTCTCCCATAGTGGCTCACGTATATTCGGATCAAAAGAAATCAAACATCCATGCTCCTTTGCCACAGCGAGCGCATGCTTCGTTGCTTCTCGCACCTTCTCATGTGTCATCGACAAAGTTCCAAAGTGGAAAAGGCGAGCCTTTGCGATCAATTCCTCGCTAACCTCTTCCTTGGTAAGCATCATATCGGCGCCAGGATTACGGTAGAAGGAAAAGCTTCGATCTCCCGTCTCATCATTTGCCACAAATGCCAATGTTGTGCGTACATCAGATGCCATGCATAATCCAGTTGTGTCGATTGAAATTGCTTCTAATGTCTGTTTCAGCTGATGTCCAAAAATATCATCTCCCACCTTTCCAATGAAGGCAGTCCTATGGCCCATCTTATTTAGCATTGCAAGCACATTGCATGGAGCACCACCTGGGTTTGCCTCAAAAAGCGGATTTCCCTGTCCACTCTCTCCTGAGCTGGTAAAATCAATCAAAAGTTCTCCCAATGCTACCACATCTATATTTTTTCTATTCTTATTTTCTTCCATCCTCTTATCTCTTTCTATCCTTGCGTTGACTCACGTTCCACCAACCGAACCGGAAGCATGGAGCGCTTTGGTACTGTTTTTCCTTCATTTGCTTGTATCAAGGTTTCAATTGCCATCTCTGCCATCTCTTTTACTGGCTGATGAATCGTGGTAATTCTTGGTGTACAAAGGGATGCAATGTTAACATCGTCAAATCCCACCAATTTTACATCCTGTGGAACGGTAATTCCAAGCTTATTACAAACCTGAAGTACCTGAGCCGCAATCAAATCACTACTTGCAAATATCCCATCAACATTTCTATTCTCTGAGATAACCTCTTCCAAGAAATCATGATACTCCAAATTGTTATACTGATAACTATTGGTTGCAATCTCCTTATGCATCACTCCATACTCTTCACAAATCTCCCGAAAGCCTTTTGCTCGATCATCGGCTGGCATGGCCGTCTCATGCACACCACTAATGTGCAAGAGATTTTTACAGCCTTGCTGGATTAAATGTTTTGCCGCCAATTTACCACCTTGATGGTTATCACATTCTACCGATGCGGTACCATCTTCTAGATAACGTTCTATGGTGATAAGCGGAATATTGCTCCCACTGAATTCTTCCACTGCAACTGTAGCACTACAGAGAATAATACCAGCAACACGATTGCTTGTGCACATTTCCATGTATTCCCGGGCCTTCGCGTCTTTTCCCTGCGAATTGCATAAAATAATCTTATACCCCTTTTTGCTTGCCGCATTCTCCAGATTACTAATCATCTCTCCAAAATAGGGATGTCTAATATGAGGTACAATTACCCCGATGGTATTCGTTGTCTGCTTCGACAAGCTTCTTGCCACCTCATTCGGTCTATAATTCAGCTTTTTCATCGCTTCATAGACCTTATTTCTCGTATCCTCGCTAATATATCCTCGATTATTCAATACACGTGACACTGTGGTCACGGTCAATCCCGTTTCTTTTGCTACGTCCTTAAGTGTTGCCATCTACTCCTCCATCTTATATATCTTCACTTGCGATTTTCCTGATGTCTGGTGTGTGAAGACATTCTTATCTCCCCTTAATTTATATCCACCTAACATTATATCATCCGCTTGACATACTTCAAGAATATTGTAGTCTACAATACACTTTATTTTGTCACAGTTCTCCTTCTTCAAAAATCTATGTTCATCCAAATAAAAAGCCGCCTCTGACTTATCATATCGCAATTCACTTCCATTCAGATGACAGGTAAAATTGTCATTAAAATCACGAATCTCTACCACATATACTCCGTTTTCTGGTATAACTTCCGTTTCGCTTAGGCGTGTTGTGAATTCCCGAATTGGGTTCATAACCAGAACCGCTTCCCCCTGCTCTTTTCTCCAGCTCAATTCACGTGGAATCCCCATTGCGCCTGTATAATTAAATCCATTGCCAGTAATTCTTAACCAAGGAACCAAAATGGTTCTCTCTTCAACCCCCGAAAAACTTTGTGCTGCATAAACGCCTTCATTTATATATGCTTCATGACGTACCCAATCCGAGTCAAACCGATAGCCATCAAATTCTCCCCAATAATAGAAGCCATCGGCACAGATGAACATCCATCGTTTCTCTCCTGCCTCATTTTGAAGCTCTACCAAATCTGGACACTCCCACGCCTTTTCCAAGGTGAAGCGTTGTGTTTCTTCCCAAGCTTCCAAATCTTGAGAACGGAGTATTGCAAAATCATTTCCCTCTAGATACAGCATCATAATATAGGCTTGCGATGGTTCATGCCAGAACACCTTAGGATCCCTGGAATCCTTTCCTATTTTCCCGACATAAGGCTTGTCCAGTTTTTCAAGCGTATATCCGCCGTCCACGCTATAAGCAATTCTTTGCGTGAAATCCGCACCTTTACTCCAAGGCGTAGAATCTCCTGCTGCCGTATAGAAAAAAAGCAATGCGTTTTCACTCAGATTCAACAAGCCTTTCTCGTTTCGGATTCCACAGCCTGAGAACATCATACCATTTGCATCTGGATAAAGAGCCGGATCACACCAGTTCCAGTGCAGCAAATCTTTACTTGTCGCATGCCCCCATAGCATATTTCTCCATATAAGGTTAAACGGATTGTATTGAAAATACATATGATAGTTCTCCCCATCATACACCAATCCGTTCGGATCATTGATCCACCCATACTCCGCTGTAAAATGCATCGCCGGTCGCTTACATATATTTTGGTATGCCTTATCCTCATTTCGAATTTTTCCCAAGAATTCTTCAGAAAAGGCGCCGCTGAATGTAAGCTTCTTTCCCATCCATTCTTTTACCGGAATAGATGCATAGTATGCAATTTGATAGTCGTTGTCGTCTTCTGCAAATGGAATTTTAAACTCAAAAAGCTTTTCCCCACATGCCTCAATTTCCAAATATTCCTCAGCTTCTGTCAACTGAATGGGAAACCATAGGTAAGGGTGTCTAATATCCATTGTTCTCTTCATGTTTTCTATTCTCCTGCACTACTTTCTTTTCGCATAATCCCCGCTTTGTCAACCGTCCTTGCTACTCTTCCCCTAAACCTCACAATTCCTTATGTCATATTTCTCAAAAAGCTTGCCCATTGCACCTTATGTGTAACAGGCAAGCGTCTTATTAATACTCCGAACAGGTAATATCAAATTTCTTCGTCGTAAAGTCAGCTACAAGTTTTGCATATGCATCGCCATTTCTACGAACAATAATCAATTGATTGTCTTCACATGACTCCAATTCAAAGGTGCCATCAAAAGCTGGATGCTCATTTCGGAATTTCATCAAATCCAAAAGACCTTTGACAACTGGGCGGTTAACCTCTTTATCAATTTCTTCTAAAGAATAATAATGACGGTTAATATTACGTCCCACCTTCGTCTCTTCTAGCAATTTCAAATCATTTTTTCCTGCCAATAATCCCACGTAATAAATCTGTGGAATTCCTGGTGCAAAAAGCTGTACTGCTCTTGCTAGAAGGTAAGCATCATCGTCATCACCAAGTGCTGAGTAGTAACTACAATTCACCTGATAGATATCAAGATTATTATAAGCAGCTGTATTGTAAATTTTCTTTACGTTCGCACCGTACTGGAAAATATCTTCCTTTGTACGCGCAATCTCCTCATCTGGAAGCAAGTCTTTTACATCCACAACCCCAATTCCATCATGAGTATCCAAGGTTGTGAATTGTTTTCTTGGACAAATTTCCAACCAGTGTTTCAAGTACTGTGTCTGTCCATAGTAGATTGCATGAATTAAAAGCATTGGAAGTGCAAAATCATATACATAGTAATCCTGCTCCTCTATTTTCTTTTGCATAGTATAATGCTCATGAATCTCTGGCAACAAAGTTACCTCATATGGTTTTACGATTTCTTCACATTCCTGAATGAAATTCCACACATCTGGTTCAATAAAGAAACAGCTGGTTCCTGCTTTTTTCGTTGCATAAGCAAAGGCGTCTAGACGAATCATTGCTGCTCCATGCTCACACAAGGTCACTAAATTATCTTTAATAAACTCCTTTGCGGTATCGGATTTGCAGTTGATATCAATCTGCTCTTCATCAAAGGTGCACCACACCTTTTCCACTGTTCCATCCTTAAACTTTGCCTCCACGTATGGAGCACGAGGCTTTCTTTTGTAGATAGCATCAACCTCAGCCTCTGTTGGCTCGCCATTCTCCCAAAAATCTTTATAGCGGATAAATAAGTCGTGATACTTGGATGCATCTTTTTTCTCTAAGAAATCCTGATAATACGCACTTTGCGCTGAGATGTGATTAATCATGTAATCAAACATCAAATAATAGTTTTCCGACAGTTTTTCCACATCGTTCCAGTCTCCAAAGGCTTTGTCCACAACATGATAATCCATAGGTGCAAAACCTCTGTCTCCTGAGGACGGAAAGAATGGTAAGATGTGAATTCCCGCTACTGCCTCTTTAAAATATTTATCCATCACACTGTTTAGATCTGCAAGATTATTTCCCATGCTGTCCGCATATGTGATTAACATACATTTATTTTCTAAATGTCTCATTTCAATACTCTCTCTTCCGTTATTTCACTGCTCCAGCCGTTACACCTTCAACAATATAACGCTGTAAGAACATATACAGGATTAGAATTGGCAGCATTGCAAGAAGAAGTGCTGCAAGAATTAATCCCATGTCTGTTGAGTAGGTTCCGTAGAACACCTTTGTTGCAATTGGAATGGTATACAATTGCTTGCGTCCAAGTACAAGATTTGGAAGCAAATAGTCATTCCAGAATGCCATCGCATCAATAATAGCTACTGTTGCGATGGTTGGCTTAAGGAGAGGGAACACGATTAGCCAGAATGTCTGCCATCTCGTACAGCCGTCAATTTTCGCTGCCTCCTCAAGCGATGCTGGAATGTTGGTTTTAATTGCTCCATGGAACATAAAGGTTGCCATGGAAAGGGAGAAACCAACATGCATGAACACCAAGGTAGCTCTATGATTCAGTATTCCAAAAATACCACCATAAAGAGATACCAATGGGATCATGAGTACCTGGAAAGGAATGACCATGGATGCAATCATAAGTGCAAACAAGATCTTACACGCTTTCCATTGATTTCTTACGATGACAAAGGCGGTCATCGCGGAAAGAATTATGGTGATCACCGTTGATGAAACTGTGATGATCAGTGAGTTTAAAAATGCTGTCCCAAAATTCATTTTAGCCATAGCTTTTGGGAAGTTCTCAAGGGTAAATCCATGCTTTCCGATTAAAGAAAGTGGACTTGCCACGATATCTGCTTTTACTTTAAATACATTTATCACAACCATGATAAACGGAAAGATAAAGCAAAGGAATAGAAGGGTTAATATAATAAGCATGATTGCATGCTTCGCCTTTTTTCTGGCTAATGCTTTCTTTGAATCTTCCATTATGCCTCTACCTCTCCTTTCTTACCAAGATATACCTGGAGACCGCCGACTACCGCACAAATCACGAATAAGATAAGCGCTTCCGCCTGGCCTTTTCCATAGTTTTTGTTGATAAATGCTTCATTGTATACGTGCATTGCTGCAAGTACTGAACTACCATATGGATTACCATTTGTAAGTGAAAGGTTTACGTCGTATACCATAAAACATCTGGTTATGGAAAGGAATAAACACTGTACAAATGATGCTGTCATAAGTGGTATTGAAATATGTATAATGGACTGTGTTCCTGTACATCCATCTATTTTCGCTGCTTCAATTACCTCTTCGGATACGCTCATGAATCCTGCTACATAAATGAGCATCATATAGCCGGCATACTGCCAAACAGATACGATAACAAGGCAAACCATTGAACCGGTTTCGGTTGCCAGCCATGAGGTTGATAAAAATCCAGAAGAGACGGATTGTCCTAATGCTACAAATGCTTTGTCGAATACGAATTTCCAAACATAACCGAGAACAATTCCTCCAATCAGGTTTGGAATGAAAAATCCTACACGGAAGAAATTCTGTGCTTTTAATCCACTTGTTACCATATATGCCAAGATAAATGCCATGGCATTAATCAAGATTACGGCAATAAAGGAATAAAGAAATGTCCTGCCTAGGGACTGCCAGTATGATACATCGGAAAAGGCGCTAATATAATTTGATATTCCTACGAATGGTTTGTCTTTTGTTACACCATCCCAACTTGTAAATGTAAGATATAGTCCATAGATAAATGGTACAATAACTACCATTACAAACACAGCAGTAGATACGCCGGCAAATAAAATGAACTGTCTTACTTTGTATGATAACGTACTAGTTTTCATACTTTTTCCCCTTTCTAGGTCAAACATGGTCTATAGCAAGGAATTGGGCTCGCAGGAGCGCGAGCCCGCTTTCAATTTATGTATATGTGTGTGTTATATTGTTTGTCATCCCTTGCACTCTATAATTAGTGGTCAATGCGTTTTGCACCTTTGAAGTAATCAACAACGGCTTTGCTAAGCTCATCTCTTGTCATTTTCTCATCAAGGTACTTCTGCATAATTTCCTGCCCAACAACGGTCATATGATCATCTGGAAGGTAGTTGTAGTTTGGAATTAATTTTCCAGCGTCTGCAAATTTCTTAACGGATGCTGAAAGTGGGTCAAGTGCTGATGCGTCAACATTATCAAATGCTGGAACTAAAGCACATTTGTGGGTAAGGAATGCATTTCCTTCTGTCTCGAATACGATCCAGTTTAAGAAATCTTTAGCAGCCTGACGCTGTTCCTCTGTTGTGTTCTCAGAAGAATCAACGAAGAAGTATTTTGATCCGCCACCAACAAGTTTCTTGTTAGAATCATCTGTTGTATTTTGTGGAACAGGCATAATTCCCATGTTCTCTGTGAAATCATACTGGTTGATTTCTGACCAATCCCAGTTACCACCGAACATGAATGCAATGTCTCCCTGTGCAAGCTTCATCTCTGACTCTTCACGGTCAGCGTTTGCAGCAGAACCTTTTGCATAGTTGTTAGCAATTAATGTATCAAATGTATCCATGATAGAATTGAATTTTGCATTAGATGCAAGATCAACTTTACCCTCTAAAAGAGCATCTACAAATTCATCCGGATTCTCCTGCTGCTCATATACTTCTGTAAAGTAATGTGCACCAAGTGACCAATACTCGCTCATGATACCAACTGGCTGTTTCATACCACCATCAACAAGTTCTTTTAAAAGTGCTTTGAAATCATCTAATGTTGCAACTGATTCTGGATTAAAATCTTTTCCAGTTACTTTCTTAATTGCATCTGCGTTGTACATAATTCCACGTGCTTCTACACATACTGGGAATCCTACAAGCTTGTTATTTACGCTGATGGAAAGATTTGTGTGTTCTGCCCACTTCTCATCCTTCAAGTCTAATGCATACTCATCACCAAGCGAATAAATATCTTTTGCGTCTACCATTGCAAGTGTATATGGTGTCTTAGAAGCATACTTTGTTGAAAGCTGTGAAGCTAATGTGATATCGGTATCTGCACAATATACTTCAACATTTACCCCTTTTGCTTTGCTGTACTCTTCAGCCATCTCTTCAAACTGTGTCTGAACCTCGCTCTTAGAGTTTAAGATTGTGATGGTAACTCCATCTCCTTTTCCCTCGCTACCTGCAGCTCCCCCATTACCGCAAGCGCCTAATGATGCAACCATTGCTGCAACCATTAAGAAAGACATTACTTTCTTTTTCATTTTCTTTCCTCCTTCGAAAGATCTCCTAATATTTGTTACGAGCATATCGTAGCACCACACCCTCCATATGTCAACCGGTTGACATACAATTTTACCTTTCTACCAAATCCAGACACCAATTATAATGAAAATTGCACAAAAAAAAGCCGTTTTTCACCATCGCAGCCCCCATAATCGGACATTTTCCATATGTCAACCCGTTGTCACATTTTCTCGTACCCTCGCCCTTAAAATTCATTCCTTTGTTGCAAAATCTCTCCTCTTGCCTCAACCGCAAGTGGGGAACATCCTCTCAAGATCGCACAATTTCAAGTTCCTAAGCCTGTGCTCTCTTTCACCAAAAGCATTGCCGGTTCGACTACGTCTGGACTTGTGCCGCTTGCTGTACGCCAAACCGTTGGACGTAAAGCGAGCCGTAGCAGCGCTTAGCAGATGCTCGAAGATAATGCAAGGCGGCGAAGAACTGTTTGAGTTCGCTTCGGTATCTTTTGCCAATAGGCATAAGATACCGAAGTGGACGAGTTTTCGCAGCCGCCTTATAATAAGCATTCTGAGAGCATCTGTTTAGCGGTGGTAGGTGCAGCGCCCCGTCCAACATTGGTGTACAGCAGGCGGCACAACTCCAGACGGAATCGGACAGCCAATTAGTGGAAGAGAGCACAGGCAGGAACTTTGAAATGTACGATATTCGAGGCTGTCCCACCTCTGGTTGAGGCGAGAGGAGAGATTTCGGTACAAAAAAAGAAAGTATGCGTCTCGTCTGCTTTCTTTCGTGCAGGTTCTGCATTCGTTTAGAATTCCATTACAAGGCCCACCTTAAGTTGGTGCA
>JAZUHO010000047.1:0-3808 GCA_045641745.1 Agathobacter sp. | reverse complement strand
GGTAATGCAATCGCTATGGCAAATACACCAGTTATGGATAAATTGATGAAGGAGTGTCCTTTTGTACAGGGACAGGCTTCTGGTCTTGCTGTAGGTTTACCAGATGGACAGATGGGTAACTCAGAAGTAGGACATATGAACTTTGGTGCAGGACGTATCATTTACCAGGATCTTACAAGAATTACAAAAGCAATTGAAGATGGTGATTTCTTTGAGAATGCAGTTCTTCTTGAAGCTATGGAAAACTGTAAGAAAAACAATTCAGCACTTCACATGTGGGGACTTCTTTCAGACGGAGGCGTTCACAGTCACATTACTCATCTTTATGGACTTCTTGAGATGGCAAAGAGAAATGGACTTGAGAAAGTATATGTTCATGCATTCTTGGATGGTCGTGATACACCACCAGCTTCTGGAAAGAGCTATGTAGAGCAGTTACAGGCTAAGATGGATGAAATCGGTGTTGGTAAGATTGCATCTCTTTCTGGTCGTTATTATGCAATGGATCGTGATAACAACTGGGATCGTGTAGAGAAGGCTTACAATGCATTAGTTGCAGGAGAAGGAAATCAGGCTGAGAACGCTGTAGCAGCAATGGCAGATTCTTATGCAAATGATGTAACTGACGAGTTTGTTGTACCTACAGTCATTACAGAAGGTGGAAAAGCAATTGCAACAGTAGAGCCAAATGATTCTGTTATTTTCTTCAACTTCCGTCCAGGCCGTGCTCGCGAGATGACACGTGCGTTCTGTGATGATGCATTTACTGGATTTGAGAGAAAGACAGGTTTCCTTCCACTCACTTTCGTATGTTTCAAAGATTATGACGAGACAATTCCTAACAAGAAGATTGCATTTGCAAAAGAAGAAATTACCAATACTTTTGGTGAGTTCCTTGCAAACAATGGATTAAAGCAGCTCCGCCTTGCTGAGACAGAGAAGTATGCGCATGTAACCTTCTTCTTTAACGGTGGAGTAGAGGACCCTAATGTAGATGAGTTCCGTCTTCTTGTTAACTCACCAAAGGACGTTGCAACTTATGATTTAAAACCGGAAATGAGTGCTCCAGAAGTAGGAATGGACTTAGTAGAAGCAATCAAATCAGACAAATATGATGTTATCGTAATTAACTTTGCAAACCCAGACATGGTTGGACACACAGGAGTAATTCCAGCAGCAGTTGCAGCAGTTGAGCGTGTAGACCAGTTAGTTGGAGATGCCGTACAGGCAGTAAAAGATGTAGATGGCGTATTGTTCATCTGTGCTGACCATGGTAATGCAGAGAAGATGGTGGATTATGAGACAGGAAAACCACATACAGCACATACTACAAATCCAGTACCATTTATCCTTGTAAACGCTGGAGAAGGTGTATCGCTTCGTGAGGGTGGATGCCTTGCAGATATCGCTCCAACTCTAATTGATATTATGGGCTTAGAGCAGCCAAAAGAGATGACAGGTAAATCTCTCATTGTAAAATAGAATAGATATGTAAATAACTAGCTGACACCAAACGGACAGTGGAGCTTTCCTTTCATTGTTCTGAGGTGTCAGCTTTATTTGCCTCTAAGTTAAGTGCTGATGTGATTCGGATGAAGCATGCTCCATGATTGACGTTGGAGCTATTGTTTCATTTGGTTATAGAGGTAAATTGGTGCAACGATAAGTGATGGAAAATACAAATATAAGAACTACTTATTAAAAGGAAAATATGTACAAAAATTCTTATAAAAGAGCGCTTTTTTTCTATATTGCACAAAGCGGTATTTCGTTGACTAGAAAAAAGACAGGGGTATATAATTTTTTTGTGAGGAACGAATGAAGATGTACTTTCATTCGAAAAGAACAAGTATAATGCCATAACAGAGCATAGAAGATGGAGGACATGAGATGCAGGAATTCAAACCTTTTAAAGAGGGAAAAGTAAGAGAGGTTTATGACAACGGAGAGAGCTTAATTATTGTAGCAACAGACCGTATTTCCGCTTTTGACAACATTTTAAAGAATAAGATTACAGATAAGGGAGCCATCTTAACACAGATGTCTAAATTCTGGTTTGACTTTACAAAGGATGTTGTACCTAACCATATGCTTTCTGTTGATGTGAAAGATATGCCAGAGTTTTTCCAGCAGGAGAAATATGATGGCAACAGTATGATGTGTAAGAAATTAGAGATGTTACCAATCGAGTGTATCGTACGTGGATACATTACAGGTTCTGGATGGGCTAGTTATAAAGAGAATGGTACCGTATGCGGAATTCAGCTTCCAGAAGGATTGGTTGAATCAGACAAGCTTCCTGAGCCAATTTATACTCCAAGTACAAAGGCTGAGCTTGGTGATCATGATGAGAATATCTCATTTGAGCAGAGCATCGAAGTATTAGAGAAGATTTATCCAGGAAAAGGCGAAGAGTACGCAACAAAGATTAAGGATGCAACAATTGCACTTTACAAAAAATGCGCAGACTACGCTCTTTCTAAGGGAATTATTATTGCAGATACGAAATTTGAATTTGGATTAGATGAGAATGGAAATGTTGTTATTGGAGATGAAATGCTTACTCCAGATAGCTCACGTTTCTGGCCATTAGAAGGATATCAGGCAGGACAGGGACAGCCTTCTTTTGACAAACAGTATGTAAGAGATTGGTTGAAAGCAAATCCAGACAACGATTTCTTGCTTCCAGAGGAAGTAGTTACAAAGACTGTTGATAAATACAAGGAAGCTTTTGAATTATTAACTGGAAAACCATTTGCAAGATAATATAGAGTTTTGCCAACAGCGCATATTGATTACAGGAATTTCTTGTAATATAATATGCGTTAGTTAGTTTTAAGCTTGTGTTACAGATTGAGATATTGGAGAAATACATGAGAGATATGACATACCAATCAACAGCAGATTTTGATGATCTTCACGAGGAATGTGGAGTCTTTGGAATCTATGATTTTGATCAAAAAGATGTGGCTTCCACAATTTATTACGGACTCTTTGCGTTACAGCATAGAGGGCAGGAAAGCGCGGGTATTGCAGTAAGCGAGACGCAAGGTCCAAAGGGAAAGGTGACTTCTTACAAAGGAATGGGCTTAGTAAATGAAGTATTTACACCAGAAATTTTGGACGGCATGAAGGGTGACATTGGAGTTGGCCATGTACGCTATTCTACAGCGGGAGCATCTACACGTGAAAATGCGCAACCATTGGTTTTGAATTACGTAAAGGGTACCTTGGCGTTGGCACACAATGGTAATTTGATCAATGCCAATGAACTCCGACATGATTTGGAGTACACAGGAGCCATCTTCCAGACAACGATTGACTCTGAGGTAATTGCATACCATGTTGCGAGAGAGCGTTTGAATTCAAAATCAGCAGAGGAGGCGGTTCGTAGAGCCTGCATGAAGCTGAAGGGTGCGTATGCGCTTGTGGTAGCGAGTCCACGAAAATTAATCGGAGCGAGAGATCCATTTGGATTTAAACCACTGTGCATTGGAAAACGTGATAATGCGTATATTCTCACTTCAGAAACCTGTGCCCTTGAGACCATCGGTGCAGAATTTGTTCGTGATGTGCGTCCAGGAGAGGTGGTTACCATCAGCCCAGAGCATGGCATTGAGAGTGATACAACCATGTGCTTGCCAGAGGAGAAAGAGGCAAGATGCATTTTTGAGTATATCTATTTCTCGAGACCTGACAGCCATATAGATGGTGTGAGCGTATACGGAAGCCGAATTAAAGCAGGTAGATTCCTTGCGATGGATTCGCCGGTTGAGGCTGATATTGTAACGGGTGTTCCAGAATCTGG
>JAZUHO010000046.1:0-19605 GCA_045641745.1 Agathobacter sp. | reverse complement strand
TTGCGCTTAAAATGAGTAAACGAATTATAAAACCAATCAGTGACATTACTGAAGCTTCAAAGAAATATGCGCAAGGGGTATGGTCGGTTCGGGTAAGCTGCGATACGCAGGATGAACTCCAGCTTCTTGCGGAAAATATATCGATTATGGCGGACAAAACGGAGGAGTACATACAATTTATTCAGGATATGGCCAATAAGGATGCTTTGACAGGATTGGGAAATAAGACAGCTTATGTGCAATACAAGCACGTCATAAAGCAAGAGCACATTTCAAACGGAACGCCTTTTGCAATTGTAGTGTTTGATGTAAACAATTTAAAGAAGGTAAATGACAATTATGGACATGAAAAAGGCGATGCACTTATTTCTTCCGCTGGAAAGACGATTTCCAATGCATTTTCGAAGAGTCCGGTATTTCGCATCGGAGGCGACGAGTTTGTAGCAATTGTAAAGGGCGAAGATTTTGAAAACAGAAAGGAGATTGTGGAGGAATTTCATAAGCACATGCAACAGTCCAAAAATAGCCAGGATATTATGCAAGTGTGTATTGCCTGTGGAATGGCTGAGTGCGGGGATGATGGAGCAAGCTTTGATGAGGTATTTGTTGTAGCAGATCAAAGAATGTATGAAAATAAAGTAGATTTGAAAGATGGTGAAAAACCAAGATAGGAGTCCCAATGAAAGGAAGAAAGAAAATAGTACCCATTATTGTCCTGACAGCTACGCTTTTTCTAAGCACAGCGATATCCATTATGGGGATGAAAGTAAGAAAAGAGGATAATGCCCAAATGCATTATTCGGTTATATCATCTAGTGTATACGAAGCAGTTTCCAATGAAATAACGAGACCAATTTACACATCCCTTACCTTGGCGAATGACGTTCTACTCATTGATGTACTACGAAATGAAGAGGCCTATGATGAGGAGGAAGCAATTGGTAAAATATCCCAGTATCTGGCAGCGGTGAAAGAATCCATTCATGCCAATACTGCATTTTTGGTATCAGAGAAGACGAAGAGATACTATTATGCAGAGGGACTGAATAAAGTAATCGACATAGAAAACGATGAGCACGATGTATGGTATTCCATTTTTACCAATACAAGAAAACCGTATGACCTCGATGTCGACGCGGATCAGACCAATGGAAATTCCTGGACTGTATTTGTGAATGCCAGAGTCGAGGATGAGAATGGAAATCTTTTAGGTGTATGTGGAATTGGCCTTTCAATGGAAAGACTACAAGAACTCCTCAAGGACTATGAAAATAAGTATCATATCAAAATTAATTTCATTGATTCAGACGGTTTGGTGCAAGTAGACACAGATACGATTAATATAGAGAATTCCTACTTATATGACGTGCAATATGGAAAGGAAAAGGATGGATACTCTTATAAAAATAATCGGGGCGAATATGTTGTGATGCGCTATGTGGAACAACTAAACTGGTATCTGGTATTGCATGGAGAGGATGCTTCCATAAAAGGGAAGGAGATTTTCCCGGTTGTATTGGGAAGCGTGATAGTAATCTTAATAAATGCAGGAGTGTACCTTATTTGCACAAAAAACAAAGAAAACTAGCACATTGCGAGAATTTGTTTTATAATCAGAGGGCAATAGGAGGGCGAACGCAAAATGAAGGTACTAGTGATTGACGTACAAAAGGGTATAACCGATGAGAGATTATATCAGTATGAGAACTTTATAAATAAGACCGTTAAAATTATAGAAACAGCGAGAGAAAATCAAGTAGAAGTTATCTATGTGCAACATGACGATGGACCGGGAACAGGGTTCTCCATCGGAGATGAGGAATTTGCGATTGCCCCACAGGTAGCTCCAATGCAAGGAGAAAAACAATTCACGAAGGAAACCAATAGTTGCTTTGGAAATAAGGAGCTTGCAACTTATCTGGAAGAAGCAAAAGAGGATACATTAGTGATTGTTGGATTACAAACGAATTTTTGCATCGACGCATCCGTGAAGTCAGCGTTTGAAAGAGGATACAGAGTGATTATTCCAAAGGGAACGAATTCGACCTTTGATAATGCCTATATGGATAAGGAAACCACGTATAAATATTACAATGAGATGATGTGGCCGAAGCGTTTTGCAGACTGCTTGTCGGTGGAAGAAACGATAGCTTTGTTAAAAAAAGAAAGCTGTGGAAATAATTAATGGAACATGTTGTTATTTGTGTGAAAAAAGGCGCAGATCGTGATTTGGCAGAGTCTCTTGCAAAGAAAATTGCATCCCCAATTGTGGAAGAAGAAGGGGAGGAGTTAACCGTACTCTTCGACGGAAAAGGGGTTTCTCTAACTGGCTATGGCTTATGCTATCAGGGAGACTTTGAAGGAATGCTCCGCAGAGTATCGGACGGAAGACTGCAGCATGAAATGTTGGCAAGGGCAGTAAAGACTCCAAAGGAAAAGGTCACGGCGATTGATGCAACAGCGGGCATGGGGGAAGATGCATTCCTTATTGCAGCAGCAGGATACGAGGTTACTTTACACGAGCAGAATCCTGTAATTGCTGCGCTACTAAAAGATGCATTGCGCCGTGCAAAGAAGAATCCTGCACTGAAAGACATTGCGAACCGCATGCGTGTGGAGGAAGGCGATAGTGTAGAACTTCTGTCGAAACGCGTGGATAAAGTGGATGTAATCTATTTGGATCCGATGTTTCCTGCGAGACAGAAATCTGGATTGATTAATAAGAAACTGCAGCTTATTCAAAAACTGGAACCTCCTTGCTCGGATGAAAAGGATTTGTTTGATGCTGCACTTGCGGCACAACCGGACAAGATTATAGTGAAACGTCCACTGAAGAGTCCACATTTGGCAGAGAGAAAACCAAATTATATGCTAAAAGGCAAAGCGATTCGCTATGATTGTTATGTGCAATGAGAGGAAAGTAAAGTGAATAGTGAACGTAACGCGAAATTAAAAGACATTTTTTCTGAAGATATTGAGAAAATAGTAATAAGCAATGGGAAAAATCAGACATACAAGAAAATTGTGATTTCAAAGCAGAGGAACGGATTCCAGGCAGAGAAATTTACGGAAAAGCAGGCTTTTCATGAAAACATAGGAATGGATCAGGTGGAGTGCTACTGTAAAGACTGTATGGATGCGGGGTTTAAACAGTTAAATGCCTGGAGTATGGACACCGAATTTTCTATGAAGGTATCAAAGAAAGGAAAGGTACTTTATAAAAAAGGAAAAAGCAAAGCTCCTGTTAAGGTGAATAAGGAAAATAATCGAAAGAAGCAATATTTTCTGGAAGAGGGGACCATCATTCCGCCATTGGTGGACATGGGGGTATTTACCAAAGAGGGAAAAATTGTGAATTCCATGTATGATAAATATCGTCAAATCAATAAGTTTATACAGTTTATTGAGGAAGCAGTTTCGAAAGCAGGTCAAAAAAGCATCAATATTGTTGACTTTGGATGTGGAAAATCCTATTTAACTTTTGTGGTGTATTATTATCTAACCTATGTAAAAGGCATGGACGTCACCATGACAGGATTAGACTTAAAAGAAGACGTTATCAAGAAATGTCAGGAAACAGCGGAAAAGTACGGATATGACAAGCTTTCGTTTCAGGTGGGAGATGTAGCGGTGTATGAGAGTGAGAGACCCGTTGATATGGTAATTACGCTTCATGCCTGCGATACGGCAACCGACTACGCCCTTTACCATGCAATCCGTTGGGGAACTCGAATTATCATTTCGGTTCCTTGCTGCCAGCATGAATTGAATGCGCAGATACAAAGTGAAGAATTTGGAGCTCTGACAAGATATGGTCTTTTGAAAGAGCGTACAGCAGCAATTATGACGGATGCCATTCGGGCAAATCTGTTAGAATACTTTGGCTATAAGACGCAGATACTGGAATTTATTGATTTTACGCATACCCCGAAGAATTTGCTGATTCGAGGCGTGAAATCCAACATACCAAAGGAACACAAGGAAAAGCTGTTGGAGGAAGTAGAAAATCTCAGAAAAGAGTTCCAGCTTTCACCAACTTTATATCGGCTTCTCATAGAAAAGGATTTCTAGAGTAGCGCAGGCATTTGGAAAAGTATATAGAAGAAGTACATTAGAGAAGTATCTTATGAGGATACTTTTTAGAACAAGATAAAGGAGACAGGATATGGATATTTATGAACAGGTTGAACTAAACGACTGCCCAATTTGCGATGGTGGTGCGCTCTTGGAGGAAGAAAATGGTTGTGGTTATTATGTGATGTGTATGGAATGTGGATGCCACTCCGTTGTAATTGATTTTAAAACTGAGGAACAGAGATTAGATGCTGCAAAACGTACTGCGCTTTTGTGGAACACAGGAAAGGTAATCATGAGCAGTCCTGGTGAATAAAGTGCAAAGCGCTTTGGGGCTGTAAAGCAAATAGTTGAACAGTTATGGCTTTCGAGAGTTTTCTCGGAAGCCTTTTTTCTTGCTTTTAGGATAGAGGAAGGATATAATTTTGAGTGAGACTGGGTGTCTCATAAAACGGAAAGCGAAATGATATATGAAGGAAAAAGAAAAAATGGATCTTAAGGTGGAAGAAAAAAGAAACCACATTCTGGATTGCGCATACCAATTATTTTTAGACAATAAAATTGAACCTGTCAGTATGGGCGAAATCGCAAAGAAAGCGGGGATAGGGAGAGCAACATTGTTCCGATATTTTCACAATAAAAGTGAACTGGTTGCTGAGGTATGTGCGAGAGAGTGGAACAGGGTATTTGACAAACTAGATGAAAACAGACCTATTGATAGTATCGAAGGATATTCGGCAATCGATAGACTGTCATTTACATTGGACTTTTACATTCATTTATATAGCGTGAATAGAAAGCTGATTGTATTTAATGATAATTGTAATCACTATTTAAATCATGAAGGGGTAAGTGAAGAACAAAAAGCGCTCCTTGGTGCAGCCTTTGCAAGAACAGATGAACGCTTTCATTTAATGTACGAGAAAGCAAAAGAAGATCATACTTTAAGGACGGACATTCCGGAAGAAGAGTTTTTTAGGGTGACACTTCATGCAATTATGGCGATATGCATTCATTACGCTGGAGGCTTTATTTGGAGAGCGACTCCAGACACCAATTACATGGAAGATTTACAACATGCGAAGAAGATGATTTTGGATTACGTGAAAGGATAAAAGGATGAAATATAGAAAGGGATATTTGATTGCACTCATTACGGTGTTAGCAATTACAATCAATATACTAGGAAGAGTTGTTGCATCAACGTTTAATTTGCCAGTATGGTTTGATAGCTTTGGAACGATATTTATTGCTTATATTTATGGACCAGTGTGTGGTGGCATTGTTGGTTTAGTAAATAATATTATTTATGGAATATTTGTTGATCAACAGTCTATATACTGTCTGGTTGGTATCATTTTAGGCGTGGTTTCAGGAATTGCTGCAAAGAAAGGGGCATTTGAATCATCCTTTCGAGTTATGACATTAGGCGGAAGCTTAGCATTACTATGCACATTGCTCTCTGTTCCTATCAATGTGTTTTTTTATGACACTGTTGTAGGAAATGTCTGGGGAGATCAAATAAAATTAATGTGCGTTAACAATCAGATTCCAACGGGGTTAGCATACTTTATTGCTCAATTCTATGTGGAATTTTTAGATAAACTGCTTTGCGTATATGGGATATACCTAATCATTCAGTTTGTGAGAAGAATAAAAAAGCCGAACAGAAAGAAAAAAGGAATTGCCTCTGCTTTGGTAGTAGTGCTTCTACTTTCTATGGCAAGTAGTCAGGTAACTTATGCTGCTGATGAGAGTGAGGAAGATTATGACACATATACATCTACAACGTATGGAAGTGCAGAAGGACTTTTAGTAGGTGAGGCGAATGATATTGAGCAGACGAAGGAAGGTCTATTATGGGTTGGAACCTATGCTGGATTATACAGCTATGATGGTGTAAGCTTCAAATTACATAGCGATATAGATTCCATTAAAAACGTAAGAGAATTATATGTAGATGAAGAAGGACGACTTTGGGTTGGAACAAATGACAAGGGCGTGACGATGATGATCAATGGTCATGTCATGAATGTTTTAGACGTTGATACCGGCTTGCGGTCCAATTCTGTCAGAAGCATTACCAGTGATAGTAATGGATACTATTATATTGGAGCTACATCAGGAATTTCCATTGTAACGTTGCGTGGGGGAGTAAGAATATTAAAAAGCTTTTCTGAGATTCAAAATACCATTAGTTTGTGCGCGGATGATAATGGAAATGTTATTGCCATAACGGATAAGGGCGGAATTTTTACGTTTCAAGATGGGGAACTTGTGGACCGTAGCTTTGTAGGATTAGATGAGAATATTGTTAGATGTGCCTATTTTTCAAAAGATGGAAAATTATATCTTGGTACACAGGACAATGTGGTAATGGTTTACAGTGATGGAACTGGGCAGCACAAGGAAAAGCAATATGAGCATCTGGGATTAGAGAGCATCAACTCTTTTTATGAAAATGAAAAAGGAGAAATCTTTATATGTGCAGACAATGGCGCTGGATATTTAAAGAACTCTGGGGAATACAAATCACTTAATACCGAACATTTCTCAAGTAATATCGATCACATGTTAGTTGATTATCAAGGAAATCTGTGGTTTTCATCCTCAAGACTTGGACTGCTGAAACTTTGCAAATCTGCATTTGTAAATCTATTTTCAGAGACAGCGGAAGAGGCCCATGTGGTAAATGCTGTTGTACGCATAGATGACCAGCTTGTATGCGGAACAGATGATGGACTGGTTATTGTTGATGAGGCTACAAAGAAAGTTGTTTCAAACGAATTGACAGAGCTTTTTCACGGGGTAAGAGTACGCCATATTAGTATAGATTCGCAGAAAAATATATGGATATCTACAACCGGTAGCGGATTATATAAAATTAAGGCAATAGGTGATCAGTATGATATTGTAAATTACAATGAAACAAATGGGATGCCAGGAAAGAAAGTAAGATGCACCATTGAACTTACGAATGGTGAAGTTGTTTCGGTAGGAGATGCAGGTGTCGCGTATATTGAAAATGGTGAGGTGACGCACACCATTACAGAAGGCTTTGTGAACGTGAAATCCTTGTGCGTATTGGAATACAAAGATAAGATTTATGTTGGTTCTGATGGCGGGGGGATAACGATAATATCAAATTATAAGATAGAAAAAAATATAAGCAAAAGAGATGGATTATCGTCGGATGTTATACTTCGAATGATATACGACCAAACTTCAGATGGAATGTTTATCGTAACAAGTAATGGATTGTGCTATATGTCACCGGAGGGGAACGTACAATATTTATCCAAATTTCCATATAGTAACAACTTTGATATGATACCGGGAAAAGGCGGAAGCATGTGGGTTTTGTGTAGTGCTGGTATTTATGTTGCAAACTCGGAGCAACTGATAAAAAATGTTAATGCAGATTATGAACTTTTGAATATAAAGAGTGGTCTGCGTGCTTCGATTACAGCAAATTCATATAGTTATCTGCGCGATGGAGTATTGTATCTATGTTGTGATAATGATGTGGTTCGGGTAGATATGTTTGATTACAATTTTTCTGCGAAATCCTATCGTATGGTATTTGATTCGGTCAATGTAGACGGCAGTGATTATAAGATAAGCAGAACAGAACCTTTACGGGTTAATGCGGATGCGAACGCCATAAAGTTTGATCCTTTTATCTTGAACTACTCGTTAAGTGATCCTTATATTAGCTATTACCTTGAGGGTTATGACAATGAGGCGAAAGTAATTCCTTTAAGTGAGCTTAAAGAAATCACATATAACAATCTTAAATCAGGAAAATATACATTCAGAATTGCCGTTTTGGATAGTAGCCGGGAGCATGTTGTTGAATCCGGTAGCTATGTGATCATTAAAGAGATGAATATGTATCAGAACTGGTGGTTTAAATTGTATTTCATTTTGATTTCAGCCCTTATCATTAGCTGGATTACCTGGTTTATTACGAAAAGTAGTGTTGAGAAGACGGTTCTGAAGCAGAAGCTGGAACTAGAATATGTCAAAAAACAGGTTGCAATGGGAAATGAAACAATTCTCTCCATTGCTAGAACAGTAGATGCAAAGGACACCAATACCAGTGAGCATTCGTTTAGAGTTTCTCAGTACTCGGTTGCCATAGCTGAGAAATATGGATTTGACGAGGAAAAATGTGAAAATATTAGGCAGATGGCGCTTTTACATGATATTGGTAAGATTGGTATTCCAGATGCAATATTAAATAAGCCTGCAAAATTAAGCGATGAAGAATATGAAATTATGAAGAGTCATGTTGTCAGGGGAGGAGATATTCTAAAGGACTTTACGCTTATTGAGAACGTGGATTTGGGTGCGAGATATCATCATGAAAGATATGATGGAAAAGGCTACAATTCAGGACTGAAAGGGGAAGAGATACCGATTGAGGCCAGAATAATCGGTATTGCGGATGCATTTGATGCCATGACAGCAAACCGTGTTTACAGAAAGCAGCTGGATATGGATTATGTTATTGCTGAATTGAAAAGATGCCGTGGCACACAGTTTGATCCAAATCTTACAGACATAATGCTATCATTAATAGATACGGGTGTAATAGATGTAGAAAAATTGTACGAGAAATCAAAGGAGGAGCAGTAGTTTTGAGTAGGGTATATAGAAATTGTTTGGTGACAGCATTGGCTATGCTTCTTATCGCTTTTGGTATTCATGCGACAATGAAAACAAATGAAAAACATATTAAAGTAGGATTTATATTTGTTGGCGATGAAATGACTCCGTACACGAATAATTTTATTGATGCGCAAGAGCATGTGAAAGAGGTATATGGGGACAAAGTCGAAATTCTCACAAAATATAACGTAACCGAGGAATTGATTGAGGAACCCTTGCAGGAATTGGTTGATGAGAAATGTGATTATATTGTTGGTGGTAGTTATGGGTATGGACCCGCGATTAAGGCAATGGCCGAAAAGCATCCAGAGATACAATTTTGTGCAGCTACATGTGATAATGCCAATACAGAACCAATTATAACGAATTACCATAACTGTATGGGAGAAATCTATCAAGGCAGATATATTTGTGGCGTCGTAGCGGGGATGAAGCTAAAAGAAATGATTGATAATCATATTATAACTGCGGATGAGGCAAAGGTTGGTTACGTAGGAGCTTTTCCATACGCGGAAGTAATTTCCGGATATACTGCCTTTTTTATGGGGGTAAAGTCTATGGTTCCAGAGGCTACTATGATGGTTAAATATGTAGATACCTGGTCAAGCTATTCGCTTGAAAAGAAGGCAGCCAAAGAACTTATTAACCTTGGTTGTGTGCTGATCTCACAACATTCCGATACGACAGGACCTGCTGTAGCATGCGAGAATTCGAAGGGAGGAGTTCCCGTATATCATGTAGGATATAATGATAGTATGACAGAAATTGCTCCAACGAGATCCTTAGTAAGCTGCTCTGTTGACTACTCCGCATACTTTGAGCAATCTATTTCTGCGCTTTTAAAGAATCAGAAAATAGAGAGTGTAGTAGATGCGAATACCACAATGCAGGATTCCTATGCAGGAATCGATAAGGGTTGGGTTAAAATCTTAGATATCAATGATGCTATAGTAGCGGAGGGAACTACGGACAAAGTAAAGCAGCTTATTTCAGATTTTGCATCAGACAAGGTACATGTATTTCAAGGGGATTACACAGGCACCAATCCTTTTGATGAAAATGACATAATTGACTTAAGGACAGAATACGTAGAGAATCGGGATGCGTCAGCTCCTAAATTTCATTATGTACTAGATCATGACATTATAATTGTAGAGTGATGCTATCGTATTGTAATGCTCATATGATACCGTTCCATCCGAGAAAGGAAAAAACTGGGAGCTTCAGAAAGTATTAAGAATAAAATGCTTGCATCATAGGAGATGCTTGTTATATTATGTAATAGAATTGTATGATAATTAGGAAAGGAGTGCACGTAGCATGAAGTGGAAAACAATCAATCTTCAGTTAATGAATGGATGCTATTTTTACCCTAACGGGGATAGTGCGCTCTTTTTTAAATGTTAAGTATTTAACAAATTAAGAATGAATGACTATCTCCTCTTTGAATTTTTACAAATTTGAAAAGGAGATTTTTTTATGCATAAATTAAATATTAAAAACCAAATTCGAACTTTATATATCATGTCAGGAATGGATTCGCTTCACATTGCTGGTGAGGCGTGGGTAGCATTGCTGGCACTACGAGGCTATTCTCTTGCGGAAATCGGTGTGTTAGAGGGGATTTTCCACGCATTCAGCCTATGTGGGGAGATGCCATCTGGTGTCGTGGCGGATGTGCTAGGAAGAAAGAAAGCACTTGTAGCAAGCAAGTGGATGTCGGTACTTTCCATCGTACTTATGATTTGCTCGAACAATTTTTGGATGATTGCGCTTGCAATCGGCGTCAATGCCTTAAGCTATAATCTGGCGTCTGGAACGAGAGAAGCGTTGGCCTATGATAGCCTGCGTATGATGGGGAAGGAAGAAGAGTACCATAAATACTCGTCGAATGATATGATTATTTATCGTTTGTGCTCTGCAGTTGCAATCTTGTGCGCTGGAGTGGCGCTGGAATTGGGGTATCGGAAGGCATACGCGTTGGACCTACTGATGGCAGTTGCCACAGTGGTTTTGGCGTTTAAGTTGGTAGAGATTACGGAATATAAATCAGAGAAAGTAAAGAATGCTTCCCTACGAGCACAATTTAGAGACTGTGTGGTATCCAGTGTTCGCTTTTTAAAGGAGAATCCGCGCTGCATCGCAATTATTGCGTTAAATTCAGTGGTGGGGGCAGTCGCAACTTTATTATTATTCTTTTTGCAGGCAAAGCTTCCGATGCTAGGGTTACATACGCAATTGCTAGGACCGGCGCTGTTCTTTATGGGACTTGGGGCAGCAACTGGAGCAAAATGTGTTTCCCTTATTCCGAAAATGAGATATCGCAATATTATTTTCATTAGTGTGCTTGGAATTACAATAGGAGTCCTTACCTTACTTACTGGAAATCCTTACATAGTTTGCTTGGGGGGCTTTGTGGCAGGCTTTTCCGATGATTTCTTACAGGTTAGAACGGATGTGGTTCTTAACCATATGATTCCATCGGAACAGAGAGCAACCCTGATTTCGGTGTGCTCATTCGCGTTTTCTATCGTTATGATAGTATTATCTCCTGTTATGGGTGCAATCTTAGACTAAAAAAATATCCGCTCCTTGTTCTAACGGTCGTTGGACCGTTGGCTCAAGTGAGCGGATGGTATTGTTTTTATTTTAAGTTCGCACGTTGCTCGTGAATCCAGGCAACGAATTCATCCATTCCTTCTTTCGTCTTTGCACTGATAGGAATGATGCGAGCATTTGGATTAAGATTTAGGATATACTCGCGAGCCTTCTCCATATCGAAATCGAAGAAGTCCATCGTGTCAATTTTGTTGATTAGAATGACATCACATTTGGAGAACATAAGTGGATATTTTAGTGGTTTGTCCTCGCCCTCTGGCACAGAAAGAATCATGATATTTTTGTGGGCACCTGTATCAAACTCGGCAGGGCAAACCAAATTTCCAATGTTCTCTAAGATAAGAAGGTCGAGATTATCAACTCCAAATTCGCGAATCGCTTCCGCAGTCATCTCCGCGTCAATGTGACACAAACCACTGTTATGGATTTGTAGAGAGCGAACTCCAGTGGCATCGGCAACACGTTGCGCATCAATGGTAGATTGGATATCTACATCCATTTCACCAATTCTTACGGTGTCTTTCATCATATTAATCAAGGTAGTAAGCATGGTAGTCTTGCCACTTCCAGGGGAAGACATCACATTCATAAAGAAGACACCTTTATCTGCTAACATCTCACGTGTTAAGTCCGCTTGTTCTTCGTTTTTTGCAAAAATATTTTCATTTACTTTAATAACTTTTACTTCAGACATATGGATACTCCGTTCATTGTGTTTTAACATAGAATCATCCTTTATTATATATGGTTTTTGCTGTTTTGCAAGAAATAGACCGTCTTAATAAAAAATTAAATTGTGCAAGAAAAAGCCCGTGGTTATAATAAGAAAAAAGCGACGAAAATAAAAAGGAGAAAATTTATGGTAATATGCGGTGCAAATGCTCCATGCAAGGCTTGAGGACATTGCATGGAGGCAAGCGAATAGCTTAGTCCTCAAACTTTGCATTTTAGAGGAAGAAAAATAACAGAATCTAAGGAGCAAAGTAAAAAATGAAAAATACAATAAAAGAATTAAAAACATATCTGATACTTTGGAGTACGCAAGGTTTGTCACAGCTGGGCAGCAGTATGACATCCTTTGCGTTGACACTATGGCTATATGAGAAAACAGGTTCGGCACTTCAGACGGCATTGCTTTCCATATGTACCTATGCGCCTTATGTAATGATGAGCATATTTGCTGGCGCACTGAGTGATCGCTGGAACAAAAAGCGAACAATACTTGCGGCCGATACCTTGGCTGCATGCTGTACATTAGGGATACTCTTTTTGTTAAAAATGGATTTGCTTATGCCAATTCACTTGTATCTGCTAAACGTATTGAGCGGATTGATGAATACCGTTCAGCAACCTGCAAGTGAAGTTGCCATGACTTTGATTACACCAAAAAAGTACTATCAGAAGACAAGTGGATTGAATAATATGAGTCGTTCTTTGGTTACCATACTTAATCCGTTGCTTGCAACTGCAGTGTATGCATTGGCAGGAATGGATGCAGTGATTGGTATCGATTTATGTACCTTTGTAATTGCCTTTTTTGCACTTCTTTTGGCTGTACGAATTCCAGAGGAGCGACAGCAGCAAGGAAAGAAGGAGACACTTTTCGAGTCGACAAAGGGTGGACTTCGTTATTTGAAAGAGACACCACTAATTCTTACACTGATTCTCTTTCTAGCTAGTGTAAATCTGATATCTTCTTGCTTTAACGCAGTACTTCCGGCACTTATTTTGCCAAGAGCTAATGGGGGAGATGCCATCTTAGGAATTGTGACATCCTGTTCTGGAATTGCAATGTTTATCGGAAGCTTTGTGGTTACATTGCTTCCAACCCCAAAGAATCGGGTAAAGGTAATCTATTTGACCATGCTATTTTCGTTGGGCTCAGAGAATTATATCATTGCATTTTCAAACCAACCAGTTATGTGGTGCGTAGGACAAGTGATAGGTTGGATTCTGGTTCCGGTAATGAGTGCAAATTTGGATGTGATTCTAAGAACTACAATTCCAGTGGAAATGCAAGGCCGTGTCTATGCATGCCGCAATAGCCTGCAGTTCTTTACGATTCCGATTGGATTGCTTTTAGGAGGCGCATTGGTTGACAAAGTGTGTGAACCAATTATGGCAAAGACAGCAGAAACAAGTATGCTAGCCAAGCTGTTTGGCGTTGGAAAAGGCGCAGGCGCATCCCTTATGATGTTTGTTCTTGCAATCGTAGGAACGATAGCTTGTCTTGCATTTGGGCAGATTCTTAAAAAATACAAATATGTAGAAGCGAAATAGGGATATTAATATGCTGAAAAAGGGAGGCCATTGTTGCCTCTCTTTTATCAGCATAGCATCAAGTGATTTATGAAAAGCGAGCCCAAGAAATAGATATGAATAGGCTCGCACGGAGGAAAAAGAAGGATGGATAAAGGAAGAAAAATGTGGATTGATAATGTAAGAATACTATGTATTTTACTATTAATTCCATTTCATACAGTTATGATTTATAATGCGTCCGGGGAGATATTTTATATCAATTCAACTCCAGTAAAAGCAGCATCCATGTTCGTGTTCTGTACATATCCATGGTGGATGTCTGGTCTATTTGTAATAGCTGGAATTTCAACGGTATACGCACTAAAGAGAAGAACGTACCGAGAATATATGATGGAGCGCGTAAGAAGGTTGCTTATTCCCCTTTTGGCGGGAATTTTATTGGTGATTCCAGTGCAAACCTACTTGGCAGATAAGTTTCACAATGGATACGAAGGAAACTATTGGCAGCATTATAGCAGATTCTTTCAGATTACGGACTTTGGAGGATATGATGGTGCCTTTACGCCGGGACAGCTTTGGTTTATTCTATATTTGTTCGTGGTATCCATGGTGAGCATACCGCTCATTGCATGGGCAAAGAAAAGGGAATGGAAGATTCCTTCCCAAAAGCTCTGTGGGTGGGGCATTATTCTCGTCGGAGTGATTCCACCAGTAATAGAACCATTAGGGGATATAGGCGGAAAGAGCCTTACCGAATTTTGGGGATGGTTTTTGATTGGCTACTTTGTTCTTAGCAATGAGGACGTGCAGGAATATATCGGGAAAAAGTGGAAAATTTCAAGTACAGTGGCAGTGGCAGCAATTGTGATTCGCTGCGTTGCATATCAGACCTTTGGGGGTCCAGAATTGTTTTGGGGCATTTCAAATACCATTTTAAGATGGGCAGGAATTTTGGCATTGTTAGGACTTGGCATGCAATTTTTAAATAAAAAATTTTCTTGGACAGAGTACTTATCGAAGGCTGCATTTCCGATTTATTTCTTTCACCAAAGCTGGGTGGTTATATTCGGATACCTATTTGTAAATTCCATACCAAACGATGGCGTGGCGTACTTGCTGATTGTTCTGTGCTCCTTTGCTGCGACCATTCTGTCCTATGAGGTGGCAAAGCGCATTGGAGTAACCAGATTCTTGTTTGGAATTAAGAAGAATTAAATTAGAGAAAACCATAGCGATATAGGTAATCAAAAGGGGAAGCAAAAGTAATCAAAAGGGGAAGTATAAGAAATTAGGAGGAGAAGGGATAAATGAAACAAAGAAGGGGAAGGTTTGCGGTTGCCGGGTGTGGTCTTATGACGGTGCTGCTGGCAACGCTCGTAGGGTGCAAAGCATCTGCGACAAAGTGTGTGTCAGATGTGACACAACTGGAAAAAGCGAATGGATATCAGTGTATCTATGAAGGGGAAGCACATGAGTTCTTCGCCTTTTTCCCAGAGGAAAGAGAGGAAAAATGTCCACTTATCGTGATGCTGCCGGGGTATGGGAACAATGCGGAAGCATTTCGGAATATGACAAAGATGGATTGTGATGCCAATGCCCGAGGCTACGCAGTTGTTTATGTGACTGCGACACCGGACAAAGAAAAGACAGCGGCAGGATTTGGCTGGAACAGCGGTCTGGATGATTGTAAGAAAGATGACGTAGGCTTTCTTAAGGCGCTTGTTCACTATCTACAAGAAGAAAAAAACTGTGATAAGGACAAAACATTTGTGGCTGGCTTCAGTAATGGCGCATTTATGACGCAGCGCCTTGCGATGGAGGCATCTGATACGTTTCGAGCAGTGGCAAGTGTTGCAGGAATGATGCCACAAAAAATTTGGGAAAACAAGAAGGATAGTGCATCGGTTGGCGTACTTGAAATCTATGGAACCAGGGATGAGGTGGTCCCCATGCATGCGAATGGTTCCGCAGACTATGCGATTGCACCTGCCATAGAGGACGTTATGGATTATTGGGTGAAGGCTAACGGATTGACCTTACAGAAAGAGGAAGCCTTATCCAATCGCGCGACGTGTAGTAAATATACCAACGAGAAAAACAAGGAGTTTGTTTGGCAGGTGATCATCGAAGGTGGCGGACATTCCTGGCCAGACGAGAGGTTGACAGGGGTGGATGCAAATCAGGTGATTTTGGATTTCTTTGAACAATATAGTGAGTAGTGATACAATAATAAGTAAGGCGTCCAAGGAAAACGAGGGATTCATAGAAAAGTACCATATTGTTTTTGGGATGCATTTGCTAGAAAAAAATAGGAAATATAAAGAAGATAAAAGAAAATAGAAGAAAAGGTGGAGGAATTTGTTATGGGATTAATTAAAGCAGCAATTGGATCGGCAGGGGGAACGCTTGCAGATCAGTGGAAAGAGTTTTTCTACTGTGATTCGCTCACAGGAGATGTGTTAGTTGCAAAGGGAAAGAAACAGACAAGCAAGCGCTCATCAAATACCAAGGGAAGCGAGAATGTAATTACTAATGGTTCTACCATTGCAGTGGCGGTTGGACAGTGCATGATTATTACGGAGCAAGGAAAAGTCGTAGAAATCTGTGCGGAGCCGGGAGAATTTGTATTTGATAGTTCATCGGAACCAAGTGTGTTCAGTGGCCCACTGGGAGAGGGGATTAAAGCATCCTTTAAGACCTTTGCAAAGCGTTTTACCTATGGTGGCGATACGGCAAAAGATCAGCGTATTTACTTTATTAATACCAAAGAACTTGTGGGGAATAAATTTGGAACTGCAAATCCGGTTCCATTTCGCGTTGTAGATCCACGAATTGGATTGGATGTGGATGTATCGGTTCGCTGTTCGGGAGTATTCTCTTATCGAATTGAAGATCCCATTCGTTTCTACGCAGGCGTATGTGGAAATGTGGAGAACGTCTATACAAGAGAGAATTTGGATGGACAGCTTAAAACAGAATTCTTAAGTGTGCTACAGCCAGCACTTGCAACGTTATCGGATATGGGACTTCGTCCAAATCAGATTGTTGCCCATAATATGGAATTAGAAAATGCGATGAACGAGGCTCTCTTAGAGAGATGGTCGAACAATCGTGGAATTAAGATTGAAAGTATTGCAATCGGTTCGGTAACACTACCAGATGAGGATGCAGAGCTGATTAAGAACTTACAGAAGAATGCAGTATTTGCAAATCCTACTATGGCAGCTGCAAACCTTGCAGGAGCACAGGCAGATGCTATGCGCACAGCAGCAGGTAACACGGCTGGTGCTATGACGGGATTTATGGGAATGAATATGGCAAATGCGGCAGGTGGCATGAATACCCAGAATTTGTTTTCTATGGGACAACCACTTGAAAATAGCGCAGCGCAGCAGGCACAGCCAAGTGGGTGGATTTGCGCTTGTGGAACAACCAACACAGGAAAATTCTGTTCGAATTGTGGTGCGGCAAATCCAACACTTCCATGGACCTGTGCGTGTGGTGCACAGAATACCGGTAAGTTTTGCTCGAACTGTGGAAAACCAAGGCAGTAAGGAATAGGAGAGGCTACGATGTCTGAATTACAGCAGTATAAGTGTCCTTGCTGTGGAGGCGCAATTACTTTTAACAGTGGGACACAGAAGATGAAATGTCCGTATTGTGATACGGAATTTGAAGTGGAAACGTTAGCAAAGTATGATGCCGAGCTTGCAAATTCTAGTCATAACATGGAGTGGAATATGGACTCCACAAATGAGTGGCAAGAAGGCGAAGAGCAAGGCATGCGCATTTATATATGCAATTCCTGTGGTGGAGAGATTATCGCAGATGAGAATACTGCGGCAAGCTTCTGCCCCTATTGCGATAGTCCTGTTGTTATGAAGGGGAGTTTATCCGGTAGCTTGAAACCAGATTATATTATTCCTTTTCATTTCGATAAGAAAGCCGCCATGGAACACTTTGAAAAACACTTAAAGGGAAAGCGGTTGTTGCCTAAAGTATTTAAGGAACAGAATCACATACAGGAAATTAAAGGAATTTATGTGCCATATTGGCTGTTTGATACAGAGGCAGATGTAAATATGCGTTATCGTGCGACGCGTGTACGTTCCTGGAGTGATTCGAATTACAATTATACAGAAACTAGCTATTATGCAGTAACACGTGAGGGAGACATCGCTTTTGCACATGTGCCGGTGGATGGATCATCGAAGATGCCGGACGACATGATGGAGTCCTTAGAACCCTATTACTTTTCAGAAGCTAAGCCTTTTCAAAGTGCATATTTTGCAGGATATTATGCGGATAAGTATGATGTGGGCAAAGAGGAAAGTGTGGCAAGGGCAAATGAGCGCGTGGAGCGTGCGGCATTTGATAGCTTTATGCGGACCATACATGGGTATGCAACGGTAATTCCAGATGGCGGAAATATTTTCTTATCGGATGCCAAAGTTAGCTATGGGATGTATCCGGTTTGGATTTTACATACCAAGTGGAATGAGAAAGACTATATGTTTGCAATGAATGGACAAACAGGAAAATTTGTGGGAAACCTTCCGGTGGATATTGGTGCCATGATACGCTATTTCCTCTTGTCCTTTGGTGCAAGCTTTTTGCTCATGTTTGCAATATTGATGGGAATGTGGTTTTTATAGGGGGAGAAGATGAGAACAAGAAAGAAAAGACATGGGCTCGTCGCCCTTTTATGTATGCTATTTCTAGGGACATTCTGGATGGGAATAACTGCGGTGGCAGAACCCATGCATGTGGTGGACGAGGCAAATCTGCTTTCAAAGGCGAAGAAAGAAGCCTTAGAAGAGAAGCTGACAGGACTAAGCAAGACCTATGAGATGGACCTTGTGATTGTTACGACGAATGAAGCAATCTCGTCGGCAGAGGCCGCAGCGGACGATTTCTTCGATCAAAATGGATACGGTGTGGGAGCAGATCGGTCCGGTGCTTTACTGTATATCAACATGAGAACTAGAGACTGGTGGATTAGCACGAGGGGAAAGGCGATTACGGTATTCACAGACGATGGAATTCAATATATTGGAAATCAAATAAAGGAAGATTTACAAGAGAAAAATTATGCGAAGGCCTTTGAGACCTATGCGAAGTGCTGTGAAGAATTTATTTTGCAAGCAAAAACAGGAGAACCTTATACGAAGCGTAATCTACCAAAAGGGAAGCTGCCATTGGGGAAATACTTACTGATTAGCTTAGGCGTGGGACTTGCAGTAGCTGTAACCTATACGATTATGCTTCGCATGAAGCTAAAAAGCGTAGCGCCAAGTAACAGTGCAGCGGATTACATGGTGAAAAATAGTATGCATGTGCGAAATGGGGGCGAGTATTTCTTATATCGACATGTAGATCGTAGAAAAAAGGAAAAAGAGTCTTCCACGCACCAATCATCTTCTGGAGCTACCCATGGTGGTGGCGGTGGAAAGTTCTAAAGGACGAGAAGTAAGAAATGGGAGTGGAATTATCTACCACATAAAAAGGGAGAAAGGAAAAAGAGTAGCTACATGTCAGTGTGTTGTGTCTGCATGTGTAGAATACTCTTTTTTCTTTTGCAATATTTGGAAGAATGGTGTAAAATGAGAGAGAAGTAGGAAAAATTTCCTAGTGAAAGTAAGAATAATATCACAAGACACGGAGGAACAGTTATGAAGAAACGAATTGTTAGTAAAGAACTAACAGCAAGTCAGTATCGCAGAGCAAATCAAATCATGGCGGCGACCATCGTGTGTCAGTTGGTATTATTTATCATCATTGAGTTTTCAACAAGAGCGTCGACAGAAGGATCTACAATTCCTTTTGGTGGACGAATCGCACTATATTTGGTAGCTTTTGGATTTGGCGCATTGTATGCGCGTAAAAACATAGACAACAAGAAGGCTATGATTATGATGGCAGCGGTGTATACGCTAGGTTATGGTCTTCTTTTATGGACGCATCGGCCAGCTGTGA